>NZ_VFML01000002.1:600000-900000 GCF_006715045.1 Amycolatopsis cihanbeyliensis | reverse complement strand
GCGGGCACGAAGACCTCGTCGAAGGTCAGCCTGCCGATCGGGTGCGGCGCCAGCATGGCGAGCCGCTCGCCGTTGAGTCCCTTCGCCGAGGCGGGAACGGCGAAGGCGGTGATTCCCTTGGTGCCCGCACCGGGCGTGGTGCGGGCGAACACCGAGTACACATCGGCGTCCGGCGCGTTGGAGATATAGACCTTCTCGCCGGTGAGCCGGAAACCGTCCCCGTCGCGGGTGGCGGCCAGCGCGAGGGAACCGAGGTCGGAACCCGCCTCCGGTTCGGTGATCGCGAACCCTGCCACGGCGCTGCCATCGGCCACCTGGGGCAACCAGGCGTCCGCGAGCTTGGTGCTGCCCGCGGACAGGATCGGGTAGCTGCCGAGACCCTGCAGCGCCAGCGCCGTCTCGGCCTCCGTGCAGTACCTGGCCAGCCCCTCCCTGAGCAGGCACAGATCCATCGCGGACACCGCGCCGTAGCCGTCGTCCTCCCGCCGGAACAGCCGGGAGAGCAGGCCGTGCTCGCCCAGCCCGGCGAGCAGGGGCCGGTTCACCGCGCCCGGTTCGGCGGTCCCGGCCAATGGCTGCAGCTTGCGCGCGACGCGTTCGGTGTCCTCGAGCAGCTCCCGGTGTTCGGCGGAAAGGGTCAAAACGACACCTCTCTTCTCTCAGCTCTTCTCTCAGCGCGTTCGCGGACGCCCTGTGTCCTACTCCGCGGTCGGTTATTCAGGTCTGCAATGCGCATCACCAGTGCGGTGAGCTGCAACGACCTCCCGCCCGTCGCCCACCACCACCCACCCGGTGGCGCTGCGCGCCGCGGTGACCATGGGCCTGGCGGCCCGCGGTCGCCGGGTCGTTCTGAACAATCCTCCCTGTCACGTGATGACCGCCGTGCCGACCAGCTCGAGCTTCGCGTCCGGGTCGAACAACTCGGCAACCCCGAGCAGTGCGACGGCGGGGTAGTGGCGGCCGAAATGCTTGCGGTACAACGGGCCAAGGTCGCGCAGTGCGGCACGGTAGGCCGGCACATCGGTTACGTACACGATCAGCGAGACCAGGTGTTGCGGCCCGCCACCTGCTGCACGTAGCGCTATCACCACATTACCCGCTGCTATGTCAAATTGCTCGGAAATTGTCGAACCCGATATCTCCCCGTTCATGTCCTGTGCGGTCTGCCCGCCCAGGTACACCGTCCGGCCGGGCGCCGCGACCACCGCGTGCGCGTAACCCACGGGTTTGGCCAGTTCCGCTGCCGTGACCACCCGGTGCGGGGTCACCTCCCCGTCCATCGTGCCCCCCTGCCCTCGGACCACGCACGGTAGAACTCGCGGTGGTCCTCGCCGGTCATCAGCAACGCCTGGGTCATCGCCTCGAGCTCGATCGAGGCGCCGAGATCCATGTCCAGTTCCCTGGTGAGCAGCACCTTGGTCGCCGAGTAGGCGCCCGCGGGGCCGTCGGCGAGCCTCCTGGCCAGCGCCCGCACCGCGCCGGGCAGCTCGGCGTCGGGGACCACGCTGGTGGCCAGCCCGATCCGCTCGGCCCGCTCGGCATCCAGCTTGTCCCCGAGCATCAGCAACTCGGTGGCCCTGCCGAGGCCGACCAACCGGGGCAGCAGGTAGGCCGAGCCCATATCGGCGCCGGCCAGACCGACCTTGGTGAACAGGAAGGCGAACGCGGCGGAACGGGCCAGCAACCGGAAGTCACTGGCCAGCGCGAGCACCGCGCCCGCGCCCGCGGCGATCCCGTGCACCGCGGCGATTACCGGCAGCGGCGACTCCCGCAGCGCCTTCACCACCGCCCCGGTCATCCGGGTGAACTCCAGCAGTTCGGCGGTCTTCATCCCCTGCAACTCGCCGATGATCTCCTCGACGTCCCCGCCCGAGCAGAACCCGCGGCCCTGCCCGGCCAGCACCAGCACGCGCACGTCGTCCCGGTGCGGCAGCTCCGCGAGCAGGTCCCGTAGGTCGGCGTAGGCCTCGAAGGTCAGCGCGTTCAGCTTGTCCGGCCTGCACAGCGTCACCGTGGCCACCCCGTCCTCGACGGCAAGGTCGATATGCCGCCAGTTCCCGGTGAACCCGGCCGACGCCCGAAATGGGCTCATCCCGGTAAACCTCCTCCGTCGAGCACGATGGTCTGGCCGTTGATCGCGGCCGCCCGTGGCGCCGCGAGGAAGGTGACGGCGAAGGCGACCTCGTCCGGTTCCAGCAGCCTGCCCAGCGGGGCGGCCGCCGCCAGTGACGCCTCGGCGTCCGCGAGGCCCCGCCCGGTGGTCTCGGCGATCCGCGCGACCGATCCCTCGGTCATCTCGGTGCGCACGAAGGCAGGGCAGACCGCGTTCGCGGTCACCCCGGTGCCGGCCACCTCGGCCGCGACCGCGCGCATCAGCCCCACCGCGGCGTGCTTGGACGCGGTGTAACCGGAGGCGTACCGGTACCCGGTGTGGCCCGCGGTGGAGGCCACGGTCACGATCCGCCCGGTGTCCCGCTCGCGCATACCCGGCAGCACGGCACGGGTGCACAGGAACGCCCCGGCGGCGTTCACCTCCCACTGCCGCCGCCAGTCCGCGAGGGTGCTGCGGGCCAGCGGAGCGCTGGTGGCCACCCCGGCGTTGTTCACCAGCACGTCCACCCGGTCCAGCCCGGCGAAGAAGGCGGTCACCGCGGCCTCGTCGGTGACGTCGCAGTCGGCACTGCCGGGGGCCAGCACCTCGTCACCGGCGTCGGCGAACCGCCGCGCCACCGCGGCGCCGATACCCCGCGTCCCGCCGGTGACCACCACGACCCTGCCCGTCATGCGGTCTCCTCGGCACGCAGGGCGCGGCGGTCGAGCTTGCCGTTGGCGGTGCGGGGGAGCGCTTCGAGGAAGCGGAACTCCCGCGGGCACTTGTGTCCGGCCAGCCGCGCCCGCGCGAACTCCCGCAGCTCCTCGGTGGCCGTGGTCGCACCCGCGCGCAGCACCACATGCGCCCTCGGCCGGATCAGCCCGCCATCCGGGTGGCCGAGCACGGCGCAGTCCAGCACGTCCGGATGGCCGAGCAGGCAGTGCTCGATCTCGCTCGGCGCCACGAAGACCCCGCCCACCTTCAGCAGCTCGTCCGCCCTGCCCCGGTAGGTGAAGAACCCCTCGACGTCCTGGCTGAACAGGTCGGCGGTGCGCACGGTGTGCTCGCCGAAGGTGCTCGCCGACTTCTCCGGCGCGTCCCAGTACCCGCCGGCCACACTCGGCCCACCCACCTCGAGCGTGCCGATCTCGCCCCGCGGCAGCTCGGCCCCGGCCTCGTCGAGTACCCGCGCGGTGTAGCCGGGTACCGGCCTGCCCACGCTGCCGTGCCGGATCTCGCCGGGGCGGTTGGAGAGGTAGATGTGGTAGGCCTCGGAGGACCCGATCCCGTCCACCACCTCGACCCCGAAGGTGTCGTCCCAGCTGCGGTGCAACGCCTCGGGCAGGGCCTCACCGGCCGAGGTGGCCAGCCGCAGCGAGCTCAGGTCCGCCTCCGCGGCGGCCGGGTGGGCGACCATCGCGCTCATCATGGTCGGCACGTTCACCAGTACCGTCGGCCGGTGCCGCTCGATCAGCTCGAACAGCAGCTCCGCCGTGCTGCGCTCGGGGAAGGCGATCCCGGTACCGCCGACGCCGAACGGGAACAGCGCGACCAGGTCCCGGGCGTAGCCGAAGAACAGCTTCGGCACCGCGAGCACCCGGTCACTCGCCCGCAGCCCGAGCACACCGAGAGCGTAGTTCCGGAAACTGGCCAGCGGGTTGCCCGCGGGGTGCACGCAGGCCTTCGGGGAGCCGGTGCTGCCGGTGGTGAACTTCCAGATCGCCACCTCGTCGGCGGCCACCGGTACCGGGTCGAGCTCCGCCGGCGCCCGCTCCATCAAAGTCCACAGCGGACTTTCATCCGGTCGTAGCTCGGCATCCGGAACGCCGGTCACCAGTACCCGGGCCCTGGCGCCGCCCGCCAGCGCCTGCCGCACCGGTTCCAGGGTCGTCGCGTCCACGATGACCGCGGCCGGGTCGGTGTAGTCGAGGTAGTAGGCGTAGTCCTTGGCCGTGAGGAAGGTGTACACCTCGGCGGTCACCGCGCCGATCCGTTGCGCGCCGTACCAGGCGGCGACGAACTCGACACCGTCGCTCAGCGCCAGCAGCACCCGGTGTCCCTTGTGCACACCGAGCGAGCCGAGCACGTGGCCCGCCCGTGCCGAGAGGGCGACCAGCTCGGCATAGCTGACCGACCGATCGCCGCAGACCAGAGCGGTGTCCGCGCCCCTCCCGTCGGCGAGGTTGCGGTCGAGGAAGTACGCGGCGAGGTTGGAGTCCATGTTCAGTGCCTGTTTCCCAACGCGCGACACGATCGGCTCGGCAGGGCTCGGACTTCGGTCATGACCGTCACCTCCGCAGGTGGTGCGCCCGGCCTCGCCACTCGTGGGCTGTCGCCGCGCGCGTTCTTTCGCTCGCCTCGGGCAGCTCCGTCCAGTTCGGAGCAGGTCGCTCAAGCCTCCTTCGCCAGTTCGCGGATGGCCTCGGTGAGCATGGTGGTGAGTACGTCGAAGGTCGCGGCGCCCTCCGCGCCGGTGGCCTCGGCGGGGGAGCCGCAGTACGCCTGGGTCATCCCGAGTGCGGGGAAGTCCTGCTTGCCCTCGGCCATCGCGGCAGGCATATCGACGGCGACCCGGGGGAGCGCGCGCATCCGCGCCGTGTCCACCAGCTCGGGGCGCTCGGCCAGCACCAGCGAGGTCTCGTACCGGCCCGCGTGGCACTCGCCGGCCTGGAACTCCGCGGTGAGCCGTTCGGCGTGCTGCCGCCGCACCAGGTCCAGGTAGCCGATCCGCTTGCCGCACCGGGACTCCACCGTGCGCACGGCGCGGCCCAGGGTGGCCCGGTGCTCCGGCTCGAAGTGGTTGTTCACCAGCAGTACCCTGGGCAGTCCCTGGTCGGCCAGCTGCCGGCAGACGTCCACGACCAGCCTGTGCAGGGTCTCCTCGCTCACCCCGATCACCCCGGGAAACCGGGCGGCGTACCGGGTGACCCCGTAGGCCAGCGCGGGCAGGATCAGCACCCGCACCTCGGCGTCGCCCTGGAACCGCGCGGCGGCGCGTTCGCACATGCCGGTCGAGATGATGGCGTCCGTGCCGAGCGGTGCGTGCGGCCCGTGCGGCTCGACAGCGCCGATCGGCAGCAGCAGCACCGGTATTCGGCTGCCGGTGCGCAGGGCCTCCACCTGCGGGCAGGTGAGATCGGCGAAGTGGATCACGCTGCCTCCCCGTTCGAGGTCGTGCTGAGCTCCAGGACGCACACATCGGCCCGGCCCGCGGCGAGCACCGTGTTCGCCTCATCGGTCGTGGTCAGGTGCCCGCCGACCATGGTGGCCACCTCGGCCTCGCTGCGCACGCGGTCGGCGAACGCGGTGAGGAAACCGCGCCGGTACACCGGGCGTGACTCGGCCACCGTCTGCCCGGCCTCCACGTGAATCAGCGTGGCCCCCGCCCGTGCCATGGCACGGGCCAGTTCGACCCCCTCGTCCAGGGACAGCCCGCGCGGCGCCCAGTCGGTGACGCTCAGGCGCACCACGACCGGCCTGCCGTCGGCCGCCGCGCGGACGTCCGCCAGTACCTCCAGCGGCAACCGCAGCCTGCCCTCGACGCTCCCGCCGTAGCCGTCCGTGCGGTGGTTGGCCAGCGGGGACAGGAAGCTCGCCAGCAGCCCACCGTGCGCGCAGTCCAGCTCCAGCAGGTCGAACCCGGCCCGCACGGCGGCCGCCGCCGCGCCGGCGAAGGCGTCCCGGACTCGGGCCGTGTCCTCGGCGTCCATGGCCTTCGGCGTGGCACTGCCCGGGCCGTACGGCAGCGCCGACGCGGACAGCAGCGGCCATGCCTGGTCCGCGGGCAGCGGGAGGTCCACCCCGAACCGGGCCTGCCGGACCGCTCCCCGCCTGCCCGCGTGGCCGAGCCGTATTCCCGCCAGCGCACCGGCCTCGTGCGCGCGCCCGACCGCGGCCTCCCAGGCCGTGGTGTCGCCGTCCAGTACCGGGCAGTCCGGCGCCGTGCGGCCGTCCGCGCACACCGCGACCAGTTCGGTCAGCACCAGCCCGGGGCCGCCGCGGGCGCGTTCGGCCAGCTCCTCGGGACCGGCGGCGGTGCACACCACCCGGTTCGGCAGCACGGTGTCGCCGAGCCGCAGCGGCACCAGCATCGGGGGCGGGCCGAAAAGCCGGGCCCCGCCCCCGGCGAACCAGGCGTCCACGGCGCGCACGAAGTCCGGGTCCCGCTGGGCGAGGTTGCCGTGGCTGATCCGCCCGCTGCGGGTGAGCAGGTTCATCGCGAACTGCGGCGGGTCCAGCCGGGCATGCCTGCCCACCCGGGTGAAGTAGTCCGCGCTGTCCGCGGCGGCCTGCTGGAAGCGGTCCACCACGGGCCGCCGCTCCTGCTCGTAGTCGGCCAGCGCGGGCTGGATCGCCGCCGGGGTGTTGCCGTGCCGGACGAAGGCGTTCGCCAGCGCGATCGCGTCCTCCATCGCCAGCTTGGTACCCGAGCCGATGGTGAAGTGCGCGGTGTGCGCGGCATCCCCGAGCAGCACCACGTTCTTCGCCTGCCAGCTACGGTTGCGCACCAGCGGGAAGTCCAGCCACACCGACTTGTTCGACAGCAGCCGGTGCCCGGCGAGATCGGCGGCGAACAGCCGCTCGCAGAACTCGACGCTCTCCCGCTCGCTCGCCTCGGGCAGCCCCGCGGCCTGCCAGGTGTCCGCGGGCGTCTCCACGATGAAGGTGCTGGTGTGCTCGTCGAACGGGTAGGCATGCACCTGGATCATGCCGTGCTCGGTGTCGGCGAAGGCGAACCGGAAGGCGTCGAAGACCCGGTCGGTGCCGTACCAGATGTACTTGCCGCCCTGTGGCCGTACCGTGCTGCCGAAATCCCAGGTGCGGCGGGCGATGCTGTGCACCCCGTCCGCGGCCACCAGCAGGTCGGACTCGGCGGCGAGCGCGGCCGGGTCCGCCACCTCCACGCCGAAGCGCAGCTCGACCCCGAGCTCGGCGCAGCGGCGTTGCAGGATGTTCAGCAACCGCTTGCGCGCGATCGCGGAGAACCCGTGGCCCCGGCAACGTCGCAGCTCGCCGCGATAGGAGATGTCGATGGCGTCCCAGCGGGCGAAGGTGTCGGTGATCTCGAGGAAGCTGGGGTAGTCGGCGTCGCGCAGCGCGCCGAGGGTCTCCTCGGAGAGCACCACGCCCCAGCCGAAGGTCGCGTCCGGCGGGTTGCGCTCGAGGACGGTGACCTCGTGCCCGGCGCGCGCCTTCTTCAGCAGTATCCCCAGATACAGCCCGGAAGGCCCGGCGCCGAGCACGGACACCTTCATCTCTCCTCCGCGCTCTCGCGCGCGACCGCGACCGTGTCGACGGGGCGCGGCTCGCCACCCGGCGCATGTCCATGACGCCATGCGCCCCGCCGCCCCGATAGCGGGGCCTTCGGCCGGGGGCGCGCTCTGCGGTTAGCTTGGCGGCCGCGGCTCGGCATGAAGGTACTCATATCGCGAGCGCCTCCGCCAGCCGGTCGACCTCGGCAGGGTCGGGCACGGTGGGCAACAGCACCAGCTCGTCGCAGCCCGCCTCGCGATAGCCGCGCACGAAGTCCCGCACGGCGCGGGCGCTGGTGAGGTTCGCGGCGGCGATCCGCTCGGCGAACGGCCCGGTGAAGGCGTAGTAGTCCCGCAGGTAGTCGCCGCCCCGCTCGGGATCGCCGAGCGCGAAGTAGCCCTGCCCCCACAGGCGCGGCCGGCCCGGACGGCCGTGGTCCCGCCAGGCGGCCCTCGCCCTGGTCGCGGCCGAGGCGAACGCCCGTGGCGGGCCGCCACCGTGCGCGTACCCGTCGGCGTAGCGGGCCATCCTGGCCAGTGCGGCACCGCTCGCCCCGCCCACGAGCAGCTCCATCGCACGCTCGTCGCCGCGCAGGTGTGCCAGCTGCGCGGACAGCGTCTCGCCACGGGTGCGGTGGTCGGCGCCCGCCGCCTCGTAGTCGTCCCGCCGGGCGCCCACGGCCAGGCCGAGGGTGAGCCTGCCGCCGGAGATCGTGTGCACCGAGTCGGCCTGCTTGGCCAGCAACGCGGCGCCCCGCAGCGGGCCGATCGCGATCATCGTCGCCAGCCTGACCCGCTCGGTGACCGCGGCCGCCGCGGCCAGTGCGGTGAAGGGATCGAGGCTGTCGTAGACCAGCCGGTCGAGGACGGCCAGCGAGGAGAACGGGCCCGCGTCGGCCCGGCGCGCCCACTCGAGCAGGAGCGTGCCGCCGGTGCCCGGTGTCGTGTTCGGTAGTCCGATCCCGACCTTCACCCGGATCAAATTACACCTCACTCCGGTGATGTGTATAGAGTTGGGAGTGTGCGTGGTGAGGTCATGGTCGAGCAGGCGCCACAGGAGCTGGTGATGACCCTGCTCGGCAGCTACCTGCGGCCGCGGCGGCACCGGTCGGTGTGGGCGGGCGGCCTGGTGGCGTTGCTGGCCGAACTCGGTTTCTCCGCGGGTGCGGCGCGAGTGGCGCTGACCAGAATGGCCCAGCGGGACCTGCTGGAACGTCATCGCGACGGCAGGCAGGTGCACTACACCCCTTCCGGGCGCACGCTGGCCATCCTCGCCGATGGCGACGAGCGCATCTTCTCCTTCGGGCGGCGGCGATCCGCGGACGAACCGTGGACCCTGCTGTGGCACAGCGTTCCGGAGGATCGCAAGCTGGCCAGGGCCCGCCTGGTGCGCCGGTTGCGTTTCCTCGGTTTCGGCCCGGTCGGCGACGGCACCTGGCTGGCGCCGCACGACCGGGAGCGGGAGGTGGCCGAGCTGCTGGCGGAGCTGGAAGTGCGCCCACATGCCGGGCTGATGGTGGGCAGGCCGCCCGCGCCGGTGGACGTGCGGGTGTTCGCGGCCCGCGCCTGGGACCTGGAGGCACTGGCCGAGCGCTACGCCGCGTTCGTCGCGGAGTTCGAGCGGTACCAGAACGTCCGGTTGGACGACGCCACCGCGTTCGCCGTGCGGACCAGGCTGGTGCACGCGTTCCGCCGGTTTCCGATGCTCGACCCCGAACTGCCCGAGGCACTGGTGCCACCGCCCCGCCGGCGGGCCGACGCGGTGGCGCTGTTCCAGGATCTCTACCCGGCGCTCGCCGAGGCCGCCGGGCGACACTTCGACGAGGTGGTCACCCCGTGAACGACCGTGAGGACGACGACGAGCGAGCATCGCAGGTCCGGCCCGCGGGCCGAGGAGCGCGGGGAGGAGGAGCCGAGCGTGGTGGCGCTGAGGACGACGACGAGCGAGCATCGCAGGTCCGGCCCGCGGGCCGAGGAGCGCGGGGAGGAGGAGCCGAGCGTGGCGGCGCCGACGACGGGCGAGCCATGAACGACAGCCCCGCGCTGACCTACACGTCCTACCTCGCGCTGGACGAGGTGCTGGGGGCACAGCGGCCGCGTTCGGACGAGCACGACGAGATGCTGTTCATCGTCATCCACCAGGTGTACGAGCTGTGGTTCAAGCAGATCCTGCACGAGCTGGGTTACGTGCAGGACCGGTTGGCCGCAGGGGACACCGCGCATGCCTCCCGCGGCCTGCGCAGGGTGCTCACCGTGCTGAAGGTGGTGGTGGCGCAGATCGATGTGCTGGAGACCATGACGCCGAGCCAGTTCGCCGGGTTCCGGGCCAGGCTGGACGCGGCGAGTGGCTTCGAGTCCGCGCAGTTCCGGGAGCTGGAGGCCGTGCTCGGCAGGCGGGACGAGCAGGTGTTCCGGCACTACCCGGAGGGCAGCGAGGCCAGGCGGCGGATCGCGGACGCGATGTCGCGGCCCTCGCTGTGCGACTCGTTCCGTGCGTACCTGCGGGTGTGTGGCTACCCGGTCCTCGAGCGGTCCGACGTCCGGCAACCGGTGCAGCCCTCCGCGGAGTTGCAGGCGACCCTGCTGCGGGTGTACGCGGACGATGCCGGGCCCGCGTTGCTCTGCGAGCAGCTGGTGGACCTGGACGAGGGCATGCAGGAGTGGCGGTACCGGCACGTGCAGATGGTGCGGCGCACGATCGGGGACAAGGCGGGAACCGGTGGCTCATCCGGCGCGGCCTACCTGCGTACTACGCTGTTCACGCCCGCTTTTCCTGACCTGTGGGCGGTACGGAGCAAGCTGTGAACCTGGATTCGTTGCGCCGCACGCCGAACGCGCTCGCCGCGGAGTACTCGCGGTTCCGGGTCGGTGAGCGCCTGCTGCTGACCGGGCACTCGCACCAGGCGTGGCCGGACGTCGCGCGCGAGGGTCAGCTGGCCGCGTTCGAGGACGCCGCGCGGGATGTGGACGCGAAGTGGGAGGCGGCCTCCCGGATGGCCGAGGAGGTGCGCGTCGGCGTGCGGGCGTTGCTCGCCGATGACGGGGATATCGCACTCGGGGTCAACACGCATGAGCTGCTGGTCCGCTTTTTGTCCAGTGTGGACATTCGGAGGCGGCCGCGGTTGGTGACCACGGACGGGGAGTTCCACTCCGCGCGCCGGCAGCTTGCCAGGCTCGCGGAGGAAGGCATCGAGGTGGTCCGGGTACCCGCGGCACCGGCAGGCACGCTCGCCGAGCGCCTCGCCGCCGTGGTGGACGACCGCACGGCCGCGGTACTGGTGTCGGCGGTGCTGTTCGAGACCGCGCGGATCGTGCCGGGCCTGGACGCGGTGGCGGCGGCCTGCCGGTCGCGCGGGGCCGAGCTGGTGGTCGACGCCTACCACGCGCTCGGCGTGTTCCCGCTACCGCTGCGGGAGCTCGGGCTCGGTGACGCCTGGGTGCTCGGTGGCGGGTACAAGTACCTGCAGCTGGGCGAGGGCAACTGCTTCCTGCGGCTTCCCCCGCACGCCGCCGGCCTGCGCCCGGTGGTCACCGGCTGGTTCGCCGAGTTCGGCACGCTGGCCGAGGAGCCCGACCCGGACCGGGTGGTCTACGCGCGGGGTGGGGACCGGTTCGCCGGCGCGACCTATGACCCGACCAGCCACTACCGGGCGGCGCGGGTCCTGCGGTTCCGCGCCGAGCGGGGGCTCACCCCGGAGTTCCTGCGCACGGTGACGCAGCACCAGCTCGGCCTGCTCGCCGACCGCTTCGACCGGCTGGACCTGCCGGAGTCGGTGATCACCAGGGACCGCGGCGTGCCGCTCACCGAGTTCGCCGGCTTCCTGGCCCTGCGCTGCCGGGACGCGGCGGGGTTGCGCCAGGCACTCGCCGAGCGCGGTGTCTCCACCGACAGCCGCGGCGAGTACCTCCGCCTCGGCCCCGCCCCCTACCTTTCCGACGCCCAACTCGAGTCCGCCATCGCCGCACTGGCCACCTGCTGTGCGTGACCCGTTCCGCGCGTTTCGCGGGGAACGGGTCGCCACTCACGGCAGGCGGTCCAGCAGGGGGAGGAGGGCCACGGGGGCCTCGACGTGGGCGTTGTGGCCGATACCGGGAGTGCCTCGAACTCCGTGTCGAGCGCGCGCAGGTGCTCCTCGGGGCACATCGGGTCGTGCTCGCCCGCTGCGAGCAGGGTCGTGGCGCGGCAGGCGGCGAGCAGGCCGGGCAGGTCGGGGGCGCCGACGCCGAACGCCGCCGGGTCCATGGTCGGCCGCCAGCCCTCACCGACCCGCTCGATGCTCGGCTCCAGCGCGGGGGAGTCGGGCTGCCACAGCCCGGTGAGTCCGGCGACCTTGAGCGCCCGCTCGGCGGCCTCGTGGCGGGAGGGGAAGATCCGGTTCGGTTTCCGCGCCAGGCCTGCCGCACTGGACAGCTCCTCTTCCGACCAGCGGATCTTGACGCCGAGCGCGCACACCCCGGCCACCGGGACGCCGAACCAGCCACTGGCGAGGGCCAGCCCGAGCACGCCGCCGAGGGAGTGCCCGAGCACCACCAGCTCGCGGTCGGTGGGTAGCGCCCCGGCCACCTCGGCGGCCAGCCGCCCGAAGGAGTAGCGCGGCACCGGTGCCGAGCGGCCGTGACCCGGCAGGTCGGGGACGAGCCAGCCACCCGGCCACCGGCCGGGCAGTCCTTCGGTGAGGTCGTTCCACACCTCCCCGGTGGCGCCCAGCCCGTGCAGCAGCACCAGCAACGGTCCCGTGTCCCGGCCACCTCGCCGTAGGTACATCCGCGCATCGGCATCCACGCCGGCGATCCTGCCACACCGGGCCCGGTGGAAACGGATCTTGACGGGCCTCGGCACCGCCGCGGAAGCTCTGCTGATCACCGGTCCGCGAAAGGGGGCAGCGATGGCGCAGCACGAGGGATTCACCCGGGTGCTCGGCAGGCTCGACGTCCTCGCGATCGCCTTCGGCGCGATGATCGGGTTCGGCTGGATCGTGCTGACCGGCGAGTTCCTCGACGAGGCCGGCGGCCTCGGCTCCGCGCTGGCCTTCGTCGCCGGTGGGCTGGTCGTCGGCCTGGTCGGGCTGACCTACGCCGAGCTGGTCTCCGCCATGCCGCACGCAGGTGGGGAACACAACTACGTGTTGCGTGCGCTCGGCACCCGGCCGGCGTTCATCACCTCGTGGACCCTGGTCCTCGGCTACGTCTCGGTGGTCGCCTTCGAGGCGGTCGCCCTTCCGCAGACCGTGCTCTACCTGGTCCCGGACCTGCCTGCCGGCAAGCTGTGGTCGGTTGCCGGCTACGACGTCTACGCCACCTGGGCGGCGGTGGGGATAGCCGCCGCGCTGGTGGTCACCGCGCTGAACTATGTCGGCGTCCGCCCTGCGGCGGTGTTCCAGACGGCCGCGGTGCTCTTCCTGGTGGTGGTGGGCGTGCTGCTGGCCACCGGGTCCTTCCTCGGCGGATCGGTGGCGAACCTGGAACCGTTGTTCGCCGACGGCGCCGCCGGCGTGCTGGTCGTGCTGGTCGCCACGCCGTTCCTGTTCGTCGGCTTCGATGTCATCCCGCAATCGGCAGGCGAGATCAACCTGCCGCCGCGCCGGATCGGCAGGCTGCTCGTGGTCTCGGTGGCCCTCGCGACCACCTGGTACGTGCTGATCATGCTCACCGTCGGCTCCGGACTCGGCCGGTCGGAGGCGGGCGGTGCGGAGTTGCCCACAGCCGAGGCGATGGCGGCGTTGTGGGGCAGCGAGGCGATGGGCACGGTGCTCGTGGTCGGCGGGATCACCGGCATCCTCACCAGCTGGAACGGCTTCCTGCTCGGCGCGAGCCGGCTGGTCTTCGCGATGGCCGACTCCGGGATGCTGCCGAGGTGGTTCGCCAAGGTGCATCCGCGGTTCGGCACGCCGTCCAACGCCGTGCTGTTCATCGGTTCGCTCTCCGTGCTCGCGCCGCTGTTCGGCAGGCAGATGCTGGTGTGGCTGGTGGACGCGGGAAGCCTCAGCATCGTCGTGGCCTACCTGCTGGTCGCGGTGACGTTCCTGGTGCTGCGCCGCAGGGAACCGGGGCTGTCGCGGCCCTTCCGGCTGCGGCACGGCCGGACGGTCGGCACCCTCGCCGCGGTGCTCAGCCTCGGCACGGCGGTGCTGTTCCTGCCCGGCATGCCCGCGGCGCTGACCTGGCCCGCCGAATGGCTCATCGTCGGGCTCTGGTGGGCGGCCGGGATCGTACTGCTGCTGCGCCTGCCCCGCGGTCGCCCGGAGGGGGAGCTCACCGGTCGTTGAGCCCGGCGAGCCGCTTGGACCGGGGGACGATGGTGGGGTTGGTTGGGCCCGACGGTTCAGCGGTATCTCGTCGGGCCCAACCAAGCTGAGGGGCCGGGGCGGTCAGGCCGCCTGCCGCGCGGCGGTGAGCACGGCGGAACCGGCTTCGGTGAGCACGGCGGGGACCAGGGACGCCGCCGCCTCCGGCCAGGGGGCGGGTGCGATGAGGCCGTCGTGGACGAGCAGGTGTGCGGTGAACTGGTCGCAGCAGGCCATGCCGTCGACGAACAGGTCGGGTTCGCTTCCTCGGGTGAGCTGGACTCGTCCCGCCGCGACGGCGCGCAGGATCGCGAGTGTCCGTGCGGTGGGCTCGTATGTTGTGGACATTGTTGTGTTCCTCGTGCAGGGTCCCCCCGGCCTCGTTACCGGAGGCGGAAATCCCGATGGCGGTGATCTTGCACGACGGTAAAGGGACATGGTCATCCCAACCGGTCATAACACCGGTGGGCCCACGGCGGACGCCCCTCGCTGTGGTCGTCGCCGGTCGACTTCAGCTCGCGTTCCGGAGAGGGAGGCTGCCGACTCGTTCCCGTTCCGGCAGCAGGTGATCGATGGCCGTGCGCGTGGGATCGCCGGTTCGCGTGGCGGGCTCAGCCGGCCGGGTCATCACAGCGGTGGGCGTTCGTTGCCGTAGTGCTCGGTCCACCAGCGCTGGTAGCTGGGGTTGCGGTCGATCAGCTGGAGGTAGGCTTCGGCCGCGGCCCTGCGCAGCAGTTCGGGCCCGACCGGGCAGTCCTGCGACCAGGCCAGCTCCAGCCGTACCGCCAGCGGGTCGCCCGCCAGCGGGCGGACCACGATGCCCCTGCCCTCCTGGGAGGTCGCCTGCGCGAGGCTGATGCACTGGCCGCTGCTCAGGAATCCCCGCGCGGTGCCGACGTCGTTCACCTCGTGTGCGATGAGCGGTTCGAACCCGGCCTCGCGGCAGGCGGTGCGCAGGTAGGCGGCCCCGCCGAGGTCCTCCTGCGGGTCGACGACCCACTGCTCGCCCGCCAGCTCGGCCAGCTCGACGACCTGCTTGCCGGCCAGCGGGTGCCGCTCGGCGAGCGCCACGAACACCGGCTCGACCGGGACGACCACGGCGTGTTTGATGCCCTCCGGCAGCGGGAGCTCGTGCCCGAGTGTCTGCCCGATCAGCGCCGCGTCCAGCCTGCCGGCATGCACCAGCGCCAGCAGCGTGGCCATCGAGGAGTCGGTGTGCGCGTGCACGTCGAGTGAGGGCTGGGCCGGTTTCCTGCGTTCGTCGTACAGCTCGGCGATCCGGGGCAACACGACCGGCAACAGCGGCCCCGGCAGCGCGCCGAGGCGCAGCTCGGCCGCCCGGTCTTCGTCGGAGGGGCCCTGCTGGATGCGGAGATCGGCCATCTCGGTGAGCACCGCGCGGGCTTTGGCGAGCACGGTTCGGCCGAACGCGGTCGGCGCGATGCCGTTGCGCGAGCGCTCGAACAAGGGCGAGCCCATGGCCTGCTCGATCCGCCGTAGCTGCGCGGTGAGCGACGGTTGGGAGACACCGAGAATCGGTGCCGCCTTCGTGATGCTCCCGTGGTCGGCGATCGTGGTCAGGACCTTGAGATGTCGGATCTCCAGTTCCATAGTGCCTATCCTATGACCAACTGGGATGACCACGGAGCCGGTGGATCACGCACTGTTCGACAAACCGCGTCGGGGGAACCGCGGTTGGCAGGCACAGCAGGAGGGCGCACTGGTGGGAACCCGGATTCACGCCACGCCGGGGGAGGGGTGGCGGCATCGGGACCGGCGGGGTGATGCGGGCGCGGCGCACCACCCCGCCGAACCGCAGCCGATCCCGTCGCCGGCCCCGTGCCGGGGCACCCGGCCGCCGGCCACCGCGGAGCCGGACGCCGCCGAGGTAAGGAACGAGTTCGGCTAGCTGTTTCGCCCGTGCCTGGGGCCGCCGTCGAAGGAGCCCGGTCAGCGCGCCGCGCTGCGCACCGTCCCCCGCGTGCAGCGTGTGACGTCCCCGAACACTCGCGCACCGGGTGCCGAGTCGCGGAGAAGGCGGAGGCCTTCCGCGCGCCGGCGGCCCCGGCTCATCATCGTCGCTTGTTCCCCTCCCTCATGTCGGTCCACCCGGACGTGGCGCTCGCGCCTCGCTGGGCCTAGGTTTTGAGGCAGCGGCGGAGCACGTCGGGAACGATCTTCCTCGGCGCCGCCGGGCGGAAACCATTGGCCGGGCGCGTGCCACAAGCCGCGTGTCCGGGGCTGACAAAGGAGTCACCAACCGTGACCGACGGAGTATTCGGCCGTAACAGCGGCCATGAGCAGGTCGTGTTCTGTCATGACGCCTCGTCTGGGCTGAAGGCGATCATCGCGGTGTACTCGACCGCGCTGGGTCCCTCGCTCGGCGGAACCCGCTTCTATCCCTATGCCTCGGAAAGCGAGGCGCTGGACGACGTGCTGGCGCTGTCCAAGGGGATGGCCTACAAGAACTCACTGGCCGGGCTGGACCTCGGCGGTGGCAAGGCCGTGATCATCGGCGACCCCGCGGTGGACAAGTCCGAGGCGCTGCTGCGCGCCTACGGCCGGTTCGTGCAGTCGCTCGGTGGCCGTTACATCACCGCCTGCGATGTCGGAACCTTCGTGCGGGACATGGACGTGGTCGGGAAGGAATGCCGATTCGTCACCGGCCGCTCGCCGGACTCCGGAGGCGCGGGTGACTCCTCGGTACTCACCGCGTTCGGCGTGTTCCAGGGAATGCGGGCCTCGGCCGAACACACCTGGGGCAGCCCGGAACTGCGGGGGCGCACGGTCGGCGTGGCCGGGGTCGGCAAGGTCGGGCACATCCTCGTCGGTCACCTGATCGAGGCCGGGGCGCGGGCGGTGATCTGCGATGTGTCCGAACGGGCCGTCGAGCGCACGGTGGCCGCGCATCCCGAGGTCGAGGTGCTGGAGGACGCGAACGAGCTGATCAGGTCGGATATCGACATCTACGCCCCGTGCGCGCTGGGCGGTGCGCTGAACGACGACACGGTGGAGAAGCTGCGCGCCAGGGTCGTGTGCGGTGCGGCCAACAACCAGCTGGCCCATCCCGGCGTGGAGAAGCGACTGGACGACAGGGGGATCCTGTTCGCCCCGGACTACCTGGTCAACTCGGGCGGGGTGGTGCAGGTCAGCGACGAGCTGCACGGATTCGACTTCGAGCGGGCCCGGCGCAAGGTCACCTCCGTGTACGACACCACGAAGAAGGTGTTCGCGCTGGCCGACGCCGAAGGGGTGCCCCCGGCAACCGCCGCGGACCGGCTTGCCGAGCGGCGGATGCTGGAGGTCCCCCGGCTCAGATCCATTCTCACCCCGGCGTAGCTACCGGGGCGGGGTCAGCCGCTCTTGCGGCGGAAGGTGCGCTTGCCGCCGGCCGGGCCGTGCGTCTGAGTGATCTTGGGTACCAGGTCCTCGTGCGCGGCCCCGGCCTTGGCACGCTGCTGCTTGCGCTCGAGCGCCTCGCGGAACTGGCGCTTCACATCGCCCTCCGGCTCGGTGTTCTCCTGCGCTGGGGTGGTGTCCGGCATACGAACCTCCGAGCTCGGGACGGCTGGTTACCGGTTCAGCCTGGCAGGAGATCCGGATGCCGGCTACTCCATTTCCCTAGTCACCCTTGTCGCAGACGATCTTGTCCCGGGCGTCGTACTTGACGGTCCGTGGCTCCTTGCGCACCACCTGGCCGCTGGAGGCGTCCCGCAGGATGCGGGTGTCGGTGACGCTGAAGCCGACGGCACCGCCGCTGGGCTGGCAGTTGTCCGCGGAGACGTGCTCGGTGCCCGGCTGCACGAAGTTGGTGCGGTCCCCGGTGACGGACTCCACGTCGTACCGCTTCGTGCCCCACAACTTCACCGTGATGCTGGAGGGGGTCCAGACCGTCTGGATCGCCACCCCGGTCTTGCTGTCGTTCTTGAAGCTGAGGTCGATCACGCTGCTGCCGTCCGGATTCTGGAACACGGTCGCCTCGCGCCCCGCCGGGTAGCGGCTGATGTAGTAGCTGTGCTCCCGGTGCGCGACGTCCCTCATCCCGGCGAAGTAGTACGCGTTGTACAACGTGGTGGCGAACTGCGAGATGCCGCCGCCGACCGCGCGTCCCGGCTGGCCGTTCTCGATGATCCCGGCTTCGACGTAGCCCTGCGGCTTGCCCCGCGGCCCGGTGTGGCCGTTCAGGCTGAAGGTGTCGCCAGGCTTGACGATGGCGCCGTTGACCTCCTGCGCCACCACCTTGATGTTGACCCCGGAGTCGGAGGCGAAGCCGGTGGTGGTGAACTCACCGATCACCTCCTTGATCCCGAGTTTCTCGGCCTCCTCCGTGGTGATCTTGGCCGGCTTGTCCTCGTACTGCGCGACGATCTCCCGGCTGTCCGTGCGCTTGAGCACATCCAGCAGCGGGGCGAGGGTCTTGTCCCATTTGATTCCCCTGCCGTGCTGGGACGGCTCCACCGTCGGCTTGCCGCCGGTGAACACGATCTCGGCGTCCTTGCCCTCCTGCTCGGTGGATTCGAGCTCGGGCCCTACCCCCTCGACGATCTTCTCCTGGTTGATCTTCGGGGTGAGCGTGCCGCCGTCGCCGGGCTCGAAGCTCAGCCCCGCCGCGATCTCCTCGGGTTCCAGCGTGCCGTCCTCGCCGTCACCGCGAACCAGCACCGGGCCGGACACGGCGGGTTTGGCGACCTGCTCCAGTGCGACCCGCACGGCATCGGCCGAGGTCTGCACCGGGGTGATGTCGACGGGCAGCTCGAGCTGGTCACCCGAGGCCCAGTGCGCCAGCACCGCCTGCTTGGCGGCCTCGACAACGAGCTGCTGCCCCTGCTTGGGTTCGACAGGGACCGGGGTGGCGCCCTCGAACTTGATGGTGCCCTCGACCGGCTCGTGGTCGATCTTCTCCTGGAGGTCACCCATGGCGGTCTCCAGCTGGTTCGGCTCGGCGCTGGTCACCACCCCGATCTCCTCCGTGCTGAAGAAGGAGAGGAACCGGGTGACCGGGTTGAGCGGCTGGTCACCGGCCTGCTCCAGGGTGGCGCCCCAGTCCAGGCTCAGCCCGGCCGCCTTCGGATCGAGACTGGCCTGCACGTCCCCGGCCGCGTACTGCACCGGTTGGGTCAGCCGCGGCTCGATCTCGTCGCGCAGCTTCTGCTCGGCCTCCTGCTCGCTCATCCCGCCGACGTCGACCCCGGCGACGGTGACGCCGCGCGGCACGCTGCCCTGGCTGACCAGCAGGTCGACTCCGTAGATCAGGACCAGCGCGCCCAGCGCGGCCCCGGCGATGAGCGTGCCTCTGCGCCGGTACCACTTCTTGCTCGGACCGTCCGCGGGAGCGGGGTCCGGTGGCTGCTGGGGCGGCACGGGGGGCTGCGGAGGTGCCATCGCGCCCTGCGGGTGCGGCGACTGAGCCTGCGGGCGCTCGATGAACTGCGTCTGCTCCGCCTGCGGCGGGGGTACGCGCAGCTCGTCGGTGACACCGGCCGTGTCATCCGTGCCGTGCACACCACCGGCGCCACTGGCGTCGTCAAGGCGCCCCGAGACGACCGGGATGAACTCGGTCTGTTCGGCGTCCGACTGCGGCCACTGTCGATCTTGTGGCAAGACAACCCCTCCACGTGCGATGGCGGTGAGCCCCTGGGCTCCCGTCGTCAAGATACGGCCTGGCCCGGCAGTGCCGACGACCAGCCCGATCGGGTGACGTGCGGTTCTACCGAGAGGTTGTGCCCCGGTGCCCGCGCGGGGCCCAACCGTTACCCGCTCGCGATCTGAGCCGGCCGCCCCGTACTGCTCTATGGTCGGAGCCATGCGGCTGCTCATCATGGCCGACACCCACGTGCCGAAGCGTGCGCGTGCGCTGCCCACCGTCCTGTGGCAGGAGGTGGCGGCCGCCGATGTCGTGGTGCACGCGGGTGACTGGGTCGAGGACGGGTTGCTCGACGAGCTCGAGCGGCGGGCGGCCCGGCTGGTCGGCGTGTTCGGGAACAACGACGGGCCGGAGCTGCGGGCGCGGCTGCCCGAGCTGGCCAGTGCGGACCTGGCCGGGCTGCGGCTGGCCGTTGTGCACGAGACCGGCCCGGCCAAGGGCAGGGAGCAGCGGTGCGCACGGGATTTCCCGGACACCGATGTGCTGGTATTCGGGCACAGCCACATTCCGTGGGACAGCGTGGCCGAAAGCGGGCTACGGTTGCTCAACCCGGGTTCGCCGACCGACCGGCGGCGGCAGCCGCACTGCACGTATCTCACCGCGCGGGTGGCGCACGGCGAACTGACCGAGGTCGAGCTGCATCCAGTGGACCGCACGGGGTGAGGTGACCACGGTGGACCCGGCAGCGGCCCTGCGGAGAGTGGCCTTCGAACTGGAACGCGCCCGCGAGCCCACCTACCGGGTGCGCGCGTTCCGGCGGGCCGCCGCGGTGGTGGACGGGATGACCGCCGAACGGCTGGCCGAACGCGCCGCCGCCGGGAGGCTGACCGGGCTGGCCGGCATCGGCAGGACCACCGCGGCGGTGATCGCCGACGCACTCGAGGGCCGGGAACCCGAATACCTTTCCGGCCTGCTGGCGCGGGCCGAGCAGCCACCCGCCGAGGGTGCCGAGCTGCTGGCGGCCCTGCGCGGCGACTGTCACACCCACTCCGACTGGTCCGACGGCGGCAGCCCGATCGCCGAGATGGCCGAAGCCGCACGTGACCTCGGACACGAGTGGATGGTGCTCACCGACCACTCGCCCACGCTGACCGTGGCGAACGGGCTGTCCGCCCAGCGGCTGCGGGCACAGCTCGACCTGGTCGCTGAGGTCAATCGGGAGCTGGCGCCGTTCCGGCTGCTCACCGGGATCGAAGTGGACATCCTGCGGGACGGGACGCTGGATCAGGATCCCGAGCTGCTGGCCGAGCTGGATCTCGTGGTCGCCAGCGTGCACTCCAAGCTGCGGATGCCGAAGCGGGAGATGACCGAACGGATGCTCACCGCGCTCTCCCAGCCACGGGTCAACGTGCTGGGGCACTGCACCGGGCGGCTGCTCGGCGGGCGCGGTACCCGGCCCGAGTCGGCCTTCGACGCCGACCGGGTGTTCCAGACCTGCCTGGACAACGACGTGGCGGTGGAGATCAACTCCCGCCCGGAGCGTCTCGACCCCCCACGCAGGCTGCTACGTCGCGCGGTGGAGCTCGGCTGCCGCTTCGCGATCGACAGCGACGCGCATGCCCCCGGCCAGCTCGCCTGGCTGCCCTACGGGTGCGCCAGGGCGAGCGAGTGCGAGGTCGAGCCGGGGACCGTGCTCAACACGTTCGGCGCGGACGAGCTGCGGGAGTGGGCCCGGAGCCACTGAGAGCCTGTTCCTGAACTGGACTTTTGCTGCTCAAGGCGAGTGGAAGAACTCGCGCGGCGACACCCCACGGGCGGCGAGGCCGGGCGCATGGCCCGTGAAGGTGACGTTTCGTGCCGGAGTCCGAGCCCGGCCGAGCCGACCGTGACGCGAGTTTGGGAACAGCCACTGAGCGGCAACGCGCCGTGCGCCGGAACCGGCCGGTCCCGACCTCCTTGGCCGTTCACGGCTCGATTCCCGGCGGGCCGCCCACTCGGTCCACTCGGTTTCCGGCGAAGATGCGGATCACCTCGGGCAGCACGTGCACCGGGATGCCGGGGTCGATCGCTCGTTGTACGCCCAGCCCGATACCGAGACTGAGCAGGGCCGTCGCACAGTCGCCTGCCGGCATCGGCAGGGTGATGCCGAACCGCTCGGCGTGACCGTCCAGCAGCCCGGCGATCGCGTCGCGGATGGCCTTGTCCCGCACCGCCAGCTCGTGCCGCAGTGCCCGGTCGTGCCGCGCGTTGGTCGCGAACTCCACCTCCAGCGCCGTCCATGCCTCGTCCCCGATGCTGCGTTCTGCCCAGGACTGGAAGGCGGTCAGCAACTGTTCCACGGTTTCCGCGCCGGTGAGCGACTCGGACATCATCGTGGCCTGCTCGGCGTGGATGGTGTCCAGCACGGCGAGGCAGAGTTCGTCCTTGTTCCGGAAGTTGGAGTACACCGCGCCCTTGGAGTACCCGGCCGCCTCGGCGACCTTCTCCAGCGAGGTCACCGAGTAACCCTCGGCGAGGAACAGCTCCTTCGCGGTCGCGACCAGCTGCTCCCGGGTACGGGCCTGGCTTTCCGCGCGGGTGAGTCGAGCCATGCACCCACTCTATGCCTTCCCGGTATCGGGATACCGCCGGTCTTCGATCTTCGCGCAAGGGGTACCGCTGGTACTGAGATACTGTTAGTCTCCAAAATTGGCGGTTATCCGAACGATGGGGTTCTTGATGGCGGAACGTAACGGCACGCGGGTCGAGCAGCGGCACTTCGATGTGGTCGTCATCGGTGCGGGAGCCTCGGGCATCGGAGCGGCGATCCGGCTGCGGCAGGAGGGCATCACCGACTTCGTGGTCCTGGAGAAGGCGGATGAGCTCGGCGGAACCTGGCGGGACAACACCTACCCCGGCTGTGCCTGCGATGTGCCCTCCGCGCTGTACTCGTACTCGTTCGCGCCCAACCCGGAGTGGACCCGAGCGTTCGCGAAGCAGCCGGAGATCCGGGCCTACCTCGCCGACACCGCGCGCCGTTACGGCGTGACCGGCCACCTCCGGTTCGGCACGGAGGTGCGGCGGGCGCAGTGGAACGGCGACCGCAAGCGGTGGGAGCTGCGGACCTCGGGCGGTGAGCTCACCGCGCGGATCGTGCTCGCGGGTGCCGGGCCGTGGCATGAGCCGCGGGTTCCGGACCTGCCCGGACTGGAAGGGTTTCCCGGCGAGGTCTTCCACTCCTCGCGCTGGAACCACGACTACGACCTGGCCGGCAAGCGGGTCGCCGTGGTGGGTACCGGGGCATCGGCGGTGCAGTTCGTGCCGGAGATCCAGCCGAAGGTGTCCCGCCTGCACCTGTTCCAGCGCACCGCGCAGTGGGTGCTGCCCAAGCCGGATCACTACGTGCCCAAGCTGGAACGGTGGCTGCTGCGGCGGTTTCCCGCGACGCAGCGGGCCCTGCGGGCCGCGGAGTACGCCGGGATGGAGGCGCTCGGACTGGGTTTCCGGCACCCGTGGATCCTGCGCCGCCTGCAGCATGTCGGGCTGTTGAACCTGCGCAGGTCGATCCGGGACCCACGGCTGCGTGCCGCGCTCACCCCGGACTACACCTTGGGCTGCAAGCGGCTGCTGCTGTCCAACAACTACTATCCGGCGCTCGCGAAGTCCAATGTAGATGTTCATCCGACGGCGGTCCGTTCGATCGAGGGGAGTCGGGTGCTCGGCGCGGACGGCAGTGAGTCCGAAGTGGATGCGATCATCCTCGGCACCGGGTTCCGCATACTGGACATGCCGGTGGCGGCCAAGGTGTTCGACTCGGCAGGGCGCAGCCTCGAGGAGCACTGGCAGGGCAGCCCGCAGGCCTACCTCGGCACCACGGTGAGTGGCTTCCCGAATGCCTTCCTGCTGCTCGGGCCCGGCCTCGGCACCGGGCACTCCTCGGCGTTCATGGTCATGGAGGCCCAGCTGTCGTACGCCATCTCGGGAGTGCGGCGCATCCTGCGCGCGGGATGGTCCGAGGTGGACGTCCGGCCGGAGGCGCAGCAGGCTTACAACGACCAGCTGCAGCGGGCGCTGGCCGGTACCGTCTACAACGCGGGTGGCTGTTCCAGCTACTACCTGGATGCCAACGGGCGCAACAGTTTCAGCTGGCCATGGTCCACCGGGCGGATGCGCAGGCGGTTGCGTGAGTTCGACCCGGCCGCCTACGCGATCACCGCTCCGGGCTCGGCCGAGCCCGCGCCGGCCGAGGTGTCCGGATGAGGGTGGGGCGCGGCGGATACCCGCCGATCGACCTGGCGGGGGCCGTCGTGCTGGTCACCGGCGCCGGTCGCGGTATCGGCAGGGCCACCGCCGAGGCCTTCGCGGCCGGCGGCGCCACCGTCTGCCTCGGCGACCTCGACCTGCCGGCCGCCGAGCGGGTCGCGGCGGGACTCGGTCGCGGCGCCGGTGCCTGGCGGGTTGACGTCACCTCCCGTGCGGAGTTCGCCGACTTCGTCTCCGGCGTGCTGGACCGGTTCGGCCGGATCGACGTGCTGGTGAACAACGCCGGGGTGATGCCGCTCGGCGGCTTCCTCGCCGAGTCCGACGCGACCAGCAGGCTCACCATGGACGTCAACGTGTGGGGCCTGATCCACGGCCTGCGGCTGGTGCTACCCGGGATGATCGACCGCGGGCGGGGGCATGTGGTCAACGTCGCCTCGATGGCGGGCAAGATCCCGATCCCCGGCCTTGCCGTCTACAACGCCAGCAAGTTCGCCGCCGTCGGGCTGACCGCGGCGGTGCGCAGGGAGTGCGCGGGCAGCGGGGTGAGCGTGAGCGCAGTGTTGCCGAGCGCGGTGCGTACCCGGCTTTCCTCCGGGGTGCCACTCGGCCGGGGCCTGCCGACCGTCGACCCGCCGGATATCGCGGCGGCCGTGCTCGCGAGCTGCCGCAGCCGCAGGGCCGAGATCCCGGTGCCGCGTTACCTGGCCGGCTGGGATCTGCTGGCCGCGGTGACCCCGGAGCGGGTGCTGAACCTGGCCCGCCGGATCGTCGGCGACGACCGGGGGCTGACCTCGACCGACGCGGCCGGTCGCGCCGAGTACGAGCGGGGCGTGGCCGACCAGGCACACGCCCATGATCGGGCCGGTTGACACCCCGGGGTCCGGCTTGGATAGTACTCCCAGTACCGGTTACCGGTGGTAACACTAACCTCGAGGTGGAGGGCGAGAGAGCATGAAGGACTTCGGGGGCAAGGTCGCGGTGATCACCGGGGCGGGCTCGGGCATCGGCAGGGCACTCGCGCTCGACCTCGCCGCCCGTGGCGCCCGACTTGCGGTGTCCGATGTGGACTCGGTGCGGATCGCCGACACGGCGGCACACTGCGAGAAGATCGGGGCCGAGGTCCGCTCCTACCGGCTGGATGTCGCGGATCGCGCGGCCGTGCTGGCACACGCCGAGGATGTCGCGGCCGACTTCGGCACGGTGAACCTGGTGGTGAACAACGCCGGTGTGGCGCTGACCTCCAGTGTGGCCGAGATGGAGTGGGAGCATCTCGACTGGCTGATGGGCATCAATTTCTGGGGTGTGGTGCACGGCACCAAGGCGTTCCTGCCGCACCTGACGGCCTCCGGCGACGGGCATCTGGTGAACGTCTCCAGCGTGTTCGGCTTCATCGGGGTGCCGACGCAGGGCGCGTACAACGCGGCCAAGTTCGCCGTCCGCGGGTTCACCGAGGCGCTGCGCCAGGAGATGCTGCTCGAGCGCGGCCCGGTGCGGGTGAGCTGTGTACATCCCGGCGGGATCAAGACCAACATCGCCCGCGACTCGCGGGGCCTGCAGGGCGCCGAAGCGGCGAAGGCGGTCCGCGCCTTCGACGGGGTGGCGCGGACCAGCCCGGAGGCCGCGGCCGCCGCTATCGTGCGGGGTGTCCAGCGCAACCGTGCCCGGATCCTGATCGGTGCGGACGCCCGGATCATTGACCTGCTGCCGCGCGTGCTCGGCGCGGGCTACCAGCGTCTCGTCACCCTCGGCGCCCGCCGCCTGCTCCCCTGAGCGTCCGTTCCTGAACCGGGCCGCGTCGCGTGTTTCGCGGACGGGCATCCACCCGGCGGGATTGGGGGAGCGGCGGGCTGGGTATGGCTGGCGTATGGATCCGACACGTGACCAGCAGCCGGAAGCCGACGTACTGGAGCAGGAGCGACTGCCGGTGCCGGAGGAGCCCGATCCGGCGGAGGTGGAGGTCCCGCTGGAGGCCGAGCCCGCCGACGTCGCCGAGCAGGTGCCCGAGGCCGAGGACCCGGACGCGGGCGAAGAGGGAGTGACCGGCCGATGAGCCGCGCCACCGCCGGTACCGCCACCAGGATCGTGATCATCGGCGGCGGCTACGTCGGGATGACCGCGGCCCGCAGGCTGCGGGCCAAGCTGTCCCGGCACGAGGCGGCCATCACCGTGGTCGATCCCCGGTCCTACATGACGTACCAGCCGTTTCTCGCCGAGGCCGCCGCGGGTTCGGTGGAACCACGGCATGTCGTCGTTCCGCTGCGCGAGGTGCTCACCGGCTGCCAGGTGATCTGCGGGGAGGTCACCGGGATCGACAGCGGGCGCCGGTCGGTGACGCTCCGCGTTCCGGACGGGCACACCGAACAGCTTGGCTACGACCTGCTGGTGGTGGCGCCGGGATCGGTGTCCAAGACGATGCCGGTACCCGGCCTCGCCGAGCACGCGATCGGCTTCAAGACCCTCGAGGAAGCCATCTACCTGCGCAACCACGTACTGTCCCGGTTGGACGCGGCGTCCAGCACGCTGGATCCGCGGCTGCGGCGGAGCCTGCTGACCTTCACGTTCGTCGGCGGCGGCTACGCGGGTATCGAGGCCATGGCCGAGTTGGAGGACATGGCCCGGCACGCGTTGCCGTACTACGACGACCTGCGGGCCGAGGACATGCGGTGGGTCCTGGTGGAGGCGATGGACCGGATCATGCCCGAGGTCAGCGCGCCGCTGGCCCGGTACACCCTGGACCGGCTCGCCGAACGCGGGTTCGAGTGCTACCTGAACACCACCATGACCTCGACGGAGAACGGCCACGTGGTGCTGGACAACGGCGTGGAGTTCGACGCGGACACCGTGGTGTGGACCGCGGGGGTGAAGCCGAGCCCGATGCTGGCGGACACCGATCTCCCGCTGGACGAGCGGGGCAGGGTGCGGTGCTCGGCCACACTGGCCGTGGAGGGGGCGCCGGGCGTGTTCGCCGCGGGTGACTGCGCCGCCGTCCCGGACCTGACCAGTAAGGACCCGGACGCGGTCTGCGCGCCCTCGGCGCAGCACGCCGCCCGCCAGGCCAAGCGGTTGGCGCGCAATGTGATCGCCCTGCTGCACGGCGGCACGCAGCGCCGGTACCGGCACTCCTACGCCGGCTCGGTGGCCAGCCTGGGGCTCTACCGCGGGGTTGCCGAGATCTACGGGGTGAAGCTGAGGGGAGTCCCCGCCTGGGCGCTGCACCGGGGCTATCACCTGGCCACCATGCCCACCGCGCACCGCAAGGCGCGCATCGCCGCCGACTGGGCGCTGTCCCTGCCGTTTCGCCGGCAGATCGTCGCGCTCGGCGAGCAGCACGAGCCGCGTAAGGAATTCGTCCGCGCGGGTGGTGAGCGGGAGGTGTGATCCACTCGCTCGCCGGGTACTCCGGACGCATCGAATGCCCGCCAGCGACCGCGGAGGTGATCCCCATGGCGGACACGTCCCGGCTGCCGACTCCCGTCGCGGAGACCTGGGAGTGGCAGCGCCACGGCAACTGCCGCAATCTGGACAGCGCGGTGTTCTTCCACCCGGACGGTGAACGTGGCGTCGCGCGGACCGATCGGGTCGCCAGGGCCAAGCGCGTCTGCCGGACCTGCCCGGTCATCGTGGAGTGTCGGCACCACGCGCTGACCACGCGGGAGCCCTTCGGGGTCTGGGGCGGGCTGGACGAGACCGAGCGGCGCGAGGCGATTGTCCGGCGCAAGCGTTTGCCCGCCGCGTGAGCCATGAGGGGGATATCCGATGCGGTTCGGCTACACGTTGCTGACCGAGCAGGCCGGCCCGCGTGCCCTGGTGTCGCATGCCGCCGGGGCGGAACGGGCGGGCTTCGACTTCGAGGTGATCAGCGATCACTACTTCCCCTGGCTGGACGAGCAGGGGCACTCGCCGTACGCCTGGAGCGTGCTCGGCGCGGTCACCCAGGTGACACAGCGGGTCGGCCTGATGAGCTTCGTGACCTGCCCACTGCTGCGCTACCACCCGGCGGTGGTCGCGCAGAAGGCCGCCACCGTGTCGCTGCTGTCCGGCGATCGCTTCACCCTGGGGCTCGGCGCGGGGGAGAACCTGAACGAGCACGTGGTCGGCGGCGGTTGGCCCCCGGCGAACGTGCGGCATGAGATGCTGACCGAGGCACTGGACATCATCGGCGAGCTGTTCGACGGCGGGCAGGTCAACTACGTGGGCAGGCACTACCGGGTGGACTCCGCCCGGCTGTGGGACCTGCCGGAGGTCCGCACACCGATCGGTGTCGCGGTCTCCGGTGCCCAGTCGGTCGGCCGGTTCGCCCCGCTCGCGGACGCGCTGATCGCGGTGCAGCCGGAGGAGCGGCTGTGCCGGGACTGGGACCGGGAACGTTCCGAGCTGGGCCAGGAACACTCCCGCAAGATCGCGCAGCTACCGGTCTGCTGGGATCCGGACCCCGACACCGCGGTGCGCCGCGCGCACGAGCAGTTCCGGTGGTTCGCCGGTGGCTGGAAGGTGAACGCCGAGTTGCCCGGACCGGCCTCCTTCGCCGGCGCGACCCGGTTCGTGACCGAGCGGGACGTCGCGGAGAGCATCCCGTGCGGCCCGGACGTCGAACCGATCGTGGCCGCCGCTCGGCCGTTCGCCGAGGCCGGGTTCACCGACCTGGCGCTGGTCCAGATCGGCGGGGACCACCAGGAGAAGTTCCTCGACTTCGCCGAGTCCACCCTCTTGCCGGCGCTGCGCGGACAGTAGGGCACGGCGTACGGCCGAGGCACGGCTACGACAGGGACAGCAGCGCGGCCAGCGCGGTGAGCAGCACCAGCGCCGCCACCGTGCCGGCCTGCCCGCGGCCCGGTGGTCCCGGCGCGCGGTCCTCGCGGAGCCCACGGGCACGCCGCCTGCCGATCACGACCATCGCGACCGTGCCCGCGGCGGCGAGCGCGGTGGGCACGGTCGCCGTGCGCCAGCCCTCCTGCGCGGCGGCGTGCGCGAGCAGCAGGGTGCACGCCGCCGAGGCCAGTGCGGTGCGTTGCCAGGCCAGCCCGGTCCGCTCGGGTTGCAGCCCGTCCGGGGCGGTCATCCGGCCACCACGAGTACCGCGGCGAACGCCGTGATCACCAGGACCCCACCGGCCAGCACCAGGATCAGGTGACCGCGCGGCAGCGGCCGCCCGCGGCGCATGGCCCGTTGCGCGTTCCGCCAGCGGGGGTAACTACCCGCGGCGAGTACCGCGGCCAGTGCGACGCAGAGCGCGGCCAAGGCCGTGCGCGCCCCGGGCACGGCGAGGTCGGGGACCAGCTGGTGCACGGCCACCCCGCCGGCGAGCAGGCCGAGTGCGGTGCGGATCCAGGCCAGGAAGGTGCGCTCGTTGGCCAGGGTGAACCGGTAGTCCGGCTCGGACTCTTCCTGCTCTTCGGGCTCCTCCTGCTCTGCTGCCACGACCGTCGAGTGTAGACATCCGGTTCCGGTGCCCGGCCGTCGCGCTCGCCCGGGGCCGGAGGTCATCCCCGGAGGAAGACCCAGGACCGCAGGGCGAGAAACCGGATGACGCCCCCGGCGAGGCTGGCCGCGGCGACCGCGACGGACTCGGCCACGGCCCCTGCCTGCGGGGCCACCGCGTGCAGGGTGAACAGCACCGCGGCGCCGTAGCCCGCGTAGAACGCGAAGGTGAGCACGGCCTGCAGGTAGCGGCGGCCGGTAGGACTCGCCGCCCCGGCGAAGGTCACCCTGCGGTGGAACTCGGTGTTGGCCAGTGTGGTCACCGCGATCGCCAGCAGGTTGGCCGGATGCGACCCGAGCGGTTGCCGCAGCGCCAGGAACAGCAGGGCCTGCAGGCCGGTGGTCGCCGCTCCCGCCGCCACGTACCAGGCGGCATGCCTGCCGAACTCCCGCCGCGCCGGGGCGGCGGAGTGCTCCTCGCCGCCGTGCGCCGGGATCGCCACTGCCATACCGAAAAGGTATGTCTACTGTGGATCTTTGGGAACCTGCCGGGCCGGTCAACCGCTGTGACGTGTACCGCCCGCCGACCGGACCGCGGCCATCGCGGCGTCCACGGTGGGGTAGGCGGGTACCAGGTTCAGGTAACCGGTGGCCTCCAGCGGTCGCAGCACGGCACGGCCACTCGCGGCCACGGCCCAGCGGACGTCCTCCCGGGGCGGGTTGCGCGCGAGGTCGACAAGGATGGAGATGCCGGCCGAGCCGAGGAACTCCACCCCGTCCAGATCGAGCACCAGGCCCCGGCCGTGTTCGGGAACGAGATCGACGCAGCGTCGTAGCCCGGGGGCCGAGGCGATGTCGATGTCGCCATGGAGTCGGGCGAGCAGTATGTCGTACCCACGCCGCTCGACGTCGACGTGCAAGCCATGCAGGCGGATGGCCTGCCGCTCCTCGTCGCGGTGTACTCGTTCGGCTACCGCGGATGTCTCGGCTACATCGGGTGTAGTGGTGGTCCGCACGGTTAGCTCCCTCCAGCTGGCACGTGAGTGAGGCGAGGAAGCGGGGCCGTCATCATCTGCCACACGAGAGGTGACCGGTCGCCAACGACCACTGGGAAGGAGATGCGGTGGGCCCGCTCCCTTCGGCTGGTTGCTCAACCGTGACCCCCACGTTACGGAAGGCCTCCGAGCTCGGCAACCACTCCTTCGGGCGAGAACGATCATGTCTCGGCCAGGAGCTGGTGACGAAGGTGCCTGACCGGCGTGATGCGTGGGCGCGCGTCCTGTGTCTTATTCCGCGGTCGGGTTATTCAGGTCCGTAGTGTGCGTCACTACTGCTGTAACCTGCAACGACCTCCCGCCCGTCGCCCACCGCCACCCACACGGTGGCGCTGCGCGCCGCGGTGACCATGGGCCTGGCGGCCCGCGGTCGCTGGGTCGTTCTGAATAACCCTCCTTGAACCGCGCTTCTCAACCGGAGTCCAACGCCGCCCACATTCGGTTCGCGGCATGCCTGGCCTTGTTCCCCGCGGGTTCGACCGTTCCCTTGGCACCCAGCAACTCGGAAGGGGCCTCCTCGGCGGGGGCGTCGCCGACCAGTTCCACGGTGGCCACCGCGAGGTCGCGCAGCTTCACGTTGAAGTGCTGGCTGGCCACGACCAGGGAACGGAAGGCCGTCTCGGCGTCACAGCGGCACGCGGCCATGATCATCCCTTTGGCCTGCTCGATGATCCGCCGGTGCTCGACCATCTGGACGAGCTGGTCGGCGCGCAGCACCTCGTCCGAGCAGTACTCCACCAGGGCCGCGGACATGGCCAGCATGGGCTCTACCTGTTCGATCGTGCGAAGGTCCGTGGCGGTGGGCTCGTGGTCGAGGTAGAGCGTGAACACGATCGGCCCCTCGTCGTCCCAGCTCCCCGCCACCGCCCTCGCGGCCAGCGGTGATGGCCCGTCCGGGCGCGCGGCCACCGCGGCCGCGAGCTCCGGCCAGCGCTCGTCGGTGGCGAGGTCGGCGGAGGACACGGCTTCCTGCTCGCGCGCGGCATGCGTGGTGGGGCCACAGTCCAGTTCCCGCTGCAGGCGGTCGAATTCGGCGGCCACTCCGGAGGAGGCCAGCAGGCGCGGTTCCGCCGCCGCGGTGCACAGCCCCGCGCCGAGGCAGCCGGCGATCTCGCCGCGAAGGTAGTCGAGCAGGGTGGACAGCAGTTCCGGGCCGAGGCGGAGCCGGGCGGCCGGCGCGAGGTCGCCGTTGGTCACGGACGAGAGCTTAGCGGGGCCGCCGCGCGTGCCCGCGCAGACGTGGGACGTTTCCGCTGCGTGACCAGGATGGCTCTCCGGCCGAGGCCGTGACCTGCGATGGCGCGATTAGTCTCGCCCACCCCGAGCGCCCGACGTAACCCACCCCTACCGTGGGGGTGGCACAGCGCAACGACCGCGACCGAAGGGAAGGTCGAACATGCTTGCCATGACCGACGCGGCCGCCGAGGCGATCAGCGCCCTCACGGCACAACAGGAGAACTCGGGGCTGCGTTTCTCGGTTCAGGCTCAACAGGACGCCGGGGCCCAGCTCGCACTCTCCGTGGCCAACGAGCCCGAGGACGGCGACCAGGTGCTCGGTACCGAGGGTGGTGCCAAGGTGTTCCTCGAGCCGCAGGCCGCCGAGTTCCTCGACGACAAGGTGCTCGATGTCCAGCAGGACGACCAGGGGCAGCTCAACTTCGCCGTGATGCAGCAGGCTTCTGCGGACGGTGACCAGCCGGCTCAGTAGCCGGAGGTGGGAAGTCGCCGGCACGTTCCCCTGCCACCAGGAAGCTTGCGGCGACTTCCCACCGAGACTTCCCACCGAGGTCAGCGGGCGAGCCAGGAGCGCAGCAGGGTCGCGGTCTGTTCGCGCAGCAGCGGGTAGGCGGCACGCTGGGCGTGCTCCGCCGATGGGGCATGGTCGACCAGCGCACGGCTGGCCGCGATACCCGCCGCGGCCAGTTCGGCCTCGCCGAGCAGCACGCGCCCGGCGACGGCCAGCACCGGCACCTCTCGCTCGCCCGCCCTGGTGGCGATCCCGGCAGGTGCCTTGCCGTCGAGGCTCTGCGCGTCGAGCGAGCCCTCGCCGGTGATCACCAGGTCGGCCTCGGCCAGCGCCGCGGCGACCCCGGTCAGCTCGACGACCAGGTCGAAGCCGGACTCGGCGGTGGCGCCCAGGCCCGCCATGGCGCCTGCGGACACCCCGCCGCCCGCGCCCGCGCCCGGTATCGCGGCGACCGGGGGAGCCCCGGCCGCGACCAACGCCCGTGACCAGGCCGCCAGCGCGGCGTCCAACTCGGCGACCTCCGCGGGTCCCGCGCCCTTCTGCGGGCCGAACACGGCCGCGGCACCGCGCTCGCCCAGCAGCGGGTTGGTCACGTCGGTGGCCACCCTGACCTCGGCGCCACCGAGCCGCCGGTGCACCTCGCCGAGGTCGACCTTCCGGACGGCTCCCAGCGCGCCGCCGCCGAGGTCGATCGGCCCGCCCGCGTCGTCCAGGATCTCCGCGCCCAGTGCCCGCAGCATGCCCGCGCCCCCGTCGGTGCTGGCCGTTCCACCGACGGTGAGCACCAGCCCGCGCGCGCCGCCATCCAGCGCGTGCGCCACCAGCTCGCCGACCCCGCACGTGTGCGCCGCCAGCGCGACCTGTGGCGACGGGGTCACGTACTCGATGCCGCAGGCCCGGGCGGACTCCAGGTAGGCCGTGCCGTCCAGCACCACGTACCAGGCGTCCACCGGATCGTCCAGTGGCCCGCGGACGCGGAGGTCCACCCGGTGCCCGCCGGCCGCCAGCAGGACATCCAGGGTGCCCTCCCCGCCGTCGGCGACCGGGCACAGCGTCACCACGGCGTCCGGCAGCGCGTCCCGCACGCCCGCACCGATGGCCTCGGCCGCCTCGACGGCGGTCAGGCTGCCCTTGAACTTGTCCGGCGCGACCACCACCCTCGGCCCGGTCACGGGCGGACCTCCGTCAGCGGGCCGTTCCCGGCCAGTACCGAGGCCACGTTGCGGGCGGCGAGCAGGGCCATCTCGGTCCTGGTCTCCACCGTCGCCGAGCCGAGATGCGGGGCGAGCGCGACGTTGTCCAGCTCCAGCAACCGTGGCTCCACCTCGGGTTCGCGCTCGAACACGTCCAGGGCGGCGCCCGCGATCACCCCGCCCTCCAGCGCGTCGGCCAGCGCCCGCTCGTCGACGACCGGCCCGCGGGTGGTGTTCACCAGGAACGCGCCCGGCTTCATCGCGGCCAGCGCGCCCGCATCGATCAGATGCCGGGTCCGCGGGGTCAGCGGGCAGTGCAGGGACACCATGTCGGCGGTGCCGAGCAGGCTCTCCATCGACAGGAACCGCGCGTCGAGTTCGGCTTCCAGCTCCGGGGCGGCGCGCCCGCGGCCGGTGTAGTGGATCCGCATGCCGAAGGCGCGCGCCCGGCGCGCTACCGCCGTGCCGATCTGGCCCAGCCCGACGATGCCCAGCGACTTGCCCTGCAACCCGGTGCCCAGCATGAAGCCCAGGTTGAACTCCCACGGCCGGCGTGCCCGCAGCAGCCGCTCGCCCGCACCCAGCCTGCGGGTGACCGCGAGCAGCAGGCCGAAGGTGAGATCGGCGGTGGCGTCGGTGAGCACCCCCGGGGTGTTGGTCAGGATCACCTCGCGCGCGCCGAGCGCGGGCAGGTCCACGTTGTCGTAGCCGACGGCCACCGTGGAGACCACGCGCAGGTTGGCGCCCGCGGCGTCGGCGAACGCGCCGTCGATGCGGTCCTGCAGGGTGCTCACCACGCCGTCGGCGCCCGCGACGACCTCGTGCAGTTCCCCCGGTGGCAGCTTCCGGTCCGGATCCGGTGCCCACACCTCGCCCGCTTCGTGCAGCACCTTCATCGCGGGCTCCGCTATCGCCCTGGTCACCACGATCTTGGGTGGCTTCGTCATGCAGGCAACGTAGCCACTCGATGGGGCGGAAATCCAGGGTGCGATCCGGCTTCGCGTTGACGACCACCTACGCTCACGCTATGTTCGACAAGAGAACTGATGTGCGCATCGCGAACTACTGGTGGTGCGGAACAGCCGACCGAACGGGGTGACCATGGCCGAGGTCATCGGCTTACGAGAGGCCGTCGCCGAGCTGGTGCGGGACGGCGACACGGTGGCGATGGAGGGCTTCACCCACCTGATCCCGGTGGCGGCCGGGCACGAGATCATCCGCCAGCGGCGGACCGGCCTTGCCCTGGCGCGGATGACCCCGGACATCGTCTACGACCAGCTGATCGGCGCGGGCTGCGCGAGCAAGTTGATCTTTTCCTGGGGTGGCAACCCCGGGGTCGGCTCGCTGCACCGGTTCCGCGACGCAGTGCAGAACTCCTGGCCGGTGCCGCTGGAGATCGAGGAACACAGCCATGCCGGGATGGCGAACCGGTACGTGGCCGGTGCCTCCGGGTTGCCGTTCGCGGTGCTGCGTGGTTACACCGGCACCGACCTGCCCGAGCACACCGACACGATCAAGCCGGTCACCTGCCCGTTCACCGGCGAGCGACTGACCGCCGTGCCCGCGCTCAATCCGGACGTGACCATCGTGCACGCCCAGCGTGCGGACCTGGCGGGCAACGTGCAGCTGTGGGGGATCACCGGGGTGCAGAAGGAGGCCGTGCTCGCGGCGAAACGGTCGCTGGTCACCGTGGAGGAGGTGGTCGGGGAGCTGCCGCCACGGCCGGGGGCGATCGTGCTGCCCGCGTGGGCGGTCACCGCGGTCGCCGAGGTTCCGTTCGGGGCACGCCCCTCCTACGCGCAGGACTACTACGACCGGGACAACGAGTCCTACCAGGCCTGGGACGCGATCAGCAGGGACCGCGCCGAGTTCGGCCGGTGGCTGCGGGAGCAGGTAGGAGCCGAGGTATGAACACCGAAGGCGACGCCGAGCGAGCATCGCAGGTCCGGCCAGCGGGCCGAGGAGCGCGGCGAGTAGGAGCCGAGATATGAACACCGAAGGCGACGCCGAGCGAGCATCGCAGGTCCGGCCAGCGGGCCGAGGAGCGCGGCGAGTAGGAGCCGAGATATGAACACCGCCTACACCGCGGACGAGATGATGAGCGTGGCGGCGGCGCGGGCGCTGCGCGAGGGGAGCTCGTGCTTCGTGGGGATCGGGCTGCCGAGCACGGCGGCCAACCTGGCGCGCAGGCTGCACGCGCCGAATCTCACCCTGGTTTACGAGTCGGGTTGTCTCGGTGCCAAGCCTTCCCGCCTTCCACTGTCCATTGGGGACGGTGAGCTGGCCGAGACCGCGGACGCGGTGGTGAGCGTGCCCGAGGTGTTCAACTACTGGCTGCAGCCGGGGCGGATCGATGTCGGTTTCCTCGGCGCGGCCCAGCTGGACCGCTTCGGCAACATCAACACCACGGTGATCGGCGACTACGGTGCCCCGAAGGTGCGCCTGCCGGGCGCGGGCGGCGCGCCGGAGATCGCGGCCTCCTGCCGTGAGGTGTTCGTGGTGCTACGGCAGGGTGCCCGTGCCTTCGTCGACGAGGTCGACTTCGTGACCTCCTTCGGGCACGGTTCCGGCAGGGGAGACCGGCGGCGGCTCGGTCTGCCGGGCGCGGGGCCCACGCTGGTGATCACCGATCTCGGCATGCTGCGTCCCGATCCGGACACCGCCGAGCTGACCCTCACCGAAGTGCATCCGGGGATCGAACCGGAGCAGGCGCGCGCGGCCACGGGCTGGCCGTTGCGGGTGGCCGAGGACCTCGCGGTGACCCCCGCGCCCACCGAGTGGGAGTTGAGCGTGCTGCGCGAGTTGAAGAAGGTGAGCGCATGAGAGAGAGCGTTCGAGAACCGCTGGTACCTGCGGTGGTGAGTGGAGGAACGCGCGTTCGGCGGAGCCCACGAGCGGGGAGGCGGGCGCATGAACTGCGGAGGTGATGGTCGTGACGGGAGTCCGAGCCCCGCCGAGCCGATCGTGTCGCGCGTTTCCAGACAAGCACTGAGACTGCCTGCCTACCGGCGTGATCCCGAGGGAACGCACCCTCCGCTGGATTCCCCGGCATACCGCTCCACCGCGCTGCGGCACCCGAAGCGGCCGCTGGTGCTGTTGCCGCAGCGGCTCACCGAGGTCACCGGGCCGCTGCTCGGCCCAGGGCGGATCGGCCCGCAGGACAACGATCTGACCCGGCAGCACGAGGACGAGCCGGTGGGGCAACGGATCCTGGTGCACGGGAGACTGCTGGACGGGGACGGCGGCCCGGTGCGCAACTCGCTGGTGGAGATCTGGCAGGCCAACGCGGCCGGACGTTACCGGCACATCGGGGACCGCTGGCCCGCGCCGCTGGACCCGAACTTCGACGGCGTCGGTCGCACGCTCACCGATGACGAGGGCAGGTACGAGTTCCTCACCGTCAAGCCGGGCGCCTATCCCTGGGGTAACCACGACAACGCCTGGCGGCCGGCGCATATCCACTTCTCGGTGTTCGGCTCGGCGTTCACCCAGCGGCTGGTCACCCAGATGTACTTCCCGGACGATCCGCTGTTCGACCAGGACCCGATCTTCAACTCCGTGCCGGACCCGAAGGCGCGGGAGCGGATGATCTCCCGGTTCGACCTGAGCCGCACGGTGGAGTCCTGGGCGCTGGCCTTCGAGTTCGACATCGTGCTGCGGGGCAGGGAGGCCTCGGTGTTCGAGGACGAGGAGGACGAGTGAACCTCGGGAGTACTCCCTCGCAGACGGTGGGGCCGTTTCTTTCCATCGGGCTGCCGTGGACGGACGGGCCCGCGGTGACCGCGGACGAGGGCGCGGACACGGTGTGGATCAAGGGGGTCGTGTCCGATGGCGCGGGTGAGCCGGTCCCGGACGCGCTGGTGGAGACCTGGCAGGCCGACCGGGATGGACGTTTCGACCACCCGGACGACCCGCGCGGGGCGGTGCCGGGGTTCCGCGGCTTCGGCCGCTGCCCCACCGAACCGGACGGCAGCTACGCCATCCGCACCGTGCTGCCGGGTGCGTTGCCGGGGCAGGCCCCGCATATCGACGTCTCGGTGTTCGCCCGCGGCCTGCTGCAACGCGTGGTGACCAGGATCTACTTCCCCGAACACGCCGAGCAGCACCGTACCGACCCGGTGCTCGCCGCGGTTCCGGCCGGGCGCAGGGACACCCTGATCGCCGTGCCCACCGCGGGCGGTTACCGGTTCGACGTGCGGTTGCAGGGCGAGGGCGAGACGGTCTTCTTCGATGTCTGATCCGATGCGTGGCCCTGTCGTCGTGCACCACCGTGCCGAGGGGCCACCAGCGGGCGAGGTAGTGGTCCTGAGCGGGTCGCTGGGCAGCGACCTGCGGATGTGGGAACCGCAGGTGGAACCGCTGGTGGCGGCGGGGTTCCGGGTGGTGCGCTACGACCATCGCGGGCACGGCGGCTCCCCTGCGCCGCCCGGCCCGTACTCGATCGCGGAGCTCGGCGGCGACCTGCTCGCGCTGCTGGACCGGATCGGCGCCGGGCGCGCCCACCTCGTCGGGGTCTCGCTCGGCGGCATGACCGGCATGTGGCTGGCCGCGCACGCTCCGGCCAGGGTGTCCTCGCTGGCCTTGTGCTGCACCTCGGCCTGCCTGGGCCCGCCGCGGATGTGGGCCGAGCGCGCCGCCACGGTGCGGGCGGACGGCACCGGCGCCGTGGCCGAGGCGGTGGTGGGTCGCTGGGTCACCGAGGCCCACGCGCGGGCGGACCCGGGACTGGTGGCGTTCCTGCGGGAGCTGGTGGCCGCCACCCCCGCCGAGGGCTACGCCTCCTGCTGCGCCGCGATCGAGCGGATGGACCTGCGTCCCGAACTGCGAGCCATCACGGCTCCGACGCTGGTCATCGCGGGGGAGCAGGACCAGGCCACCCCGCCGGAGCACGGCGAGCTGATCGCGCGGGAGGTGCCGGGCGCCCGGCTCGAACGGGTCCCCGGCGCCGCGCATCTCGGCAACCTGGACCGGCCGGATCGTTTCACCGAACTGATCGTCGAACATGTCAAGGGAGCGAGCCAACCGTGACGGACCGCTACCAGGCCGGGATGAACGTGCGCAGGGAAGTGCTCGGCGACGAGCATGTGGACCGATCCGTCGCGAGCACCACGGAGTTCACCGCGCCGTTCCAGGAGTACATCACGCACGCCGCCTGGGGTTCGGTGTGGACGAGGCCGGGGCTGGACCGGCGCACTCGTAGCTGCATCACCCTCGCGCTGCTTGCCGCCCTACGCTGCGAGGACGAGCTCGCCATGCACGTGCGGGCGGCCGTGCACAATGGACTCAGCTCGGCCGAGATCGGCGAGGTGCTGCTGCACACCGGCGTGTACGCGGGTGTGCCCGCCGCGAACACCGCGTTCGCCGTCGCCAACCGGACGCTGGGCGAGCTGGGTGAACCGGCCGCGCGCCGTCGCGAGCCCGAGCGGGACCCCGGCTAGAGTCACGTTATGGACGAGGAGGAGCAGGACCCCGACATCGGCGCGGCCCGCGGCGCACACCACGTGCAGTCGCTGGAGCGAGGGCTGGCCGTCATCCGGGCGTTCAACGCGGGCTCCCCGCAACTCACGCTGAGTGAGGTTGCCCGGTCCACCGGCCTCACCAGGGCGGCCGCCCGGCGGTTCCTGCTCACCCTGGCCGACCTCGGGTACGTCCGCACCGACGGGAAGTACTTCTCGCTCACCGCGCGGGTGCTCGAGCTCGGCTACGCCTACCTTTCCAGCCTTTCCCTGCCCGAGGTGGCCCAGCCACACCTGGAACGGCTCTCCGCCGAGGTGCACGAGTCCTGCTCCATCTCGGTGCTGGAAGGCACCGACATCATCTACGTCGCCAGGGTCGCGGTGTCCCGGATCATGGCCGTCACCATCAACGTGGGCACCCGCTTTCCCGCGCACGCCACCTCGATGGGCCACGTGCTGCTGGCCGGCCTCCCGGAACCGGCGCTGGCCGACTACCTGGAGCAGGCCCGGCTCGACCGGCTCACCTCGCACACGCTGACCTCGGCCACCGCGCTGCGGGCCGAGCTGGCCCGGGTGCGCGAGCAGGGGTGGGCGCTGGTGGACCAGGAGCTCGAGGAGGGGTTGCGCTCGGTGGCCGCGCCGGTGCGCGACCGCGGCGGGCAGGTGGTCGCCGCGGCGAACGTGTCCACCCATGCCGGCCGCACCTCCCCCGAGGCGCTGCGGCGCGACGCGCTGCCCGCGTTGCTGGACACCTGCAAGCTGATCGAGGCCGACCTGGCGGTCACCATGGCGACCCAGGCCAGCCGGTGAGGGTGGCCGGCCTGCTGCTGGCCGCCGGCAGGGGGCGGCGGTTCGGCGGGCCGAAGGCGCTGGCCGAGCTGGACGGCGAGCCGCTCGTGCTGCGCGCCCTCGGTGCGCTCACCGAGGGTGGCTGCGAGCCGGTGCACGTGGTGGTCGGCGCGCGGTCGGAGGCCGTGCGCGCCCTGCTGCCGCGCGCCGCCGTCGCGGTGCACGCCGCGGACTGGACCAGCGGGATGGGTGCCTCGCTGCGTGCCGGGCTGGGATCGTTCCACGGGCTGGAACCGGCTCCCGACGCATTGCTGGTGCACCTGGTCGACCTGCCGTGGGTCCCCGCCGGTGTCGTGGCGAGGCTGGCCGGGTACGCCGGACCCTCGGCCGTGGCCAGGGCGTGCTACCGGGGCACGCCAGGGCACCCGGTGGTGCTGGGGCGCCGCTGGTGGGCCGAGGTGGCCGGCGCGACCGAGGGCGACCGCGGGGCGCGGGACTGGCTGGCCGCCCGGCCGGACCTGCGGTTGGTCGAGTGCGCGGATCTCGGTAGCGGCGCCGATGTGGACACGCGGGCGGATCTTGGCGTCGTAGAGTGAGCGGATGGGCTCCTCGGCAACTCCCGGCTCCCCGGACGCGCTCGCCGACCTGCTCGAGGGCACCGGCTACCTTTCCGACACCGGGGTGGCCACCGCGGCGTTCCTCGCGCTCCGCATGCGGCGGCCGCTCTTCTGCGAGGGGGAGCCCGGCACCGGCAAGACCGCGCTCGCCGTCGCGCTCGCCGACGGCCTGGGCCTGCCGCTGATCCGCCTGCAGTGCCATGAGGGCATCGACTCGGCGCAGGCGCTGTACGAGTGGGACTTCCCGCGCCAGCTGTTGCACCTGCGGGCGCTGGAGGCCGCAGGTGACGGTGCGCTGGAGGTGGACGCGGCCGAGCGATCGCTCTACACCGAACGGTTCCTGCTCGCCCGCCCGCTGTTGCGTGCCCTGACCACCGCCCCCTGCGTGCTGCTGGTGGACGAGATCGACCGCGCGGACGACGAGTTCGAGGCCTTCCTGCTGGAGTTGCTGGACGAGAACGCGGTGACCATCCCGGAGTTCGGCGAGGTGCGAGCCGAGACCCCGCCGCTGGTGGTGCTCACCTCCAACCGCACCCGCGAGGTCCACGACGCGCTCAAGCGCCGCTGCCTCTACCACTGGCTGGAACATCCGGACCTGCCGAGGGAGATCGCGATCCTGCGCGGCAGGCTGCCCGGCATCGGCGAGCGGCTGGCCGGCCAGATCGCCGATGCCGTGCGCAGGCTGCGGGGGCTCGAACTGCTCAAGCCGCCGGGGGTGGCCGAGTCACTGGACTGGGGTCGTGCCCTGCTGGCGCTCGGCAGGGAGGAACTCGACGCCGCCTCGGCCGCCGCGACCCTGGGCGCGGTGCTGAAGTACAGCGAGGACCTCGACCGCGCCCGCTCCGGGCTGGACGCACTGCTCAGCCGGGAGCGTTGACGGGGGCGGCCGTGCCGCTGCTCGCCGCGCGCCGGAGTACCCGCCGCCCGCAGGTGTGCCCTGCCACCAGTGTGGCGCCACGGTCGGCCACGTGGTGCCACGGGGGCATGGGCCGCACGTCGACGATCGGCACTACCCGTGCTTCGGTGCTGGTGCGGAGATAGCCGCAGGAGGGACCGTGGTGCGCCGGAACGGATTTCCCGGTTCCGGTACCGAGACGAGTGACTGGAAGGCTTCGGGTACCTGGCCAGTGCCGCGGTGGTGGGCGGGCATCGCCGCTGCCCGCCCACCGTCCCGCGAAACCACTCGCTCAATATGTTCTGGGCCCACTTGACGAGCATTACCCCACCATTTCTCCTGTGGAACGCGAACGGCCGAGTTCCAGCAGAAAGTGGCCAGGTTCTCCCCGGTGATGTCCGGAGTTTTCGGTGGGATTCGCCCTACCGCGGCTGCCGTTACGGCTCTGGCCGGGTCCAGGTGAGATGGTCGCCGACCCCGGCCAGCGTGATGATGCGTTCGACGGCCTCACTGGCGAGCACCGTCATCGGAACCCCGTGCTCGGTGGCCAGCCGCTCGATCTGCAGCAACACGTTCAGCGCCGAGGAGTCGAAGAAGCCGACCTCGGTGAGGTCGGCGAGCACCCGGGAGGGCTGCCGTTGCTCGATCACCGAGTTCAGCGCCTGCTGCAGGCGCGGGCTGGTGAGCAGGTCGAGTTCTCCCGCCACCGCGACACGCCAGCCGCCGTCGACCTCGGAGGTGGTGATCTGGAAGCCGGGCGTACGGGCATCCGGACCAGGGACGCTCATGGAGGTTCTCCTCAGGGTTACCGACCCGCATCGGGTATGCGGTCACGACCTTAGCCGAGCCGCCCTGCGGCCCTCTCGTCACCCGACGTGTGCCGACCGGCGCGCCCTTCTCCGCTGCCGCAACAGCTCTCGCCGCTCCGACTCGCCGAGACCGCCCCAGATCCCGTACGGCTCCTCCACCGAAAGGGCATGGTTGCGGCATTCCCGCAGCACGGGGCAGCGGGAACAGATCGCCTTGGCCTGTTCCTCCCGCCGTTCCCGTGCCACCCCACGCTCGTTGTCGGTGTGGAAGAACAGACCGCTGTCCACTCCACGGCACGCGGCGTGTAACTGCCAGTCCCATTCCTCGGCGACCACCAGCGGCAGCCTGCTCACCTCGGCCATACCGGTCTCACCCCTCGCCTTTTCGTCGGCTCTTCGCACCGGATTACCCGGGGTCGTCCGGTGTCAAACGTTGCGATCCCGGCTTCCGCATCGGTTCGGCGATGATTGGCCTGGTCTCGAGGCGGGTAGCTCATCTACGTGAGCAGGGAAACAGCAGGCGGGCAACAGCCGCTGACCATCGACTTCGCGGTTGACCGTCGTTCGGCGTCGGTGGCGCGCCGCGTGGCGGCTGCCACCCTGCGTGGACACCGGGTTCCGGACGAGTTGACCAGCGACATCGTGCAGGTGGTGTCCGAGCTCGTCACGAACGCGATCAAGCACGGTGCGGCTCCTGCCAGCCTGGAAGTGGAATGCGTGACCGCGCAGATCGTGGTGCGGGTACGCGACGGTGGCGCCGGGCTTCCGGTGCTGCGCGAGCAGTCCGTTCCTCCCGTCGAAGGTGGGCACGGGTTGCGCCTGGTGCATGCTCTCGCCACCCGTTGGGGGTACAGCCGCGAGCGGCGTGGTGTTCCGGGAAAGCAGGTGTGGGCCGAGTTCCGTCGCTGAGGTGCTGGTCGCCGAGGTGCCGGCCACGTAGGGTCGACGGGCACGGTCGGCGTGCCACGGAGTGGATCGAGAGGACGGATGTGGTGCTCGGCGACGCCCCGCAGGGGCAGGAGGTCGGTCCGGACGGCGTCGAGGACCGGCCGCCGCACGCCCGTCGCACCATCCAGGCGTTGCTGCACCTCGCGGTGCCCTACCTCGCCGACTGGGCGATGCTCGCGGTCCGCGACGGTGGCTCGACCACCCTGTTCGCGCATGCCGCGGACGGCACCCGCACCGGGCCGCTGCGCCCCGGGCCGCCCGAGGAGGTCGCCGCCTGGCTGAACCGGATCCGCGGCCTGCCGCGGGCCGAACGGTTGCCCGACGCGGGCGAGCACACCGGGCTGGCCATGGCGATCCCGGACGAGTCGCTGCGCAGGCAGGTGGCGGCGTTGTTGCCCGCGGACGTGCTCGGGGCCTCGCTCGGCTCCAGTGGCGGCGCGCTGGTGCTGGTCCGCGCGGGTGGGCGGCGCTATGCCGAGCCCGAGCTCGGGCTCGCGGAGGAGTTCGCCCGCAGGGCGGAGTTCACCCTGGACGCGGTCCGCACGCACGAGCAGCGCGCCGAGGTGGCCGCGGTGCTGCAGGCGAGCCTGCGCCCGCCGAGGCTGCCCGAGGTGCCCGGGGTGCGGGTGGCGGCGCGTTGCCGGTCGGCTTTCGAGCATCTGGACATCGGGGGTGACTTCTACGATGTGCACGGAGCGGGGGACGACTGGTCGCTGGTCATCGGGGATGTCTGCGGCAAGGGTGTACCGGCCGCGGTGCTGACCGGGCGGGCGCGGCAGACCATCCGCACCGCCGCGCATTTCGACCGGTCGCCGTCGGCCGTGCTCGCCGCCCTCAACGACGTGCTCTACGAGGGGGACTCGGATCGGTTCGTGACCGTGGTCTGCGCTCGGTTGCGGCCGGATCCGGACCACGGCGGGGCCGAGGTGACGCTGGCCGTCGCCGGACACCCGGCGCCGATCGTGCTGCGGACCGACGGCCGGATCGAGGAGACCGAGCTCGGCGGGACGCTGTCCGGGGTGCTGCCGGACCTTTCCTACGAGGAAACCACCATCACGCTGCATCCCGGCGACCTGATGCTGTTCTTCACCGACGGCATCTACGAGGCCCGCGGCCCGGAGGGTTTCTTCGGGCTCGAACGGCTGCGCGAGCTGTTGCCCGCCTATGCCGGTGCCGAGCCGGAGCGGGTGTGCGCGGCCGTGGAGCGGCGGGTCGTGGAGCATCTCGCCGGTGCGGCCCACGACGATATGGCGCTGCTCGCGCTGCGGTGCGGCGCCTGATCGGGCGCACAATGAACACATGTCCGCCGGTACCACCGAGCCAGCCGAGCCCGTCGAGCCAGCCGAGCCAGCCGAGTTACTGCCCGGCCTGGTCGGGTTCGCCTCCGCGTTGCGCGCGGCGGGGCTGCGGTGCGACGGCCGGCGGGTGCGCGCCTATCTCGCCGCGGTGGAGCGACTCGACCTCGCCGATCCCGAGCAGCTGTACTGGGCGGGCAGGCTCACCCTCTGCGCCGATCCCGACGACCTGCCGCCGTACGACACCGCCTTCGCCGCGTGGTTCGGCCCGGCCTCGCTCGATCCGCGGGCGGCGCGGGAGCACCTGCCGCGGCAGGCGAACATGGCCGCGCTGGTGTCGCCGGAGGGGCGCGCCGGCGAGGAGTCCGGGGAGCCGGCCGAATCGCTGCGGGTCGCGGCGGCCGATACCGAGGTGCTGCGCGCCCGCGACCTCGGCGAGCTGACCGCGGCGGAACGGGCGCACCTGCGGGAACTGCTGGCCGTGTTGCGCCCCCGGTTGCCCGTCCGGCGGTCGCCGCGGCCGCGGGCCTCCCGGCGCGGGACGTTGGACCCGGCGCGGACCCTGCGCGCGATGCTCGCCGGAGGTGGCGAGCCGGTGCGGCTGGCCTACCGCAGCACGGGTGGCAGGCCGCGGCGAGTGGTGCTGCTGATCGACGTGTCCGGCTCGATGAGCCCGTATGCCGACGCCTTGCTGCGCTTCGCCCACGTGCTGCAGCGTGCGGCCCCCGCCGCCGTCGAGGTCTTCACCCTTGGCACCCGGCTGACCAGGGTGTCCCGCCAGCTACGCCAGCGGGACCCGGAGCGGGCGATGCTCGCGGCCTCCCGCGCGGTGGCCGACTTCGCGGGCGGCACCCGGCTTGGCGAGACGCTGCGCGCGTTCCTCGGCAGGTGGGGGCGGCGCGGGCTGGCCAGGGGAGCGGTGGTCGTGCTGTTCTCCGACGGCTGGGAGCGGGGTGGGGCGGACCTGCTCGGCGAGCAACTCGCCGCGCTGCGCCGACTGGCGTATGCGGTGTTCTGGGTGAACCCGCACGCGGGCAAGCCGGGTTACGCTCCCGTGCAGTCCGGCATCGCGGCCGCCCTGCCGTCCCTCGATCGGTTGCTGGCCGGGCACAGCCTGGCCACGCTGGAACGACTGCTCGTGGAGATCCGTGATGCATGACGTGCTGGAGGAACTGCACCGGCGCTTCTCGGCCGGTGAGACCGTGGGGCTGGGCACGGTGGTGTCCACCTTCTCCTCGGCGCCGCGCGCGCCAGGGGCCGCGATGCTGGTCGGCGCGGACGGCGCGGTCACCGGCAGCGTCTCCGGCGGGTGCGTCGAGGGCGCGGTCTACGACCTCGCCCAGCAGGCCGTCACCGAGCGGACCCCGGTGCTGCGGCGGTTCGGGGTGACCGATGACGATGCCTTCGCGGTCGGGTTGACCTGCGGCGGCATCATCGACGTGTACGTCGAGCACGTCGACGCCGGCTCCATGCCGGAGCTGCCCGCGGTGATCGAGTCGGTGCGCGTCGGCGAGCCGGTCGCGGTGGTCACCGTGGTTCAACATCCGGAGGCCGAGTGGGTGGGGCGCCGGATGATCGTGTGGCCGGATCGGCTTGCCGGCGGTCTCGGCTCGGCACGTGCCGAGGACGCGGTCGCCGACGACGCGCGTGGCCTGCTGGCCGGCGGTCGCACCGGGCTGCTGCACTACGGCCCGGACGGGCAGCGGCGTGGCGAGGGCATGGCGGTGTTCGTGAACTCCTTCGAGCCGCGGCCGCGGCTGCTGGTGTTCGGCGCGATCGACTTCGCGGCGGCGATGGCCAGGATGGGGTCCTACCTCGGGTACCAGGTGACGGTTTGCGACGCCCGGCCGGTGTTCGCCACCTCCGCCCGGTTCCCCGAGGCGGACGAGGTGGTGGTGGACTGGCCGCACCGGTACCTGGCCGCCGAGGCCGAGGCGGGCAGGGTGAACCAGCGCACCGTGGTCACCGTGCTCACCCATGACCCCAAGTTCGACGTCCCGCTGCTGGAGGTGGCCTTGCGCCTGGACCTGGGTTACGTCGGCGCGATGGGCTCCCGTCGCACCCACGACGACCGGCTGGTCCGGCTGCGCGAGGCCGGCCTCACCGAGGCCGAGCTGAAGAAGCTGTCCTCCCCGATCGGCCTCGACCTCGGCGCCCGCACCCCGGAGGAGACCGCGGTGTCCATCGCCGCCGAGGTCATCGCGCTGCGCTGGGGTGGCGGCGGCCGCCGGCTCACCGACACCGAGGGCCGCATCCACGGCTGACCCGCGTGTTGGCCGCCCACGCGCGCGAGTTTGCCCTCCACGCGCGCGAGTTTGCTTCCCACGCGCCTGAGTTTGCCGTTCACGTACCCAACCCACTGGACAAGCGGTCGTTCACCGGGCCGGGGGTTGTCCGAGCGCGACAGAAGTAGCACGCTCGTTGTGAGCCCGATCACTGCCAGTTCCACCACCGGAGGCCTTCATGCGCATCAGCGTCACCGTCGACGGGACGAGCTACACAGATGAGGTCGAGCCACGCCTGCTGCTGGTGCACTACCTGCGGGAACGGCTCGGCAAGGTGGGCACCGTGGTCGGTTGCGACACCGGCAACTGCGGCGCCTGCACCCTTCACCTGGACGGGCACAGCGTGAAGTCCTGCTCGGTGCTCGCGGTGCAGGCCGACGGCTGCGAGGTCCGCACGATCGAGGGTGTGGCACAGGACGGCGAACTACATCCGGTGCAGCAGGCGTTCCACGACAACCACGCCCTGCAGTGCGGGTTCTGCACCCCGGGCATGATCATGCAGTCGATCGACCTGCTCGCGGACAACCCGGACCCGGACGAGCGGGCGGTGCGCGAGGGGTTGGAAGGCAATCTCTGCCGCTGCACCGGCTACCAGAACATCGTGCGCGCCGTGCAGGATGCCGCGCACCACATGCGGCCGGGCGCCGGTCCGGACGTCGAGCGGGTCGCGGACGAGACCGCGAACCCGGCCGGCAGGACGGCCACCAGCGTGGGTGGGGGTGGTGAGTGATGACCTCCACCATCGAGCCGGAGGTAGGCCGGGCGCGGCTGCGCAAGGAGGACGCCAGGCTGATCACCGGGCGGACCCGCTGGACCGACAACATCGCGCTGCCCGGCATGTTGCATCTGGCGGTGCTGCGCAGCCCGCTGGCGCACGCCAGGATCACCTCCCTGGACGTCTCCGCGGCCAGGGAGCGGCCCGGGGTCATCGCCGTCTACACCGCGGCCGACCTCGACCCGGACAGCCAGATCGGGATGCCCTGTGCGTGGCCGATCACCGAGGACATGAAGCACCCGCGGCGCCCCGTGCTCGCGGCCGACACGGTGAACTTCGCCGGTGAGGGCGTAGCCGTGGTGGTCGCGCGCAGCGCCTACGAGGCGCAGGACGCGCTGGAGGCCATCGAGGTCGACTACGACGAGCTGCCGGTCGTGCTCGGCATGGAGAACGCACTCGCCGAGGGCGCCCCGCTGGTGCACGAGGAGCTGGGCACCAACCGCAACGCGCTGTGGGTGTTCGACTCGGCCGAGGCGGGCTCCGGCGGCGACGTCGAGCGGGCCATTGCCGATGCCGAGGTCACCCTGCACCGGCGGTTCCGGCAGCAGCGGCTGGTTCCGTCCTTCATGGAGCCACGTTCCTGCGTGGTGGACCCGACCGGGCCGCAGCTCACCATGTGGTCGGCCACCCAGATCCCGCACATCCTGAAGACCATGTCCGCGGCCACGCTGGGCGTCCCCGAGCACAAGCTGCGGGTGATCGCGCCGGACGTCGGCGGCGGCTTCGGCGGCAAGATCGCGGTGCTGCCGGAGGAGATGACGGCCCTGATCGTGGCGCGGAAGCTCGGCAGGCCGGTGAAGTGGACCGAGTCGCGCTCGGAGACCATGGTCACCGCGCACCACGGCCGGGACCAGATCCAGGACCTCACCGTCTCGGCCACCCGCGACGGGCGGATCACCGGGCTCAAGGTGGAGCTGCTCGCCGATATGGGCGCCTACCTCGGCCTGGTCGGCCCCGGGGTGCCGATCCTCGGTGCGTTCATGTTCAACGCCATCTACAAGATCCCGGCCTACCGGTTCGCCTGCACCAACGTGTTCACCAACACCACGCTCACCGACGCCTATCGCGGCGCGGGCCGCCCCGAGGCGACCTTCGCGATCGAGCGGATGATGGACGAGCTGGCCGTGGAACTGAACATGGATCCGATGGAGATTCGGGAGAAGAACTGGATCAAGCACGAGGAGTTCCCTTACACCACGGTCGCCACACTGACCTACGACTCGGGCAACTACGAGGCGGCCACCGCGCGCGCCAGGGAGCTGTTCGACTACGAGGGCCTGCGCCGGGAGCAGGAGGAGCGACGCGCCTCCGGCGACCCGGTCCAGCTCGGCATCGGGATCTCGACCTACACCGAGATGTGCGGGCTGGCGCCGTCGCGGGTGCTCGGCTCGCTGTCCTACGGCGCGGGTGGCTGGGAGCACGCGGCCATCCGGATGCTGCCGTTCGGCAAGGTCGAGGTGGTGACCGGGGCCTCGGCACACGGGCAGGGGCACGAGACCGCGTGGAGCCAGATCGTGGCCGACCAGCTCGGCGTTCCCTTCGACGACATCGAGATCCTGCATGGGGACACCCAGTCCTCGCACAAGGGTCTGGACACCTACGGCTCGCGGTCGCTGGCCGTGGGCGGGGTGGCCGTGGTCAAGGCTGCGGAGAAAGTGATCGAGAAGGCACGGGTGATCGCCGCGCACATGATGGAGTGCTCGCCGGACGACCTCGAGTTCGCCGGGGGCAGGTTCACCGTGCGCGGCACCGAGTCCGCCACGGCGCTCACCGACGTGGCCACCGCGGTGTTCACCGCGCACGACCTGCCCGACGGCGTGGAACCCTCGCTGGACTCCGAGTTCACCTTCGATCCGGAGAACTTCTCCTTCCCGCACGGCACGCACCTGTGCGCGGCCGAGGTGGACACCGAGACCGGGCAGGTGCGGCTGCGTTCCTACGTCTGTGTCGACGACGTCGGCGCGGTGGTCAACCCGCTGATCGTGGAGGGCCAGGTGCATGGCGGCCTTGCCCAGGGCATCGCGCAGGCGCTGTTCGAGGAGGCGACCTACGACGAGAGTGGCACGCTGACCACCGGCACCTTCGCCGACTACCTGGTGCCCTCCGCCGCGGACCTGCCCTCGTTCACCACCGACCGCACCGAGACCCCGTCCACCACCAACCCGCTGGGCGTCAAGGGAGTCGGCGAGGCGGGCACGATCGCCTCCACCCCGGCCGTGGTGAACGCGGTCGTGGACGCGCTACGCCCTCTCGGCGTCTCCGATGTGGAGATGCCCTGCTCACCGATGCGGGTGTGGTCGGCCATCCGCAGCGCTCAGGGAGGTGCCCGATGATCCCCGCGGCCTTCGACTACGTAGCGCCGTCCACAGTGGACGACGCCGTGCGCGCGCTCGCCGAGGCGGGCGAGGACGCCAAGGTGCTCGCCGGTGGGCAGAGCCTGCTGCCGGTCCTGCGCATGCGGCTGGCCGATCCCGGCAAGCTGATCGACCTCGCTAGGATCCCCGAGCTGCGCGGTGTCCGCGAGGAAAGGAACGCGCTGGTGATCGGTGCCATGACCACGCACTACGAGGTGCAGCGTGATCCGCTGGTCGCCGAGCACGCCGCGCTGCTGGCAAGGGCGACCGACACCGTCGCCGACCCGCAGGTGCGTCACCGCGGCACCTTCGGCGGTTCACTCGCGCATGCCGACCCGGCCGGTGACCTGCCGGCCCCGGCGCTGGCGCTGGACGCCGAGATGGTGGTCTGCGGGATGGACGGCCGCCGCACCATCCCGGCCGCCGACTTCTTCCAGGACTTCTTCACCACGGCGCTCGGTCCGGGGGAGATCCTGGTCGAGGTGCGGGTGCCGAAGTATCCCGGCTGGCATGCGCACTACGAGAAGTTCAACCGGGTGGCGCAGGCCTGGTCCATGGTGGCCGTGGCGGCCGCGATCCGGACCGAGGGCGAGATGATCGCCGAGTCACGGGTCGCGTTGACCAACATGGCCTCGGTCCCGGTCCGGGCCCGTGGAGTGGAGGAGGCGCTGGTGGGCCGGCCCGCCACCGCCGAGTCCATCCGTGCCGCCGCCGAGCACGCCGCGGAGGGAACCAACCCCACCAGCGACGCCAACGCGGACGTGGACTACCGGCGGCAGCTGGCCAGGGTTCTCACCGGCCGCGCCGTCACCTCCGCCGTCACCGCCTGAAGTGCCCTGAACGTGGCGATAGAGACGTCAGATGTCGTGAACGTGGCTTTCCGGACGCTGGATGTCCCGAAAGCCACGTTCACGGCTTTTCCGCTGGAGTACGAGAGGAGGCCGGTCCGTGCAGTTGGAGCATGAGTTCACCGTGCCCGCGGGTATCGACGAGGTGTGGCAGGCGGTACTGGACCCGCAGCGGGTGGCGCCGTGCATGCCCGGCGCCACCCTCGCCGAGGCCGATGGGGATACCTTCCGTGGCACCGTGAAGGTCAAGCTCGGACCGGTCTCCTTGCTGTACAAGGGATCCGGCGAGTTCGTGGAGAAGGACGAGCAGGCGCGCAAGGTGGTGATCACGGCCTCGGGCAAGGACGCGCGCGGGGCCGGGACGGCGAAGGCCACGGTGACCGTGACGCTCACCGGGGACGGCGGCTCCACCAAGGGCTCGGTGGTGACCGACCTCAGCGTCACCGGCAAACCGGCCCAGTTCGGCCGCGGGATGATCGCCGAGGTGGGCGGCAAGATCCTGGACGACTTCGCGACCTGTCTTGGCGAGAAACTGGGCGCGGCGGAGCCCGAGCCCGCGACGGCGGCCCCGGAGGAAACTCCCCGTCCCGCCGCCGAGAAGCACACGGACGCCGAGGTGATCGACCTGTTCGGCTACGCGGGCAAGTCGGTGGCCAAACGCCTCATCCCGGTCGCCGCCGGTGCCTTAGCGCTGTTGGCCTTGTTCATGATCGCCCGTGGCCTGCGTCGCCGAAAGTGACCAGCGGTCAACGACCGATCCCAGGCGGGCGGTCAGGAGGTTCGTAGGGGCATGCCCGCGCCTTGGCGGCGAACACTCAGGTCAACCTGTCAACGCTCCGCTGGAGCGCGCGATTGGCCCGAGTGTATTCGGGCATGTGGTACTCGACAATAACGTCTGTCAGTGAACTTTCAGTGTTCCTCGGATCGAGTTTCCGATACGGGGTCGTTGTCGAACCGGCCTTCGTTGAGTAACTCCTGAAAATACTCTGAAAGATGCACCTGTTCTAAAAGTCCGATCTCTTCTGTCTCGTTTTTGTCAATTAACCGACGCCTTCCATTTTCGGTTTCTGCGGCCGGGACGGACTGTCTGTCAACGTAGGCCGACCAAGCCACCCAACTTGACGCCGAAGCAGAGCGGTTGCTGGCCGAAAGTCCGCGACCCGGACACTCCGGCGACCATTCGTGCGAAGCGAGCTGGCCGCCGCTGTGGAGCAGGACGACCGGCTCAGCGTCCGGACCATCGCTGGAGCCGCCACCGTCTCGGCACCGCGCGAGGCTGCGCAGACCGCGCTGGTCGACAGTCACGAGAATGTCAAGGAGTTTCTGCGGACCCGTCACTACCCCGGCAAAGATGACAATGACTGGATCGCTGTCCAGTGCATCCTTAACACCGGCGGACCGGCCACCCGGGCCGCCGCGAACGAGGCCCTGGACGGGAGTATCGAGGACGTCCGACGATTCCTGGATGTCGGCCAGTACCAGGCCGCGGAGGATGACGATCGGATCGCCGTGCAGCGACTGGTGGAGACCGGCGGACCGGAGATGAAGGCCGCGGCCAATGCCGCGCTGTCCGGCCCATGGTCGTACCTGAAGCAGTTCTTGGCTGTCGGCCAGTACAGGGCGGCCACCCGGGATGCGAAAGCCGCCCTGCACAACACGCAGATCGACGGCTACCTCGCCGATGCCGCCCGTTCTGCGGCGATAGCCCGTGAGTACGCCGCACCCGCCACCGAGTCTGCAGCTCTGGCCCGCGGGGCCGCCGACGAAGCCAACAGTTGGGCCACCCAAGCCAGGGAATCGGCCGCTCAGGCCCGCCAGCATGCGAACCAGGCCAAGACCTACGCCGAGCAGGCGGCGGATGCCGCCAGCGCGGCCGCCGTATCGGCCCATGGCGCGCGAGACGCTGCGACCAGGGCGTGGGGCGCTGCCTATGCTGCGCAACGTTCGGCCGTGCAGGCAGGGTACTCCGCGACGCAAGCCGCGGCGTCGGCAGCCGAGGCTCGAGCCAAGCCGGGCTTGCTGCCCGGACTGCGGCGGTCGAGAAGCAAGCGTGCCACGCCGGTCGTTGTGCCGGGCATCGGCACGGCCGGAACTCAGGAGATGGATCTGGTGCTGCTCGGCCCCTCAGTCGACTGCTCGGACTTCTATGCCGTACTGCGAGCGAAAGTCCGCAGCCAGCTCACTGCCCGCATAGCGCGGCGCGCGGGCTTCCCACCACGGCCTGCCTTCCCGGCACGGAAGTAGCGTGTCCTGCAGCAGTGACTTGAACCGGTCGTCGATCGCCGTTATTGCTGACCGGAACCATCCCGCCTCCTCGTGCGCGTTCAGTTCTCGGTCGTTGAGCAGGTGCTCGATTTGGTTTCGGATCGCCCGATCGTTCTCATACTCTTCGAGGATGTCGCCGTAACCTTCCTCGCAGGACTCGACGAACTGTTCCCAGGCAGCTATAATCTCGTTCGGCGTGAGCATCCTACGGCTGGTTTCGGCGAAGGTCCTCCGGAAGTACTGCACGAAGCTACGTGTGTCTCTCATGGGATCAGTATCCAGGAGCTTCCAATTGTCGAAGTTCCATCGAGTAGAATCGGTCGCTCAAGGTGTCAAGCTTCTGGTAGAACTCGATTCCCGCCAGCCGGAGAGTCTTGGTCAGCTGTTCCTTGTTGGCGGATGTCTCGACTGTTCGCTCTCCGTTATTCGATCCGACGCGAACTTGTCCGTCCTTTTTTAGGTTGAACCAAAGTTCAGCGGGATGATCCGGGAGTAATGTTGACGAGCTGCGAGTGTCACAAAGTTCGACTGTCATTCTGGAGATAAAACCCCAGAGATATTCGATTTCTTCGATATTTTCCTTGTCGAGTATTGACTTTCCGTTTATGACGAATTCTATCGAACCCAGAAGATCTCTGGTCTTCCTGGTGTCCGGAAATGTTTCGCATTTGTTGATTCCGACCAGGTCGAAAGTGTGGCCATCGGGATAGGCCAGAAAAGTTGTGACCTGCACTGTCTCGTAATGAACGTCCATGTCACTGGCCGGATCGTTGCGCGGCTTCCTCCGCTTCGGCGACCAGGCGACGGACCTCGGCGACGTGTGCGGTCGCGGCGTTGTCCCGGATCTCGGCTCTCGGCTGGTGGATGTCGAGGAACTCCCGCAGTGCCGCCGGTGGGCCGTCCAGCGCGATCTGCGCCGCCGCCTCCACCTCCGGCCCGCCCGGGGATATCGTCTGCAGCACCCTGATCCGCAGGTCGTGCTCGCGGGCGACGTACTGGCCGGTCTCCAGGAACTCCAGTTGATCCTGGTAGCTGCCGTCGAGTGCCTCGTTGGCGTCGTCCCGCAGCGCGGGGCCTGCGTCCGGCAGCATCCGCAGGATCGCTATCCGGACGTCGTGGTCCTTGCCCTCGTACCACCTGGTGCGCAGGAACTCCTTGACCTCGGCGTAGCTGCCGGCCAGCGCCGCCTCGGCCGCTGCGCGCTCGGCCGGGATATCGGTCTCGGCGGCGATCCGGGACACCCGCTCCCTGTCGTCCCGTTCCTGCGCGGCCGCGAGGTCGGTGCGCACGAAGGCGACAACCTGGTCCGCCGTACCTGCCAGGGCGGTTTCGGCCGCGGTCTGTGCCTGCGGACCACCGGTGCTCAGCACATGCAGCGCGACCCGGCGGCCATTGCCGACGACGGTCTCCCGGTCGGCGTCCGGGGCGGCCGCCTCGGCGAGCAGCCGGTCGGCCTCGGCCTGCCTGGCCGCCGCCTCTTCGGCTTCCTGCGCGCGGTCCTCTTCGGCCTCCTCGTGAGCGACTTTCCGCTGGGTGGACTCGGCCCGGCCCTTTCGCTCGCGTTCCGAAAGCCCTTCGCCGTAGGCCTCCCGTGCAGCCTGCTCGGTACGCCTTGCCTCTGCGGCCGCGGCGCGGGCCGCCGCGGTGTCGTTCCGCGCCGCGGCCTGTTTCGCCCGCTCGGCAAGGTCCGCGACCGTCCGGGCCTCTTCGTCCCAGGCCTGAGCGACCGGCAGCCAGGACTCCAGGAACTCCCGCAGCGCCGCCGCGGTGCCCTCGTCCAGGGCGGCGTTCGCCGCCTTGCTGACCCGGGTGCCGCCACCGCTCAGCAACTGCGCCGTCCGGATCCGGTTGTCGGTCTCCCGTGCCTCGTGCTGCCCGGTTTCCAGGAACCGTTCGAACGCTTCCTCGGTGTTCGCGTCCAGGGTCATCCCGGCCACCTCCCGCAGCCGGCTGCCCTCCGGGGCGGTCGCGAGGATCTGGAAGATCGCCACGCGGAGGTCATGCAGCCGGGGCTCCCGGTGCCCGGTCTCCAGGAACTCCCGCAGCGCCGCGGTGCTGCCGTCGTCCAGCGCGATCTGGGCCGCCTCTCGTACACCCCTGCCGCCCGCGGCCATCATCTGGTTGACCCGGATCCGCAGATCGGTGTTGAGGGCGCCGTGTTGCCCGGTTTCCAGGAACTCCCGGACCGCCGCGTCGGAGCCGACCAGTGCCTCACCCGCCGCGTCCCGCATCACCGGCCCGCCGGACTGCCACAGCGCCAGCACCCGGCCACGGTCGCTCACCGGCTCACTCGCCGCGGTGGGTGCGGTGAAGGCACCGGCGATCAGCAGCAGTATCGCCATGGTGCCGACGAGACGGACTCCGGCCCTGCGGTTCGACATCGTTGTTGTTCCCCTGATCGGCGTTCACGTGCTCGTGACGTCCGATCACCGGAGACCCCCGTTAGCCGTCCTGGCCAAGTGTTGTCCATGTCACTCTGTGGATACGCCCTACCGGAATAGTGTGTTGCGCCGGTCGTTGTACCGGGCATGGGCACAGGGGCTGACCACGAGACGGACGTCGTGGTGATCGGTGCGGGGCAGGCCGGGCTCTCCGCCGCCCACTTCCTGCGCCGCGCCGGGTTCGCCAATGGTTCCGGGTTCGTCGTGCTGGACCACGGTAAGCGGGCCGGTGGCGCCTGGCAGTACCGGTGGCCGACGTTGCGGCTGGGCCGGGTACACGGGATCCACGACCTGCCAGGGCTCGAACTCGAGGAGCGGGACGGCGAGCGACCGGCCTCGGAGGTGGTCTCCGAGTACTTCGACCGCTACGAGCGGGCATTCGATCTTCCGGTACGGCGACCGGTGGACGTGCTGGCCGTGCGGTATGGCGAGGGGGAACGGCTGCTGGTGGACAGCGCCACCGAGACCTGGGCGGCCCGCGCGGTGATCAACGCGACCGGGACCTGGGACCGCCCGTTCTGGCCGTACTATCCGGGCCAGGAGACCTTCGCCGGGCGCCAGCTACACACCGCCGACTATCCCGGACCCACCGGGTTCGAGGGTGAGCATGTCGTCGTGGTCGGCGGCGGGACCTCGGCGGTGCAACTGCTCACCGAGATCGCCGAGGCCGGTCGTCCGGCGAGCACCACCTGGGTGACCCGCAGGCCGCCGGTGTTCCACGAGGGGTCGTTCACCCCCGAGCACGGCCGCGCCGCGGTGGCCAGGGTGGAGCGAGCGGTCTCGGCGGGCAGGCCGCCGGGCAGCGTGGTGAGCGTGACCGGGCTGACCCTCACCCCGGAGGTCGAGCGGGCGCGCGCGGCCGGTGTGCTCGAGCGCAGGCCGATGTTCGAGCGGATCACCCCGCACGGGGTGGCCTGGGCGGATGGAAGCACGCAACGCGCCGACGTGATCCTCTGGGCCACCGGGTTCCGGGCCGCGGTGGATCACCTCGCCCCCTTGCACATCCGGGAACCCGGCGGTGGGATCCGGATGGACGGCACCCGCGCCGTGGCCGAGCCACGCCTGCACCTGGTCGGCTACGGGCCTTCGGCGAGCACCATCGGCGCCACCAGGGCGGGCCGGGCCGCCGTGCGCGAGATCCGCAACACCATTGTGGACGTTCAGGAGCTCGTGTAGCGCACCTGGCGCCCCTTGCCGTCCCGGTGCTCGGGGTAGCCGGGGACGTGTTCCGGCACGCCGACCTCCCACCAGGCTCCCGACTCGGTCCAGGAGGTCGGGTGCGTACGGATCACCACCACGGCGGGTCGCCGCCGCGCCCCCGCGGCCTTCCGTGCCTCGGCATAGGCCACCCGCAAGCCTTCCAGGTCCTCGGCGGGGAACACCGTACAGCCGAGCGAAGCGGCGTGCGCGGCGAAGTCCACCCTCGGCGGCTCGGCGTGCCCGCTGCGGCAGTCGGCGTAGAAATTGTTGAACGGCTCCGCTCCCTGGCCCTGTTGCAACCTGGCGATCACCGCGTAGCCGTCGTTGTCGCACATCACGGCCACGAACGGATGCCCGGCGAAGGCCGCGGAGAACAACTCCGAGTTGAGCATCAGGTACGAACCGTCGCCGAGCAGGCTGGTCACCAGCCCTTCCCCGCGCGCCATCGCCGCGCCCCAGGCTCCGGCCAGTTCGTAACCCATGCAGGAGAAACCGTACTCGACATCCATAGTGGACACACCGTCACCACGCCAGCCGCCGACCAGCTCGCCGGGCATCCCGCCGGAGGAGGTCAACACGTAGTCCTCCGGAGTGGACAGCTCGTTCACCACGCCGACCACCTGGGCGTAGGTGGGCAGGTCCGTTCCGGGCGCGCGCAAGGCGTCGATATGCGCGTCCCACCGCGACCGTTCGACGGCCGCGCGCCGCGACCACTCCTCCCGCGCGCGCCAGCCCACCAGTATCCCGGTCAGGTCGGCCAGCGCCGTGTCCGCATCGGACACCACCGCCAGCGCGCCGTGCTTGACCGCGTCGAACCGGGCCGCGTTGATCGTGACCAGCCGGGCCTCCGGGGCGAACACGGTCCAGGACGCGGTGGTGAAGTCCTGCAACCGGGTGCCAACGGCCAGCACCAGGTCGGCCTCGGCGGCCATCGCGTTGGCCGAGGAGGACCCGGTGACGCCCAGCGGCCCGGCGTGCAGGGGATGGTCGTGCGGCACCAGGGTGCGGCCGGCGGTGGTCTCGGTGACCGGGATACCGTGCCGCTCGGCGAAGGCCACCGCGCGCCCGGCGGCACCGGAGTAGCGGACCCCGCCGCCGAGCACCAGCAACGGTCGCCGTGCCTTCCGCAGCGCGTCCCCGGCCTCGGCCAGCGCCCGCTCGTCCGGCCGTGGCCGTGGCACCCGGTGCACCCGCGGCTCGAACAGCGCCTCGGGGAAGTCGAAGGTCTCGGCCTGCACATCCTGCGGTAGCGCCAGAGTCACCGGACCGGCATCGGCCGGATCGGTGAGCACCCTCGCCACCTGGGGCAGCGTGGCCAGCAGTTGCTCCGGCCGGGTGATCCGGTCGAAGTACCTGCTCACCGCGCGGAAGGCGTCGTTGACCGTGGTCGTCGGATCCCCGAAGTGCTCCACCTGCTGCAGTACCGGATCCGGTGCCCTGCCCGCGAAGGTGTCGCCCGGCAGCAGCAACACCGGCAGCCGGTTGGCGTGCGCCACCCCGGCCGCGGTGACCAGGTTCAGCGCTCCGGGCCCGATCGAGGAGGTGACCACCCCGACCTGCCTGCGGTGCGTGGCCTTGGCGTAGCCGGCTGCCGCCAGCCCCATGCCCTGCTCGGTCTGGCCGCGCCACACCGGCAGCCGATCGGGGTACTCGGCCAGCGCGCTGCCGAGCCCGAGGACGTTCCCGTGCCCGAAAATGGCGAAGGCACAGGGGAACAGCGGAACCTCGTCCCCGGCAAGGGTCTCCGAGCGCTGCGCGATCAGCCAACGCACCAGTGCCTGCGCGACGGTGAGCCTGAGCGCCGTCATCGCCGTCCCTCCGCGGTCGTCACCGGGCAGCGGGGATCCGTGGGCAGGTCGGCCCAGGTGTCCCGGATCCAGCCGTGCGCCGGATCGTCGCAGAATGCCATCGACCGCTCCTCGGCCGGCCCGGCGAGCACGTTCAGGTAGTACATCGGGTACCCGGGTGCGGCCACGCAGGGCCCGTGATACCCGCGCGGCACCAGGAACACATCGCCGTCCCGTACCGCGACATCCTCGTTCAGCCCCCCGTCCGCGGTGTAGGTCCGGTGGAGCCCGAAGCCTTCCCGGTCGTGGCCGACCCCATCCCTGCCCGCGATCCGGAAGTAGTAGATCTCCTCGTTGACCACCTCGCACTCGCTCGCCTCGTCGTGCTTGTGCGGCGGGTAGGACGACCAGTTGCCCGCGGGGGTGATCAACTCGCAGGCGTTCAGCTTGTCCGCGTGCTCCCACACGCCGGGCACCCCGAAGTTGGTGACCTGCCTGGTGGCCTGGCCCGCTCCGCGCACCTCGACCGGAATGTCGCCCGCGGGTCCGTAGCGTGGTTCGAGCCTGCGGGAGCACCGGGCCATCGGCAGCGCGACCTCGCAGCCCGCCGCCGAGCTCAGGGTGATCTCGGTGTCCCGCGGTACGTATCCGAAGTCGGTGACCTTGCTGAACACGGTTCGCCTGCCGCGCAGGGTCAGCAGCTCGCCCTCGGCGTCCACCGTGCAGCCGCCGGCGAGCGGGAGCACGAACGCCTCGGACTCGCCGGTACGCACCACCCGGGAGGTCCCGGGCGCCAACCGCAGCACCCGCAGCCCGGTGTAGCTCCAACCGGCCTCGTCCGGGGTGAGCAGAACCGGGTCCGCCCCGTCGGTGAGTGTCCCCAGTGGACGATGCAGCGTGCTCATGCCGACTCCTCTCGTGCCGCGACGAGCACCTTGGCCGCGGCCTCCACCGCGGCCCCCACGTCGCCGTCCGGCGGGTAGAGTAGCGCGCGGCCGACCACCAGCCCGCGCACCGCCGGGTGGCGCAGGGTGCGGCCCCAGGACGCCAGGTCCCGTGCCGGATCGGTGGCCGGTACCCCGCCGAGCACCACCACCGGCAGGGTGGTGGCGTCCAGCGGGGCGTCGTCGTCCGGTGCGGGCAGTTTCAGCCAGGTGTGCGCCGAGGTGATCCCCAGCCCGGAAGCCACGGTCACCGCGCGGGCCAGCGAGCCGGGGTCCCCGGCCAGCCGCAGCCGCCCGCCCGGTTCCCGCCGGTACGGCAGTGGCTCGACCATCGCCAGCAGCCCGTGCCCGGCGAGCCCGGACACCGCGTCCGCGCAGGACCGCAGGGTGGGCACCGTCCCGGGATCGGAGTCGACCAGGCGCAACAGCATCTTCCCGCCGTCCAGCCCCCGTTCGGCGATGGCCTCCGGGGTGTAGGCGGTGAACCGGTCGTCGATCTCCCAGTCCGCGCCGGCGAGCCCGCCGCGGTTCATCGACCCGATGACCACCTTGCCGTGCAAGGCATCGAGCAGCAGCAACTCCTCGACCACGTCCGGGGTGGCCAGCAACCCGTCCACCGCGGGATTGGCCAGCGCCACCAGCAGGCGCTCCAGCAGGCCCCTGCGGTCGGCCATGGCCAGCGGGTCCCCGCCCACGCCCAGCGCACCCCGTGCCGGGTGATCGGCCGCGACCAGGAACAGGGTTCCGTTCTCGCCCAGCGGCTCCCCCCTGCGACGCCGCGCGGCGTACGCCCGCGCCACCGCGTCCGGATCGGTGGCCCTGGTGGCCAGCAACTCGCGCCAGCGCTTGTCCGTGATCATGCGTGCAGCAACTCCTCGATCTCCTCGGCGGTGGGCATGGCGTCCGCGCAGGCCAGCCGCGCGGCCACCAGCGCCCCGGCCGCGTTGGCGTAGCGGGCGATCCGCACGGGGTCCCAGCCGGCCAGCAGGCCGTGCACGAGCGCACCGCCGAAGCCGTCCCCGGCGCCGAGGCCGCAGACGACCTCGACCCTTCGCGGCGGGACGGTCCACGAACCGGTCTCGGTGGCGACCAGCACGCCATCGGCGCCCTTCTTGATCATGGCCAGCCGGACACCCCTGGCGAGTATCCGCCTCGCCGCCTCGTCCGGGTCGCCGGTGCCGACCGCGATCTCGGCCTCGGTCCGGTTGCCGACCGCGACCGTGACGTGGTCCAGCATCCAACCGATCTCCGCGCGCGCCGCGTCCACCGGGTTCTCCTCCGGCCAGAACATCGGCCGGTAGTCCAGATCCAGCACGGTGTGCCGCCGCCTCCCGCGGCGTCGCAGGATCTCCCGCTGGGTGTCCCTTGCCGGTTGGGCACTCACCCCGGAGCCGGTGACCCATAGCAGCGGTACCCGCTCGACCACCTCCCACGGCACGTCGGACCCGGCGAGTGTGAGGTCCGGGGCGATGGGGGAGCGGTAGAACAGCAGCGGCGGGTCGGCGGGCGGGTCGAGCGCGCAGAACACCACCGGAGTCAGCAGCCCGGGCGCGGTACCGACGTGCGCGGGGGACACCCCGAAGTCCTCGAGCGCCTGCCGCACGTAGTCGCCGAAGCCATCCGGGCCGACCTTGGTCAGCACCCCCGTACGCCTGCCCAGCCGGGCGGCCGCGACCGCCACATTGGTCGCGGTTCCGCCCAGCGACTTGGCGAAGCTGCGCACCCCGGCGAGCGGTACCCCGCTCTGCTCGGGGTAGAGATCCACCCCGACCCTGCCCACGGTGAGCGCGTCGATGCCGGTCATCAGGTCTCCGCCGTTCGCAACTCGTGTTCCAGCGCCTCCAACTCGGTTCCTCCGGCCATCTGCCGGGTGAGCTCCGCGAGGTCGATCTCGGACTTCTCGTAGCTCCCGAGCGGCGCACCGCGCTTGAGCAGCAGGAACCGATCGCCGACCGGGTAGGCGTGGTGCGGGTTGTGCGTGATCAGCACCACCCCGAGGCCACGATCCCGGGCCTGCGCCACGTACTTGAGCACCACCCCGGCCTGCTTCACCCCGAGCGCCGCGGTCGGCTCGTCCAGGATCAGCACCTTGGCTCCGAAGTGGACAGCCCTGGCGATGGCCACGCACTGGCGCTCACCGCCGGAGAGCGTGCCGACGGGTTGCTCCACATCACGCAGGTCGATGCCCATCCTGGCCAACGCGTTCCTGGTGATCTCCTTGCCGCGCTTGCGATCGAGCAACCGTAGCGGGCCGAAACCGATGGTCGGCTCCGAGCCGAGGAAGAAGTTGCGCCACACGCTCATCAGCGGTACCACCGCGAGATCCTGGTACACCGTGGCGATGCCCCGATCCAGCGCGTCGCGCGGCGAGTCGAACCGGACCGGGTCGCCGTCCACCCGGAACTCGCCGGCGTCGTGCCGGTGCACCCCGGCCAGTATCTTGATCAATGTGGACTTACCGGCACCGTTGTCGCCGAGCACGCAGGTGACCTCACCCGAGTTGACCACAGTGGACACATCGCGTAGCGCGATCACGCTGCCGTAGGTCTTGCCGACATCGGTGACCTCGATCAGTGGGGCATTCATCGGCGCACCCTTTCCGCTCGACGGCGCAGCGTGTTGTTCACCAGCACGGCGGCCAGCAGCAGCGCGCCGAGGAACAGCATGAACCAGTCGCTGTCCCAGCGGGCGAACACGATTCCCTGCCTGGCCATCCCGAAGATCAGCGCGCCGATCGCGGCACCGATCGCCGAGCCGAACCCGCCGGTCAGCAGGCAGCCACCGACCACGGCCGCCACGATGAACTGCAACTCCAGCCCGATCCCCTGGTTGGCCTGCACGCTCGCGAAGCGCAGCACGTTGATCGAACCGACCAGCCAGCCCGCGAAAGCGGTCAGCATGAACAGCGAGATCTTGGTGCGGATCACCGGAACGCCGACCGCCCGCGCGCTGACCGGGGAACCGCCGACCGCGAAGATCCAGTTGCCGAACCTGGTCCGCACCAACAGCAGCGCGGCCGCGGCGGCGAAGCAGATCCACCACAGGATGGAGACCTGGAACTCGGTGCCACCGATGTTCATCGTGGAGGCGAACACGAAGCCGGCCGACTCGTAGCCATCGGTGCTGCGCATCCCGGACACCTGCACGGTGCCGGTGACCAGGTTGGTCACCCCGAGGTTCAGCCCCTGCAGAGCGAGGAAGGTACCCAGGGTGATGATGAAGCTGTGCAGGCCGGTACGCATCACCAGCCAGCCGTTGAACGCGCCGACCAGCATGGCGAAGGCCAGCGAGGCCAGCAGTGCCAGCCAGACGTTCCAGCCGGCCTGGGTGGCCAGAGTCGCGGTCACCAGGGCCGTGGACGCGGTCATCACACCGGTGGAGAGGTCGAACTCCCCGCCGATCATCAGCATCGCCACCCCGACGGCCATGATGCCGAGGGTGGAGGCGTCGTCCAGCCAGGTGGCCACGCCGTCCCCGGTGAGGAACTGCTCCGTGCTCACCGAGAAGAACAGGAAGACCACCGCGGCGCCGAGCAGCGCGCCGATCTCCGGGCGCACGATGAGCCGGTCGGCCAGCCGGGGCTTGGCGATCCGCTCGTCGGGCTCGGCGGGGGTCAGCGGGGGAGCCGGTGTGCTCATCGGGTACCTCGTTCCACGTAGTCGGCGATCCGGGCGATGTCCCCCTTCTCGACGAGGTCGGGGCCGGTGAGTACCGGCTTGCCGCCACCGACGACGTTCGCGTTGTCGTGGTAGAGCTTCAGGAACACGACCGGTAGGTACCCCTGCTCGTACTGCTGCTGGTCCACCGCGAACAGCACGTCACCGGCCCGGATCGCGGCGACCACGTCGGAGTTGAGGTCGAAGGTGGCGACCTCCGCCGGCGAACCGACCTGTTCGATCCCGCCGACAGCGTTCGCGGCCACCTGCGAGTTCAGCGCCAGTACCGCGTCGATCGAGCCGTCCGCCTGCACCGCGCCCCTGATCCTGGCCTGGACGTCCGCCGGGTTGTTGATGTCCACCTGCAGGGTGGACGTCGAACCGGCGAACCCCTTCTCCGCCCCGGAGCACCGCTGGGCCTGCCCCACGTTGCCCGCTTCGTGGATCACGCAGAGCAGCTTGGTCTTGCCGAGTTCGGCGAGCCGCTCACCCGCACGCTCGCCCGCGAGGCTCTCGTTCTGCCCCACGTGCGTCAGCGCGCCGTACTCCGCGCTCTGCTGCTCTCCTGAGTTGATCGTGATCACCGGGATTCCGGCACGCACGGCATTCTCCACCGACGGTCGCAGTGCCTGCGGGTTGGCCATGGAGACCACCAGCCCACCGACGCGCTGCGCGACCGCGTTGTCGATCAGCTTCGCCTGGCGACCGGGGTCCCCATCGGACTGGTACTCGACCTGCACGTCGAGTTGCCTGCCTGCCTCCTCCGCACCGTTCTTCACCACGTTCCAGAACGCGTCGCCCGCGGTGCCATGCGAGATCACGGCTACCCGCAACGGGCCGTCCAGCACCGGCGCGGCCCCCGCGTCGGGGGCGCCGGGCTCCGCTGCCTTCGGCCCGGTACAGGCCGAGAGCAGCAGCGCCCCCGTGGCCAGCAGCCCGGCAGCTCTCCAGCGACAAGACCTCATTGTCTCTCCTCGCACTGTGCCGGTAGATACCAATCCGACCGAAAATAGCCCATCGGCGCGGGTCGGAAGGTTCCGGCCGGTCCGGCTATTCCCGGTCTCCTTGGTAAGGCTCGACGATCCCGGACAGCCACGCGAGGCTGCGCCGGGTGTGCTCGCGTGGCTGGTCGTCCCGGCTCGACTCGCCGAGCGCGGTGTCCTGCTCGAGGACGTACCAGCCGTCGTAGCCCGCCTGGCGGACGAAGTGGACCATCGACTCGATGTCCACGTCTCCTTCCCCAAGCGGCGCGTACAACCCTTCGCCCACCGCGGCGGCGTAGCCGATCCGGCCCGCGCGCACCTCGTCGGCGAGATCCCCGCGCACATCCTTGAGGTGTACGTGCCCGATCCGCTCCGGGTGCCGTTTCGCCAACTCGACCGGATCGGTGCCGCCGACCAGCAGGTGCCCGGTGTCCAGGCAGAGCGGGACAGCGGAGTCCGCGAGGAACCGTTCGATCTCCTCCCCGGACTCCACCTGCGTACCGACGTGCGGGTGCAGTACGGTACGCAGCCCGTGTTCCGCCGCCGCGGCGGCGATCCGCTCCGCCGTGCGCACCAGAGTCCGCCACTGCGGTGAATCCAGGGCGGGGCGGGTGTCGTAGCCGTCCAGCCCGGTAGCGGCGGCCAGCACCAGTACCTCGCCGCCGGCGGCGGCGAGTTGGGCGGCGGACTCGCCGGCGGCACGCAACGCGGCATCGGTGTCGGTGTGCAGCGGTACGGCGAGGAAGCCGCCGACGAGGGCGAGTTCGTGCCCGGCCAGCAGCGCGCGCAGCGGGCCGGGCTCGCCGGGGAGATATCCCGGTGGGCCGAGTTCGGTGGCGCGGACGCCGAGCTCGGCCATCTCGCCGAGCACGGTCGCCGGTTCGAGCACCCGGCCCCAGCCGGGAACCTCGCACACCCCCCAGGAGATCGGTGCGGCGGCGATCCGGATTCCAGACTTCGTCGTCATCAGCGGCAGCTCCGGCTGGTAGCGGCTGTTGGAGCGCTCTATTGATTAGAGCGCTCCAATCTTGTAACGTGCGTCACGTCACTGTCAAGGTGTCCATACAAATGAGTGTTACGCACGGCGGTGCGTGCGGCTGCCACCCGAGCGCCACCTCGTATCCGGCTCGCCACGAGCCGCCCTCCGCAAGCTCCGGGCGGCCCCCGTCGACCGGATTGTGCGTAACCCTCAAGGGGTGGACTGCCAGGAGCACAGGAGGAAGCGTTGGCCCGGCCGACCATGGAGGATGTCGCCGAGCGTGCGGGGGTTTCCCGCGCGCTGGTCTCCCTTGTCATGCGCAACTCGCCGAAGGTCAGCGAGTGGCGCAGGGTCGCGGTGCTGCGCGCGGCCGAGGAGTTGGGCTACGCGCCGCACGTGATGGCGAGGTCGCTGGCCAGTCGTACCGCCACCGTGCTCGGCGTGATGGTGTCGGATCTGCGCAACACCTTCTTCGCCGAGGTGGTCGAGGGGCTGGACGGTGCCGCGCAGGCGGCGGGGTTCGACCTGATCCTGAACACCGGTGGCCGTAGCCCGAGCAGGGAGCGGGCGGCGCTGCGCAGCCTGCTGTCCTTCCGGCCTGCGGGGGTCGTGCTGCTGTCCCCTGTGCTGCCCGCCGCGGCGATCGAAGAGGCCGCCGCGCAGTGCCCGGTGGTGCTGGTCTCGCGTTCCTCCCGGCTGGCCACTGTGGACACGGTGAACGACGACGGTGAGGCGGGTGCCGCGCTCGCGGTCGACCACCTGGTGGAGCTCGGGCACCGGAACATCGCGCATCTCGACGGGGGCGGGGCGGCCACCTCCGCGGCAAGGCGGAAGGGCTACCGGGCCGCGATGAACCGGCACGGCCTGCGGCCGTGGGTGGTACGCAGCGAGCACACCGACATCGCGGGGGAGAAGGCCGTGCAGGAACTGCTGACCACCTCGACGCTGCCCACCGCGCTGCTGGCGGGCAACGACTTCAACGCCGTCGGCGCGATCTCCGCGCTGGAGGAGACCGGTCTGCGGGTGCCGGCGGACGTGTCCGTGGTCGGCTACGACAACACCTCCCTTGCCGCGCTGAAGCACGTCTCGCTCACCACGGTCGACCAGCCGCGTACGGAGATGGGGCGGCTGGCGATGGAGGCGTTGCTGGAACGGGTTCGTGGCGGTCGCAGCGAACCGGTACGCCACCTGCTGCACCCCTCGCTCGTGGTACGGGCGACCACCGGTTCACCGCGCCCCGACTCGCAAGGAGCAGGGGGATGACCGTACTCGTGCCGCGCCGGCTGGACGCCTGGCCCCGCGAGCAGGTCGGGGTCGACCCCCGATTCCCCACCAGTGTCTTATTCAACGGTCAGGCTATTCAGATCCGCAGTATGCCTCGCCAGCGCTGTGGCCTGCAACGACCTCCCGCCCGTCGCTCACCACCCACACGGTGGCGCTGCGCGCCGCGGTGACCATGGGCCTGGCGGCCCGCGGTCGTTGGGTCGTTCTGAATAGCCCTCCCAGGGCTGACGCGAAGAGGAGAACGGATGAGGCTGGGACTCGCCGGCACCGGGAGGATCGGTGCCCGCCATGCCGAGATACTGCACCGGATCGACGAGGTGGACTCGCTGGTGCTCGCCGACGCCGACGTGGCACGGGCACGCGGCGTCGCCGCGGGGCTGGACGCGGAGTTCACCGAGGACACCGAGGAGCTGTTCGGCCGCGGTATCGACGGCCTGGTCGTGGCCGCGGCGACCGATGCCCACCCGAAGCTGATCCTGCGGGCGGTGGAGGCGGGCATCCCGGTGTTCTGCGAGAAGCCGGTGGCCAAGGACGTGGCGGGAACCATCGAGGTGCTGGACCGGATCAGGGGAACCGGCGTCGAGGTGCAGGTCGGCTTCCAGCGCCGGTTCGACGCGGGCTACGCCGCCGCCCGCGAGGCGGTGGGCAGCGGCGCGGTCGGCCGGGTACACACACTCCGCGCCACCACCCTGGACCCCGCCCCGCCGCCCGCGGAGTACATCCCGCGGTCCGGCGGCCTGTTCCGGGACTGCGGGGTGCACGACTACGACATCATCCGCTGGGTGACCGGCAGGGAGATCGTCGAGGCTTATGCCCTCGGCACCAACCGCGGCGCGGAGTTCTTCGCCGAGGCGGGCGACGTGGACACCGGCGCGGCCGTGCTCACCCTGGACGACGACACCCTCGCGCTCACCTCGGCCGGCCGTTACAACGGGGCGGGCTACGACGTACGGCTGGAGGTACTCGGCTCGCGTGGCAGCATCGCGGCCGGGTTGGACGACAGGCTGCCGATGCGTTCGGCCGAGCCGGGCGTCTCCTGGCCGCCCGGTCCGGCCCACCCCGGCTTCCTGGAACGGTTCCACCCGGCCTACGTCCGTGAGCTGGAAACCTTCGTGGACGTGGTGGCCGGTCGGGCGGCCAGCCCGTGCACGGTGTCCGACGCGCTGGAGGCCTTCTACGTGGCGGAGGCCTGCGAACTCTCCCGTCACCAGCGCCGCCCGGTCCGGCTGGCGGAGCTACGCTGAGGCTGTCGGGTGGGGTCGGCCGGAGGCCAGCAGGGTGCGCGCGGCCCTGGTGATTAGGTCGACGGCGCGGGGTGGTGGCGGCTCGCCCCGCGCCAGGTACCGCCGGGCCACCGCATGGGGCAGGTCCACCAGGACCAGCATGACCTCCTCGGTGCCGGCTCCGGTGACCGGCCGGAGGCGACGCACCGCCGCGCGCAGCGCCGATTCGAGGCGTCGTTCGGCCCGCTCGGCCCGCGCGTGGTCCTCCGCCGACCACCGGTCCGGACCGAACTCCCGCCTGCCCGCCTGCAACACCTTCCCCTCGTCCGGCCGCTTCCGGCACCAGCGCACGACGTGCGCCGCCGCCTCCACCGCGGCGACCTCGGCCGGTTCCCGCGCCAGGACCTCCAGGTAGCCGTCCTGGAAACGGTCGACCGTGCGTAGCCAGGCACCGGCGAGCAGGGCGGGCCGGTCAGGGAAACGGTGATACACCGAGCCACTCGGCGCGCCAACCGCCCGCGCGACGGCGGACATGGTGACGCCCCTTGCGCCCTCGGTCGCGAACAGCCGGATCGCGGCATCCAGGAGGTCGTCGGCCGTGTGCCGTGCGGGTCTACCCATATTTTAGAGACTATGCTCTATTTGTTTTTAGTGGAAGCTCTCTAGAATCGAGGTGGGTCATGGGCGTGGTGAACCTGCACACCAGGCGGCTGCCGGGGAGTCAGGGCGAGGTGGGCGCGTTGATCGACGGCCTGGCGGGGGAGGGAGACCGGCTGTGGCCGTCCGAGCAGTGGCCCGCGATGCGGTTGGACCGTCCGCTCGGTGCCGGTGCCGCCGGCGGCCACGGTCCGATCCGCTACCGCGTCGAGTCGTACACGCCTGGCGTGTGGGTCCGGTTCCGGTTCACCGCGCCGCGTGGGTTCGACGGGTTCCACGAGTTCACGCTGCGCCGGGCCGACCCCGGCCGGACCGAGCTGCGGCACCTGATGGTGGTCCGGCTGCGCGGCCCGGCCCGGTTCACCTATCCACTCGTCTGGGGTCCGCTGCACGACGCGGTCCTCGAGGACGCACTCGACCGGGCGGAGCTGGAGCTGACCGGGCGGGTGCCGGCGCCCGCCCGGTGGAGCCGGTACGTGCGCCTGCTCCGCGGGGTGCTGTCCCGCCGCCAACGATCCCGGCCGCGGTAGGTGTGCACGGCGAGCGGGAGGAAGATCAGCACGAGCACCATCGGCCACAACACCACCATCGCCCCGCCGATCAGGGAGGCGAACAGCAGCACGACCAGTACGTCGGACAGCAGGGCGCCCGCGTGCGCGGCGCGATGCCGTCCAGCGCGATGCCCCGCCCGTGAGGCCGAACCGCTCCAGCGGTTCCTCCCGCGCCGTACGGTCAGGTCGACCACGCGAGAAGGAGGCCCGGCGGGTGCGCGCACCCGCCGGGCCTCCTGATTCAGCTGGTCAGCAGCTCAGTCCTCCGGGCACTCCTTCCAGGCGAAGTGGTAGGTGGTGCTGATGTCGGCATCGGTGGAGTCCATGGTCATCAGACTCGTCGTGTTCTGCGTGTCCGAGCTGCCGGCACTGACCCGCAGTTCGGTGTTGATGTTGAAGTTGCGTTCCTCGCCGCACGGCGCGTAGACCAGCTGGGCGATGTCCACCTCGTCGGTGTTCTGCCAGTTGTCGCTGTGCGGGCCCTCGAGCGTGTGGCTGATCGGCATGGTCGGCGACATACCCTGGAAGTAGTAGCTCGCCTTCTCCAGGCCGGTGGCGCCCTCCTCCAGGTGCGCGAAGCCGCGGTAGTCGGCCTGCGCGATCGCGTAGGTGAACCCCTGCGGGACATGCACGACCAGGTTGAGCTGGCAGTTCTTTCGGAAGTCGGTCGGCTTGGCGCCGACACCGACCTGGGCGAGGTACTCGCTGTAGGTCACCGTGAACGCCTTGTTGTCCGAGGAGACCGCGATCGCCGCGGAGCCCGGTGGGCAGCCGGACCCGTTGACGGTGACGACGTCGATGACGATCTCGTCGGTCGGTGGGTTCGGGAAGTGCGGTCCTTGGGTGGTGAAGTCGGCCGGCGCGGTCACCGCCGACAGTGCCAGGGCAGCGGCCGCCGCCAATGTGGTTATCATGGAGTTTCCTCCGAAGTCGGTGCTATTTCACGAAGCCGCGTAGAACTCCGTTGGGAAATAAGCGCAGGGTGAAAAGATCTGGGTAGTCACACGGCGGCCGATCTTTGCGTGAAAGAGCGACCGCCGTGTGCGGTTCCGTACAGGCTGGCGAACGTCAGGTCTTGCACTTCTTCCAGGCGAAGTGGTACTCGGTGTTCACGCTGCCGTCGGTGGAGTCCATGGTCATGAAGCTGGTGTTCTTGTCGGCGTCCGAGGAGCCCTCGTAGACCCGCAGTTCGGTGTTGATGTTCAGGCTTCGTTCCTCGCCGCAGGGCGCGAAGACCAACTCGTGGACTTCCTTGCGGTCGGTCGTCTGCCAGTTGTCGCTGTGTGGGCCGTCGAAGTTGTGTCCGATCCGGCTCGTCGGCGAGGTTCCCTGGATGTAGTAGCCGGCCTGCTGGTAGCCGCGCGCACCCTTCGCCAGGTGCGCGAAGCCGCGGTAGTCGGCCTGAGCGATGGCGTAGGTGAACCCGTGCGGGACATGCACGACCAGGTTGAGCTGGCAGTTCTTTCGGAAGTCGATCGGTGCGGCACCGGGACCGATCTGGGCGAGGTAGTCGCTGTAGGTCACCGTGAACGCCGTGTTGTCGGAGGACACCGCGACCGCGGCGGTTCCGGGGGAGCAGCCGGAGCCGTTCACGGTTTCGACGTCGACGACGATTCGGTCGTTCGGGGGGTCGGAGGAGGCAGGGGCGGTTGCTGGGGCGGTTGCCATGGAGAGGGCAAGACCGGCAGCAGCGATCAAAGTAAGCATGGAGTTACCTTCCAATACATCACAACATCACCGCGCGGATGGTCAACAATAGCTCGATTAATCATTTCCAATGACCGCTGCTTGGAGTAACGTGGTCATTCATCGGCGTGATGATTGATCCTTTTTATGGGATCCGCTTTGTCTGATGTTAATCGTGGCAGGGGTCCATCTCGGTCGCTTTTTGGTGACCTCTTGGTCATGGTTGACAAGATCGCCGGCCGGTAAATACCGCGGGGAGGCGGCGCATGCTGGCGGAGGTGAGTATCCGGAAATGCGATGGGGCCGGACGTGTCATGCGTCAGCTCCCCGGTTCCGGCCCGCGCGGCCCTCGGACCGGGATCTGGGTCTCCTGGCCGCCGAACGAGTGCCCCTGCCGCCGTCCACCCGGTCACCGCACGTGAGCGGTGACCGGGTGGAAGAACTGTGCCCGCACGCGGATCCGCCAGAACGGTACCGTTGCCGTGCCGTGATATTCCCCCGGATGGCGCGTGTGACTGCCCGCCCGCCGAGGCGCCGCCCGCTAACCGTCGGACAGTTCCCGCTCCGCTCGTTCGATCGCCGCGAACTCCTCCTCCGGAGCGTTCGCGACCAACCGGTGCCTGCTGTAGAACCAGAAGTAGGCAATGAACACCAGGAAGATCCCGGCAGTGATCGCCGCGGCCACCATGTCCACCAGGAAGGTGGCGATGACGGCGGCCACGGCCAGCGCCAGCGCGACGCTGGTGGTGGCGACGCCGCCGGGGGTGCGGTACGGCCGGACCAGGCCCGGCTCCCTGGCGCGCAGCACGATGTGCGAGAGGTTCAGTAGGACGTAGGAGACCGTCGCGCCGAACACCGCGACATTGATCAGCAACGCCCCGTCCTGGGTGGCCGTGGCCAGCGCGAAGCCCACCGTTCCCGGAACGATCAGGGCCAGGTACGGCGTCTTGCGCTTGCCCGTCCTGGACAGCCATTTGGGGAGGTAGCCGGCCCTGGAAAGGGCGAACAGCTGGCGCGAGTAGGCGTAGATGATCGAGAAGAAGCTGGCGACGAGTCCGGCCAGCCCGATGTAGTTGACGAACTGGGCCAGCAGGTTGTCCCCGCCGTAAGCGGCCCGTACCGCCGCAGGCAGCGGGTTGTCCGAGTTCGCGATCGCGCTCGACCCGGCACCGCCCGGCGCGGTCACCAGGATCAGTGCGGCGAAGACCAGCAGCGCCCCCATCGCAGCCAGGATGCCCTTCGGCATGTCCCGTTTCGGGTTACGCGCCTCCTCCGCGGCCAACGGCACGCCCTCCACGGCGAGGAAGAACCAGATGCCGTACACCAGCGCCGCCAGCACCCCGGTGATGCCGAAGGGTAGGAAGCTGCTGGCGCCGAACGCCCCGGTGGGTTCGATGTCGAACAGGTTGTCCGGGGAGAACTTCGGGATCATGCCGACCACGAAGGCGACCAGCGCGACCACGGCCACCACGGTGATCACGAACATGACCCGGAGCGCCTCGCCGACCCCGCGCAGGTGGATACCGATGAAGATCAGGTAACAGACGAGGTAGACAGGCCAGCTGTTGGTCAGCCCGAACAGCCCGAGCGTCTCCACGTAGCCGCCGATGAACACCGAGATCGCGGCCGGGGCGATCGCGTACTCGATCAGGATCGCCGTACCGGTCGCGAAGCCGCCGAGCGGGCCGAGCGCGCGCCGGGCGAATCCGTAGCCCGCGCCCGCCACCGGAAGGGCCGAGGACATCTCGGCGAGCCCGAACACCATGCAGCCGTACATCGCGGCCATCAGCACGGTCGCGATCAGCAGGCCGCCCCAGCCCCCGGTCTCCAGGCCGAAGTTCCAGCCCGCGAAGTCGCCCGAGATCACATACGATACGCCCAGGCCGGCCAGTAACAGCCAGCCCGCGGCGCCGCGCTTCAGTTGCCGTTGCTGCAGGTAGTTCTCATCGACCTGGCGATACTCCACACTGGCGTGCGGTTTGGATTCGGACATGGAAGCTCCTAGGCGAGGCCAATGGCTCGATCGATAGTCCTTTGAGGTTGTCAGAGGGTTGTCCAGCTCTGGCTACTTGTCAAGAACCAGGGCTACCGGCTAGGTTCAATGGGCCAATAGGAGACCTTTGAAGGGTGTCGGTGATGGGAAACAGGAAGGGCATGCTCACGCTGGAGGGTTTGCGCGAGCTGGTCGAGTCCGGCGCCGTGGATACCGTGCTGGTGGCCATGACCGACATGCAAGGCAGGCTGCAGGGTAAACGCTGCGCCGCCGAGTACTTCCTCAACGAGGTCGTCACGCATGCCACCGAGGCATGCAACTATCTGCTGGCGGTCGACGTGGACATGAACACCGTCGACGGTTTCGAGATGTCCTCGTGGGAGCGTGGCTACGGCGACTTCGTGCTGCGTCCCGACTTCGGCACCCTGCGGCTGGTCCCGTGGCAGGAGGGCACCGCGATGGTACTCTGCGACGTCGAGTGGGTGCACGGTGGACCGGTTCCGGTCTCGCCCCGGCAGGTGCTGCGCCGCCAGCTCGACCGGCTCGCCGAGCGTGGGCTCGCCGCCTTCGTCGGCACCGAGCTGGAGTTCATCGTCTTCGACGACTCCTACGAGCACGCCTGGAACCAGGGCTACCGCGGGTTGCGCGCGGCCAATCAGTACAATGTGGATTACTCGATGCTCGGCACGGCGCGGGTGGAAACACTGCTACGGCGGATCCGCAACGCGATGAGCGGGGCGGGTATGTACGTCGAGTCGGTGAAGGGGGAGTGCAACCCCGGCCAGCACGAGATCGCCTTCCGGTACGCGGGTGCGCTGGACACCTGCGACAACCACAGCATCTACAAGAACGGTGCCAAGGAGATCGCCGCGCAGGACGGCAAGAGTCTCACCTTCATGGCGAAGTACGACGCGCGGGAGGGCAACTCCTGCCATATCCACGTCAGCCTGCGTGCCACGGACGGGTCGCCGGTGCTCGCCGGGGAGGGGCCGGGCGGTTTCTCCCGGCTGATGGAGCACTTCCTGGCCGGCCAGCTCGCCTGCCTGCGCGAGTTCACCTACCTCTTGGCCCCGAACATCAACTCCTACAAGCGGTATGTGCCGGGCAGTTTCGCGCCGACCACGGTCGCCTGGGGCACCGACAACCGGACCTGCGCGCTGCGGGTGGTCGGTCACGGCGAGTCGCTCCGGGTCGAGAACAGGGTGCCCGGAGGGGACGTGAACCCCTACCTTGCCGTGGCCGCGCTGATCGCCGCCGGCCTGCACGGGATCGAGAACGAGCTCCCGCTGGAGCCTGAGCTCACCGGTAACGCCTACACCTCGGACAAGCCGACGGTGCCGTCCACCCTGCGCGAGGCGGCCACCGCACTCGCCGAGAGCAAGCTGGCCAGGACAGCCTTCGGGGACGAGGTGGTCGAGCACTACCTGAACGCCGCGCGGATCGAACTCGCCGCCTTCGATGCCGCGGTGACCGACTGGGAGCGGATTCGTGGCTTCGAACGGCTCTGAGGCGGGCAGCGGCCCGGTGATCGGCCTGACCACCTACACCGAGCTGGCCCGCTTCGGCGTGTGGGAGGTGGACGCCGCCGTGCTGCACAGGTCCTATGTGGACTGCGTGGTGCGGGCCGGTGGGATCCCGATGTTGCTCCCACCGGTCGGCGCAGGCTACGCGGAACGGCTCGCCGCGATCGACGGCCTCGTGCTGGTCGGCGGCGCGGACGTCGATCCGGCCAGGTACGACCAGCCACCGCATGCCGGCACGGTGACCAGGCCGGAGCGGGACGAGTTCGAGTTCGGCCTGCTGGAACACGCGCTGGCCGCGACGGTCCCGGTGCTCGGCGTGTGCCGGGGCATGGAGGTGCTGAACGTGGCACTCGGCGGGACGTTGATCCAGCATCTGCCCGAGACCACCGGCAGCAGCGCGCACCAGCCGGCTGTCGCCACCTTCGGTTCCAGCACCATCACGCTCGCCGAGGGCAGCAGGGCCGCCGGGATCCTCGGTGCGGAGACGAGCTGCCGGTGCTACCACCATCAGGCGGTGGACCGGCTGGGTGCCGGACTGCGCGCGGTCGGCTGGGCGGCGGACGGCACCGTCGAGGCGGTGGAGCTGCCCGGCGAGCCGTTCGTGCTCGGCGTCCAATGGCATCCCGAACAAGATCAGGACGACCTGCGCCTGTTCGCGGCCCTCGTGGCGGCCGCGCGGGCGTTCCGCAGTGGAGGCAAGAGTTGATGCAGACCTTCGACGTGCTCAACCCGGCGACCGAGGAGGTCCTCCGGCCGGTGGAACTGACCTCGGCCGAGGAGACCGACGCGGCCATCGCCAGGGCGCAGGCCGCACTGCCCGCGTGGCGGCGGGTCACGCCAGGGGACCGGGCGCGCCTGCTGCGCCGGTTCGCGGACGTGGTGGAGGCCGACGTCGACACGCTGGCCGAGCTGGAGGTGACCAACTCGGGCCATCCGATCGGCAACGCCCGCTGGGAGGCCGGCAATGTGGCCGATGTGCTGCGGTACTACTCCGCGGCACCGGAACGGCTCACCGGCAAGCAGATCCCGGTTCCCGGCGGGGTGAACATCACTTTCGCCGAGCCGCTCGGCGTGGTCGGGGTGATCGTGCCGTGGAACTTCCCGATGCCGATCGCCGGTTGGGGGTTCGCGCCGGCGCTGGCCACCGGCAACACCGTGGTGCTCAAACCGGCCGAGCTCACCCCGCTCACCGCCCTGCGGCTGGCCGAGCTGGCGCGCGAGGCGGGCATCCCGGAGGACGTGTTCCAGGTGCTGCCCGGCAAGGGCTCGGTGGTCGGGCAGCGGTTCGTGGACCACCCCGCCGTGCGCAAGGTGGTCTTCACCGGCTCGACCGGGGTGGGCAAGCAGATCATGGCCGGCTGCGCGGCCCAGGTGAAGCGGGTGACCCTCGAACTCGGCGGGAAGAACGCCAACCTGGTCTTCGCCGATGCCGACCTGGAGCGGGCCGCGGCCACCGCGCCCTACGGCGTCTTCGACAACGCGGGCCAGGACTGCTGCGCGCGCTCGCGGATCCTGGTGCAGGCCTCGGTCTACGACCGCTTCATGGAGTTGCTGGAGCCCGCGGTCAAGGGGGTGGTGGTCGGTGACCCGGCGGCGGACGCCACCGAGATGGGGCCGCTGATCTCCGCCGCGCACCGGGAGAAGGTCGCCGGCTACCTGCCGGAGGGGGCGCCGGTCGCGTTCCGCGGCAGCGCCCCGGACGGACCGGGGTTCTGGTTCCCGCCCACCGTGGTGACCCCGGATTCGCCGACCGACCCGCTGGTCACCGAGGAGATCTTCGGTCCGGTGGTCGCGGTGACCCGGTTCACCGACGAGGCCGAGGCACTGGCCATCGCCAACGACACCCCGTACGGACTGTCCGGATCCATCTGGACGTCGGATCTCTCCCGCGCGCTGCGCGTGTCCCGCGGGGTGGAGGCAGGCAACCTCTCGGTCAACTCACACGCCGCGGTGCGTTACTGGACCCCGTTCGGCGGGTTCAAGCAGTCCGGACTCGGCCGGGAGCTCGGCCCGGATGCCGTGGCGGCCTTCACCGAGACCAAGAACGTCTTCCTGAATGTCGATGAGTGACCGGGGGACCCGGCGGCGGGCGCTCCTGCCCAGGACACCCGCCGCCGGCGCAGGGGTATCAGTAGGGCACGTTGAGCACGAAGTCGAATGCCGCCACCCGGGTGCCGCCCGGTCCGTTGCTGACGTCCATCACCAACCGCGGGTCGAAGATCGGGTCACGCCAGTTGCCGGGCTCACCGGGGAAGTACAGCTGCGAGGTGAGTACCCGCTGGTACGGGGCCTGGACCTTGACGTGGATATGCCGGGTACGGCCGGTGTAGAGCCCCGGCCAGATGGTGGTGAGCTGGAATTCGCCATTGGCGTTGGTGAATTGGTGCCCGCGCAACCGGTAGCCCCAGTTGTCGTAGACACCGCGGGTGTCGCACTGCCAGAAATCCAGCAGCGCATTCGCGATCGGGCGGCAGGACCTGGCGGCGAAGACCTGACCGCTTACGGTCAGCACCGTGCCATTCATTCCCGGTTCCAGCAGCGAGGCCCGCTCCGGCGAGTTGCGTCGGAAGTACGGTCCCTCGGTCTGTGGCGGCGTGGGGTCGTCACCGTCGTCGCAGGCGGGGGTGGGCTCGAGGGACTTCGGGCGTGGCTGCTCGGCTGGTGCGGCGCCCGCTGCCTCGTTCGACGTACCGGCGGCAGCGCCGGTGGTCGCGGCAAGTACGGGCAGGGAGGCGGTGGCCGCGGCCATCTGCAGGAATTGTTTACGACCGAATGGTTTTGTGCCGTCCTGTTCCTCCGGTTGTGGCGGGAGGTCTTGGTCAGTCACGGGAGTGCTCCTTTCGCCGGGGTATCGGCTGGATCAGACAACTAAATGCGGTGGAAAGATCACAACCGCCGCTGGTTGTGGTCCGACTGCCGAGTAAAAAGGAACATTTAATGTCACCTGAAAGGACAGAGATGACGCTTTCCGATTATTCCACGCGCTTCGCGGGCAGGGTCGCCGTGATCACCGGCGGCGGCAGCGGGATCGGCCTTGCCGCCGCGCGCAGGCTGGCCGCCGAGGGGGCCACGGTTGTCATCGCCGACCTGGACGCCGAGGCGGGCAAGGCCGCGGCCGGCGAGGTCGGCGGCGAGTTCCTGGCGACCGACGTGACCGAGGAGTCGCAGGTCGAGGCGCTGTTCCAGACCACAGCCGAGAGGTTCGGCTCGGTGGATGTCGCGTTCAACAACGCCGGGATCTCCCCTCCGGACGACGACTCGATCCTGTCCACCGGAATCGAGGCGTGGAACAAGGTGCAGCAGGTGAACCTGACCTCGGTGTACCTGTGCTGCAAGTACGCGATTCCCCATATGCAACGGCAGGGCAAGGGCGCGATCGTCAACACAGCCTCATTCGTGGCGGTGATGGGTGCGGCGACCTCGCAGATTTCCTACACGGCGTCCAAGGGCGGCGTGCTGTCGATGAGCCGCGAGCTCGGGGTGCAGTTCGCCCGCGAGGGCATCCGGGTGAACGCGCTGTGCCCCGGACCGGTGAACACGCCGCTACTGCAGGAGCTGTTCGCGAAGGACCCGGAGCGGGCGGAGCGCAGGCTGGTGCACGTGCCGATGGGGCGGTTCGCCGAGGCCGGCGAGATCGCCGCGGCGGTCGCCTTCCTCGCCAGTGACGACGCGTCGTTCATCACCGCATCGCAGTTTCTGGTGGACGGCGGAATCTCCGGTGCGTACGTCACGCCGCTGTGACTACCCCGAATGACTGGTTCGTCACGTGCGGCCGCCGGCGGTAGACGTGCGGCAGCCCCGGCGCGTACTTTGCTCCCCTATAGGATGAACCGGCGCAGCGCCGCCAACTGAATATCGAGGCCGAACGAGCCGGAGCGGGAGAGCTCCCGCCGCGTCACCAGCGTGGGCGGGACACCGAAGGAGCAAGCTCCCCGCCAATCTCTCAGGTACAGCTACCGCTCAGGCGAGGCCACTCTGGAAAGCAGGCTGACCAGCCTCACCCAAGGTGAAAGCCGTTTGCCGCCGCAAGGCGGCCGGTGGTGAAACTCTCAGGTGCCATGACAGAGGGGGAGTTCCCAGCGGCAACGGGCATGCCCGCCCGCTACGAGAAGAGGAGCTCCCATATGTCGTTCGCGACGCGTCACATCGGCCCCTCCCCGGCCGAGCAGGCCAAGATGCTCGCCGAGTGCGGCTACGGCAGCCTGGACGCGCTGGCCGAGTCGGCCGTGCCGACGGCCATCCGCAGTACCGGCGAGCTGGATCTGCCGCCCGCTGCCACCGAGCAGGAGGCCACCGCCGAGTTGCGCGCGCTGGCCGCGCGCAACCGGCCGATGGTGCAGATGATCGGCCTCGGATACCACGACACCCTCACCCCCTCGGTGATCCGGCGGAACGTGCTGGAGAGCCCGGCCTGGTACACCGCGTACACGCCGTACCAGCCGGAGATCTCCCAGGGCAGGCTCGAAGCACTGCTCAACTTCCAGACCATGGTCGCCGACCTCACCGGCCTGACCACCGCCAACGCCTCGCTGCTCGACGAGTCGACCGCGGTCGCCGAGGCCGTACTGCTGATGCGGCGGGTGTCCAAGTCGAAGTCCCAGCGTGTGGTGCTGGACGCCGAGTGTCTCCCGCAGACCATCGCCGTGGTCCGTACCCGCGCCGAGGCGCTCGGGCTCGAGGTCGACGTACGGGACCTGGCCGGGGACCTGCCGGAGGACGGTTGCTTCGGCGTGGTGGTCCAGTACCCCGGCGCCTCCGGGGTACTGCGCGAGCCCGGCTTCTACACCGAGGTCGGCGAGCGGGCGAAGCGGGCGGGTGCGCTCTACTGCGTGGCCGCTGACCTGCTCGGGCTCACCCTGCTCACCGCCCCCGGCGAGTTCGGTGCCGACCTCGCGGCCGGCACCACCCAGCGGTTCGGCGTGCCGATGGGCTACGGCGGCCCGCACGCCGGGTACCTCGCGGTGCGCGCCGGGCTGGAGCGCTCGTTGCCGGGCCGGCTGGTCGGCGTGTCGGTGGACGAGGCGGGTGCGCAGGCCTACCGGCTCGCGCTGCAGACCCGCGAGCAGCATATCCGCAGGGAGAAGGCCACCAGCAACATCTGCACCGCGCAGGTGCTGCCGGCGGTGCTCGCCGCGATGTACGCGGTGTACCACGGACCGGAAGGGCTGGCGGCCATCGCCCGCCGGGTGCACACCCAGGCGGCGGGGCTGGCCGCGGCGTTGCGTGCGGGTGGGGTCGAGGTCGTGCACGGGCATTTCTTTGACACCGTGCTGGCCAGGGTTCCCGGCCGGGCCGCCGCGGTGGTGGCCGGGGCCAGGGAGGCCGGGATCAACCTCGGCCTCGCCGACGCCGACCACGTGCGGGTGGCCTGTGACGAGGCCACCACCGGGGCCGTGCTGCGCAGGGTGCTCACCGCCTTCGGGGTGGACGCCGAACCGGCCGAGGCCGAGGCGATCCCCCGGGGACTGTCCCGCGGCGGCGAGTACCTCACCCACGAGGTGTTCCACACCCATCAGTCCGAGACCGCGATGCTGCGCTACCTGCGGCGGCTCGCGGATCAGGACTACGCGCTGGACCGGGGCATGATCCCGCTCGGCTCCTGCACGATGAAGCTGAACGCGACCACCGAGATGGAGCCGATCAGCTGGCCGGAGTTCGCCGGTCTGCACCCCTTCGCCCCGGTCGAGGACGCCGAGGGCTACCGCGCGCTGATCGACCAGCTCTGCGCCTGGTTGGCCGAGGTCACCGGGTACGACAACGTGTCCCTACAGCCCAACGCCGGCAGCCAGGGCGAACTGGCCGGGCTGCTGGCCATCCGCGCCTACCACCGGGCGAACGGCCGGCCGGAGCGGGACGTCTGCCTGATCCCCTCCTCGGCGCACGGCACCAATGCCGCGTCCGCCGTGCTGGCCGGGATGCGCGTGGTCGTGGTCGCCTGCACCGCGAACGGGGACGTCGACCTGGACGACCTGCGGGCCAGGGCAGTGGAGCACGCGGACACCCTGGCCGCGATCATGGTGACCTACCCGTCCACACACGGCGTGTACGAACAGGGCATCGAGGAGCTCGCGGCGATCGTGCACGACGCGGGCGGGCAGGTGTACGTGGACGGGGCGAACCTGAACGCGCTGCTCGGCCTCGCCTCGCCGGGGCGCTTCGGTGGCGACGTCTCACACCTGAACCTGCACAAGACCTTCTGCATCCCGCACGGCGGCGGTGGCCCCGGCGTCGGACCGGTCGCGGTGCGCGAGCACCTGGCGCCCTACCTGCCCAACCACCCGCTGCTGCCGGAGGCCGGCCCGGAGACCGGGGTGGGCCCGATCGCCGGGGCCCCGTTCGGCTCTGCCTCGATCCTGCCGATCTCCTGGGCGTACGTCCGGATGATGGGCGCCGCCGGGCTGACCGACGCGACCAAGGTCGCGGTGCTCACCGCCAACTACGTGGCCGCCCGGCTGTCCGCGCACTACCCGGTGCTCTACACCGGCCAGCACGACCTGGTCGCCCACGAGTGCATCCTCGACCTGCGGCCGCTGACCAAGCGGACTGGCGTCACCGTGGAGGACGTGGCGAAGCGGCTGATCGACTACGGCTTCCACGCGCCGACCATGTCCTTCCCGGTGGCGGGCACGCTGATGGTGGAGCCGACCGAGAGCGAGGACGTCGGCGAGCTGGATCGCTTCTGCGATGCGATGATCGCGATCCGTAAGGAGATCGACGACGTGGCCGAGGGCCGCTGGCCGGTGGAGCAGAGCCCGCTGCGCGGCGCCCCGCACACCGCGGAGATGCTGGCGCAGGAGTGGGAGCTGCCCTACGACCGCAAGCTCGCCGCGTTCCCCCAGGCGAAGGCAAAGGGCAAGTACTGGCCACCGGTGCGCCGGATCGACGGGGCGCACGGCGACCGCAACCTGGTCTGCTCCTGCCCGCCGCTTTCCGCCTATGAGAACTGAGGAGCTTTTCCGGATGACCACCCAGTCTCCACTGCACGAGGTGCACACCGAGCTCGGCGCCTCGTTCACCGACTTCGCCGGCTGGTCCATGCCGGTGCGGTACTCCAGTGAGCTGGCCGAGCACAGGGCGGTCAGGGAGACCGCGGGCCAGTTCGACCTCTCGCACATGGCCGAGATCGAGGTGACCGGCCCGGAAGCGGGGCACGCGCTGAACTACGCCATGGTCGGCAACCTCGCCGGGATCAAGGTGGGCAGGGCCCGCTACACCATGCTGTGCCACGAGACCGGCGGCGTGCTGGACGACCTGGTCGTCTACCGCCCCGGCGAGGAACGCTTCATGGTGGTGGCCAACGCGGGCAACGCCGCGGTCGCGGTGACCGAGCTGACCGAGCGGGCGAGCGGGTTCGACGCCGTGGTCACCGACCGCTCCGCGGAGACCGCGCTGATCGCCGTGCAGGGGCCGCGGGCCGCCGGCATCCTCCGTGGCCTGCTGGAATCCGTCGAGCTGGACGGCGGCCTGGACGCGCTGAAGTACTACGCCGCCACCCCCGCCGTGCTGGGCGGCCACGAGTTGCTGCTGGCCCGCACCGGCTACACCGGGGAGGACGGTTTCGAGCTGTTCTGCCCCGCGGCCGAGGCCCCGGCCGTCTGGCGGCGCGTCGCCGAGGCAGGCGAGCCGCAGGGCTTGCTGCCCGCCGGCCTCGCCTGCCGGGACACCCTGCGGCTGGAGGCGGGCATGCCGCTGTACGGCAACGAGTTGACCGTTTGGCTGACCCCCTTTGAGGCGAACCTCGGCAGGCTGGTGAAGTTCGACAAATCGGGTGACTTCGTCGGGCGGACCGCGCTGGAGAAGCACAGCGAGCCCGAACAGGTGCTGGCCGGCCTGCGTGGCACCGGGCGCAGGGCGCCGCGGCACGGTTACCGTGTGCTCGACGGTGAGCGGGAGGTCGGCGAGGTCACCAGCGGGGCATTGTCCCCGACGCTGGGCTACCCCATCGCGATGGCCTACCTGCCGCCCCGGCTGAGCGAGCCGGGCACCAGCCTCTCCGTCGACATCCGCGGCCGCCCCGAACAGGTCGAGGTCGCCGCCCTGCCCTTCTACAAGCGCGCGAAGTGAGGAAAGCGGACAGATGAGCAACATCCCGGAGAACCTGAGCTACACCAAGGAACACGAGTGGCTGAGCGCCGCGGACGGCGTGGCCACCGTCGGCATCACCTCCTTCGCCGCGGAGTCCCTCGGCGACATCGTGTTCGTGCAACTGCCCGCGGTCGGGGACACCATCACCGCGGGTGAGCCGTGTGGCGAGATCGAGTCCACCAAGTCGGTGAGCGAGCTGTACGCCCCGGTCACCGGCGAGGTCGTGGAGATCAACGAGGCCGCGGCGGACGCGCCCGAATTGATCAACTCCGACCCCTACGAGCAGGGCTGGCTTTTCCGCGTGCGCACCGAGAGCATGCCGGAGCTGCTGGACGCGCAGGAGTACTCGAAGGTCGTCGAGGAAGGAGAGTGAGCATGGACTCGTTCAACGCCAATCTGTCCACTGTGGATCCCGAGGTCGCCGCGGCGGTGGCCGAGGAGCGGAAGCGGCAGCAGAACACCCTGGAAATGATCGCTTCGGAGAACTTCGCCCCGGTGGGCGTGCTCGAGGCGCAGGGTTCCGTGCTCACCAACAAGTACGCCGAGGGCTACCCCGGCAGGCGCTACTACGGTGGCTGCGAGCACGTGGACGTCACCGAGAAACTGGCGATCGAGCGGGCCAAGGAGCTGTTCGGCGCGGAGTACGCCAACGTGCAACCACACTCCGGCGCGCAGGCCAACGCGTCCGCCATGGTCGCCCTGCTCGAGCCGGGGGACACCATCCTCGGCCTCGACCTCGCGCACGGCGGGCACCTCACGCACGGCATGAAAATCAACTTCTCCGGCAAGCTCTACAACGTGGTGCCGTACCACGTCGACAAGGAGACCGGCCAGATCGACATGGCCGAGGTGGAGAAGCTGGCCCGCGAGCACAAGCCGAAGCTGATCATCGGTGGGTGGTCGGCCTACCCGCGGCAGCTCGACTTCGCCGAGTTCCGCCGGATCGCCGACGCCGTGGACGCCAAGCTGATGGTGGACATGGCACACTTCGCCGGCCTGGTCGCCGCCGGGCTGCACCCCAGCCCGGTGCCGCACGCCGACGTGGTGACCACCACCACGCACAAGACCCTCGGCGGGCCGCGTGGCGGCATCATCCTGGCCAGGAAAGAACTGGCCAAGAAGCTCAACTCGGCGGTGTTCCCCGGCCAGCAGGGCGGGCCGCTGGAGCATGTCATCGCGGCCAAGGCGGTGGCGCTGAAGATCGCCGCGAGCGAGGAGTTCCGGGAGCGGCAGCAGCGGGTGCTCGACGGCGCCAAGACCCTGGCCGCCCGGCTGTCCCACCCGGACTGCGTTTCCGCGGGGGTCCGGGTGCTGACCGGCGGCACCGACGTACACCTGGTTCTTGTGGACCTCGTCAACTCCACATTGGATGGGCAGCAGGCCGAGGACCGGCTGCACAGCATCGGGATCACGGTCAACCGCAACGCGGTGCCCTTCGACCCGCGCCCGCCGATGGTGACCTCCGGCCTGCGGATCGGCACCCCCGCGCTGGCCACCCGCGGGTTCGGCGCGGACGACTTCGCCGAGATCGCCGACATCATCGCGGCCGCGCTGCGCCCCGACTTCGACGACGCCACCCAGCAGGAGCTGCGCGGCCGGGTCGAGCTGCTGGCCGAGAAGCACCCGTTGTACGCGGATCTGCCATGAGCGGGGCGGCACCGGATGGTCGGAAGTTGTTGCGTCTCGAGGCGCGTAACAGTGAGACGCCGATCGAGCGGAAACCGTCGTGGATCAAGACGCGGGTGCGGATGGGGCCGGAGTTCACGGAGTTGAAGGGGTTGGTGCGCCGGGAGGGGTTGCACACGGTGTGTGAGGAGGCGGGGTGTCCGAATATTTATGAGTGTTGGGAGGATCGGGAGGCGACGTTCCTGATTGGTGGGGATCAGTGCACGCGGCGGTGTGATTTCTGTCAGATTGATACGGGTCGGCCTGCGGCGTTGGATGTGGCGGAGCCGGGGAAGGTGGCGGAGAGTGTGCGGGCGATGGGGTTGCGGTATTCGACGGTGACGGGGGTGGCGCGGGATGATTTGGCTGATGGTGGGGCGTGGTTGTATGCGGAGACGGTGCGGCGGATTCATGGGGTGAATCCGGGGACGGGTGTGGAGTTGTTGATTCCGGATTTCAATGCGGATCCGGGGCAGTTGGGGGAGGTGTTTTCGTCGGGGCCGGAGGTGTTGGCGCATAATGTGGAGACGGTGCCGCGGTTGTTCAGGCGGATTCGTCCGGGGTTTCGGTATGGGCGGTCGTTGGAGGTGTTGTCGCGGGCGCGGGATGCGGGGTTGGTGACGAAGTCGAATCTGATTTTGGGGATGGGTGAGTCGCCGGATGAGGTGGAGCCGGCGTTGGCGGATCTGGTGGGGGCGGGGTGTGAGATTGTGACGATTACGCAGTATTTGCGGCCGTCGGCGCGGCATCTGCCGGTGGATCGGTGGGTGAAGCCGGAGGAGTTTGTGGAGCACACGCGGGTGGCGGAGCGGTTGGGGTTCGCGGGGGTGATGGCGGGTCCGTTGGTGCGGTCGTCGTATCGGGCGGGCCGGTTGTACGCGCAGACCAAGCGGCGGCGGGGTGAGTCGTTGCCGGAGGGGTTGGAGCATCTGGACACCGACACCCCCGCCGCGCAAGAAGCCAGCTCCCTCCTGGCAAGACGTTAGGAGCCGACGATGGCCATCAGCGTCTTCGATCTGTTCTCGATCGGGATCGGGCCGTCCAGTTCGCACACCGTGGGTCCGATGCGGGCCGCGCGAACATTCGTGGACGGGCTCGCGGCCGATGGCCTGTTGCCGACCGCCACCAGGGTGCGCGCCGAGTTGTTCGGCTCGCTCGGCGCCACCGGGCACGGGCACGGCAGCGACAAGGCCGTCCTGCTCGGCCTCGCCGGCGAGCGGCCGGAGGAGGTGGACACCGATTCCGTGCCCGAAAGGGTGGCGGCCATCCGGGAGTCCCGGCGGCTGCGGTTGCGTGGTGAGCACGAGATCGCCTTCTCGGTGGAGAAGGACCTGCTGATGCACCGGCGCAGGTCGCTACCCGCGCATCCGAACGGGATGACCTTCCGGGCGTTCGACGCGGGCGGTGCGGTACTGCGCGAACGGGTCTACTACTCGGTGGGCGGCGGGTTCGTGCTGGACGAGTCCGGGATGCGGGGCGATCCGGCGATCGTCGAGGACTCGACCCCGGTGCCGCACCCGTTCCGCACCGGCGCCGACCTGCTCGAGCAGTGCCGGACATCCGGCCTGCCGATCAGCCAGATCATGCTGCGTAACGAGCTGTGCTGGCGCACAGGAGACGAGATCAAGGCCGGCCTGCTGGAGATCTGGCGGGTGATGGTCGAGTGCGTGCGCAACGGCTGCGAGCACGACGGTGTGTTGCCCGGCGGGCTGAAGGTGCCGCGCAGGGCCAAGGCGCTGCACGACAAACTCCGCGCCCAGGACGGCGTGGGGGACGCGCTGCACGCGATGGACTGGGTGAGCCTGTACGCGCTCGCGGTCAACGAGGAGAACGCCGCCGGCGGGCGGGTGGTGACCGCACCGACCAACGGCGCCGCCGGCATCATCCCCGCGGTCCTGCACTACTACACCCGGTTCATCCGTACCGCGAACGACGAGGGTGTGATCACCTTCCTGCTCACCGCGGGCGCGCTCGGGTCGGTGCTGAAGCAGACCGGGTCGATCTCCGGGGCCGAGGTCGGTTGCCAGGGCGAGGTCGGCTCGGCCTGCGCGATGGCCGCGGCCGGGCTCACCGAGGTCCTCGGCGGGACACCGGCGCAGGTGGAGAACGCCGCCGAGATCGGGGTGGAACACCATCTCGGGCTCACCTGCGACCCGGTGGGCGGGCTGGTGCAGATCCCGTGCATCGAGCGCAACGCCGTCGGGGCCTCGAAGGCCATTCACGCCGCGCGGATGGCGATGTGGGGAGACGGCAGCCACGTCGTCGCACTGGACAAGGCGATCAAGACCATGCGCGAGACCGGTGCCGATATGAAGGTCAAGTACAAGGAGACCGCGCGCGGCGGGCTTGCCGTGAACGTGATCGAGTGCTGAGGTTGCCTACACTCGGTGGGTAGCCGAGGTAGGGAGAAACGGTGAGCGTGCAGTCCGACGGTGGGTCGAGCGCGGGCGATGCGCTGTTCCGGCCGGTGCGTGCCGGTAACGCGTTCGAGGAGACCGTCGAGCGGCTACTGCAGGCGATCCGGCTCGGCGTGGTCGGTGCGGGGGAGCGGCTGCCGCCGGAGCGGGAACTGGCCGAGCGCCTCGGGGTGAGCAGGGTGACCCTGCGCGAGGCGATCCGGGCGCTGGCCGACGCCGGGTACGTGACCTCCCGGAGAGGCCGGTACGGCGGCACCTTCGTCACCGAGAGCCTGCCGCCGCCGCGCGCCGAGGGCAGGCTGCGTGACCCCGCGGCGCTGGAGGACGCGCTCGGCCTGCGGCACGTGCTGGAGACCGGAGCCGCCGAGCTCGCGGCTTCCCGGACGCTCACCCCCGCCGACCGCAGGCACCTCACCAGCACTCTCGCCGACACCGGGTCCGCGAACATCGACGACTACCGGCGCAGGGACTCCCGCCTGCACCTGGCGATCGCCGAGGTCACCTCGTCCGGCTCGCTGACCACCGCGGTCGCCGACGTGCGGATGCGGATCAACGAGCTGCTGGACCGGATCCCGCTGCTGGAGCCCAACCTCGACCATTCGAACACCCAGCACGAGGCCATCGTGGACGCCATCCTTGCCGGCGACCCGGTGGCGGCCCGCCAGGCCATGGCCGAGCACATCGAGGGCACTGCCTCGCTGCTGCGCGGTTTCCTCAGCTGACGAGCTCAACCTTCCTGACCCGTTCGGCGTACTGAGATCGGTGGCGAACTGACGCCCTGCTGGCTCAGGAGGTCGAAAGGTGACGGATGCGGACGAATCGGGCGATCCGGCTGCGGCCATGCCGAGCCGCCGGAGCAGGATCTGGCGCCGGATCCGGCGGATCGGATACTGGGGCGCCGGCCTCGCCATCGGTGTCCCGGCAGTGGCCTTCCTGGTCGGCTACCTGCTCTGGGACGTGCGTGACCCGCACGAGGTGCTGGCCGAGCTGGAGAAGACGGTCGTACTGGAGTACGCCGACGGCAGCGAGCTGATGAAGCTCCCACCGGAGGACGGGGACCGCCGGTTCGTTCCGTACGCGGAGGTCCCGGAACGCCTGCGGGACGCGATCATCGCGGTGGAGGACCCGACGTTCTGGGAGAACGAGGGCTTCGACCCGGCCGGGATCGCCAGGGCCGCGCTCACCGGCGTGGGCGGCGGCTCGGGGATCACCCAGCAGTACATCAAGAAGTCCACCGGCCAGGACCAGGCGACCTACCTGCGCAAGTTCAAGGAGCTGGTGCTGGCCACCAAGATCACGCAGCAGCAGCGCAAGGAGGAGATCTTCGAGAGCTACGTCAACATCATCTCCTTCGGGCGGAACACGCACGGCCCCGCCGCGGCGGTCAGCGCCTACTTCGGCACGTCCATCGAGGACGGGCTCGGCTGGAGCCGGGCGGCCTTCCTCGCCGGCATGATCCAGTCGCCCTCGGTGCACGATCCCGCGGTGTCCGGCCACGCGCACGCCAAGAAGCGCTGGGAGTACGTGATGGAGAAGCTGGTCGAGCGGGGCTACCTGGACCCGGCCGAGCGCGCGCGGATGACCTATCCCGGCGATGAGGTGGCCGATCCGGCGGAGAGCAGGGCAGGCCGGCTCACCTACACCGAGCATCACCTCAAGCAGCGGGTGCTGGCCGAGCTGGGGCGGGAAGGGGTGTCCCTGGACCGGCTGCGGCGGGAGGGGATGCGGATCGAGACGACCATCGACCCGCGTGCCCAGGCGGCGAGCGAGCGGGTGGTGCGGAGACGGCTGGCCGGCCAGCCGGACTACCTGCGCGCCGCACTGGTCGCGCTCACCCCGGACACCGGGGCCGTGGTCGCCTACCACGGCGGCTCGTGGAACGTGCGTGACTACGCGGCCACCCCGCGGCCCCCGGGCTCGGCGTTCCACCCGTTCGTCACGGTGGCCGGGCTGCGGCAGGGCAGTGGGATCGACGAGACCTTCCCCTCCCCGCACCGGGCGAGCTTCGGCGGGGAGGAGTTCCGCAACGCGAACGACTGCGCGAGTACCGTGCGCTGCTCGGTACGGGAGGCCACCAGGGTGTCGGCCGACACCCCGTTCGTCACGATGACCAAGACCTTCGGCGCGGAGAACGTCAGCAAGGCCGCCCGGGACGCCGGCATCCCGGCGGAGGTCGCCGGCGAGCCGACCCTGCGGGAGCCGGACGGCGTCTCGATCGGCCCCGGGATCGCGGTGGGCCGTTACCCCGTACGCCCGATCGACCTTGCCGGCGCCTACGCCACCTTCGCCGGGCAGGGTATGCGCATCGAACCGCATTTCGTGGCCAGGGTGCGGGACGAGGACGGCGCGGTGGCCTGGGAGCGCGGACCGTCCAGGACGCCCGCGTTCAGTGCCGGCTCCGGGCGCCCCGGCCGGGACGCCCGGATCGCCGCCGAGGTGACCGCCTCCCTGCGCGAGGTCGGCGAGCGCGGCGCGGACCTGCCCGGCGGGCGGCCGGCGGCGGCGAAGGCGGGCTCGCACCGGTTCGCGGGCACCGGGGACAACTCCGCGGCCTGGATGGCCGGGTACACGCCGCAGCTGGCCACCGCCGTCTGGGTGGGTGCCGACCGGGAGCGCAGGCTGCGCGACGCGGGCGACGAGCGGGTGACCGGCGAGACGATCCCCGCGGAGATCTGGCGCTCCTTCATGGCGAAGTACCATGAGGATCGTCCGATTCGCCGTTTCCCACCGGTGCGAGTGCCGCTGCTCAACCGGTGACGAGTGCGATGGTGAGGCCGTCGTAGCCCTTCCCGCCGACGGTCTGCAGCGCGGTCGCGTCCACCCGCGGCTCCGCCGCGATCAGCTCATGCAGGCGGTGCACCCCCTCGACCCCCGGATCCCGCGCTCCCTCCTGGACGATCCGTCCGGCACGAACCACGTTGTCCACCACGATCACGCCGCCCGGCTCGGACCGTTCCAGCGCGGCCCGGAAGTACTCGGCGTTGTTCTCCTTGTCCGCGTCGATGAAGGTGAGGCCGAACGGGCCGGCGATCCCGGGCAGGACCTCCAGTGCCTTGCCGAGCCGGACCTCGACCAGGTCGACGAGGCCGGCACGGTCCAGATTGGCCCTGGCGACCTCGGCATGCCGCTCATCCGCCTCGATGGTCAGCAGGTGGCCGCCTGCCGGCAGTGCCCTGGCGAGCCAGATCGTGCTGTACCCGCCGAGGGTGCCGATCTCCAGGATGCGGCGGGCACCGGACATCCTGGCCAGCAGGTTGAGCAGTTTGCCCTGGTTCGCAGCCACCGAGATCGACGGCAGGCCGGCGTCCGCGCTGGCCGCGACCGCGGCCTCCAGCGCCGGATCGGGCGGGATCAGCCGGCCGGAGAAGTAGTCGTCGACCGCGCTCCACAGTTGCTGGTTCATGTCTCCTCCCTAGCATCGACAGCCCCGCCCCGCCCCCGCGCGTTCGTCACCTCGGTGTGGAACGCGGTGAAGGCTAGTCAACATACAGTCCGGTTGGTATGTTTATAGTACCTCCGGTAGGGCGGAACAGCCGATCAGCAAGGGAGCCCCACGGTGAGCACCAAGACGTATGTCGTCGGCGTCGGGATGACGAAGTTCGAGAAGCCGGGTCGCCGTGCGGACTGGGACTACCCGGCGATGGCCAAGGAGTCCGGCGAGCTCGCGCTCGCGGATGCCGGAATCTCCTACGCGCGGGTCGAGCAGGCCTACGTCGGGTATGTCTACGGCGAGTCCACCTCCGGCCAGCGGGCGGTCTACGAGCTCGGCCTGACCGGCATCCCGGTGGTGAACGTGAACAACAACTGCTCCACCGGCTCGACCGCGCTGTTCCTCGCCGCGCAGGCGGTGCGCAGTGGCACCGTGGACTGCGCGCTGGCGCTCGGCTTCGAGAAGATGCAACCCGGCTCACTGGGTAGCACCTACGACGACCGCGAGCAGCCCATGCTCAGGCACATCCTCGCGCTGGCCGAGCTGTACGAGGTGGCGATGCCGCCCGCGCCGTGGATGTTCGGCGCGGCCGGGCGGGAGCACATGGACACCTACGGCACCACCCCGGAGCAGTTCGCCAGGATCGGCGAGAAGAACCACCGGCACTCGGTCGACAACCCGTACGCGCAGTTCCAGGATGCCTACACGCTGCAGGAAATCCTGGACGCGAAGGTGATCTACGAACCGTTGACGAAACTGCAGTGCTCGCCGACCTCGGACGGTTCCGGCGCCGCGATCATCGCCAGCGAGGCCTTCGTGGACAGGCACGGGCTCGCCGGGCAGGCGGTGGAGATCGTCGGCCAGTCCATGGTCACCGATATGCGCAGCAGCTTCGAGGACAACTCGGCGATCAGCCTGGTCGGTGGCAAGATGACCAGGGCAGCCGCGGACACGGTGTACGAGCGGTCCGGCCTCGAACCGTCCGATGTGGATGTCATCGAGTTGCATGACTGCTTCTCCACCAACGAGCTGATCACCTACGAGGCGCTTCGCCTGTGCCCGGAGGGCGAGGGCGGCAAGCTCGTCGACGCGGGGGACACCACCTACGGCGGCAGGTGGGTGGTCAACCCCTCCGGGGGCCTGATCTCCAAGGGGCACCCGCTCGGGGCCACCGGGCTCGCCCAGTGCGCCGAGCTGACCTGGCAGCTACGGGGGGCCGCGGATGGGCGCCAGGTGCCCGGTGCGCGGGTCGCCCTGCAGCACAACATCGGACTCGGTGGCGCGGTCGTGGTGACCGCCTACCGGCCGGCCGACCGCTGAGCTCATCCACCGCACGAACCGACAGGAGGACGTCATGGGTCAGATCAATGCTTCGGTCGACCTTCCCGGAACACCGGAGCAGGTGTGGGAGGTCTTCTCCGACCCGAACAACTTCGAGAAATGGTTGACCATCCACACCAAGTGGAAGGGCGAGGTGCCCTCGGAGTTCAAGGAGGGCAGCAAGGTGACCGAGGTGGTCACCATGATGGGCATGCCGAACACCATCGAGTGGACCGTGGACGCCTACGAGGCACCGTCCACACTGTCCATTTCCGGTACCGGGATGGCCGGGGTGAAGGTGCGGTTCGACCTGTCCGTGCAGGAGGCGCCCGGCGGTTCGCAGGCCACCATCGACGCCGAGTTCACCGGTCAGATGATCGTGGGCGCCCTGGGCAAGGCCGTGGAGAAGGACGGGAAGAAGAACCTGGACCGATCCATGGAGAAGCTCAAGGAACTGCTGGGCTGATCGCCATGGCTGATGAGGAGCTGAGCTTCGACCCCAGCGGGCTGGACAGCTGGACCGAGGAACACCGGTTCGAGGTGACCCGCGAGCGGATCATCGAGTATGCCAAGGCCACCAACGACCCCATCGAGGAGCACCTGGCCGGCGAGCTCGCGCCCCCGGTGTTCGCCATCGTCCCGGTCTTCCAGGCGTTGATGGAGCCCGCGCTGGAGGTGGTTCCGGTCGAACTGATCCCGCGACTGGTGCACGGGGAGCAGGATTTCCTTTTCCACCGGCCGCTGAAACCGGGGGACAAGCTGGTCTCGCGCGGGAAGATGATCGGCTACCAGGGCCTGCCCAACGGCACCCGCTCGGCGATCTACCTGGAATGTCGCACCGAGGGTGGGGAGCTGGTCAACGAGCAGTACGTGACCGCGTTCTTCCGCAAGTTCGACGCCGGTGCGCCGGTGGGCACCCTCGCCCCGGAGCACAAGTTCGACGAGTCCCTGCGCGAGCACCACCCGGTGGCGCGGGTCGAGCAGCATGTGGACACCGACCAGACCTTCCGGTACGGCCCGGCCGCAGGCGACCCGATGCCGATCCACCTCGACGAGGAGATCGCCAAGGCGGCCGGCTTCCCCGGGATCATCGCGCACGGCCTGTGCACGATGGCGTTCACCTCCTGGGCCGTGCTGACCGAGGTCGCGGGCGGGCGCGGCGAGCGGTTGAAGCGGCTCGCCGTGCGGTTCGCCAAACCGGTGTTGCCCGGGCAGGACATCACCACCCGGATCTGGCGGGCCGGGCGGCCGGAGCGGGGCGTCAACTACGCGTTCGAGGCCACGGCAGGCGAGGAACTCGTGATCAAGGACGGCCTTGCCGTCGTGGCGGACTGAGAGGAAGCACCATGGGAGCTTTGGACGGGCGCGTCGCCGTGGTCACCGGCGCCGGGCGGGGAATCGGCCGCGAGCACGCGTTGCTGTTCGCGGCCGAGGGCGCCCGCGTGGTGGTCAACGACCTCGGCGGCGGGAACGACGGTAGTGGCGCGGATTCCGGCCCGGCGCGGGAGGTGGCCGACGAGATCACGGCCGCGGGTGGCACGGCGGTCGCCAACACCGACAACGTGGCCGAGTGGGACGGTGCCGGCGCGCTGGTGGAGCAGGCCGTTTCCGAGTTCGGCCGGCTCGACGTGGTGGTGAACAACGCGGGCATCCTGCGCGACGGGTTCATCGCGGGGCTGGAGGAGTCCCAGTGGGACGCGGTGATCAACGTGCACCTGAAGGGGCATTTCGCCGTGCTGCGGCATGCCGCCGCGTACTGGAAGGCGCGTGCCAAGGCGGGCGAGCAGGTGGCCGGCTCGGTGATCAACACCGCCTCGGCCTCCGGTACCACGATGCCGAACGCCGGGCAGGCCAACTACGGCGCGGCCAAGGCCGGTATCGCGGCGCTGACCCTGGTCGCCGCCGGGGAGCTGGAGCGCTACGGGGTGCGGGTGAACGCGATCGCGCCGATCGCGCGTACCCGGCTCACCCTGGCCACCCCCGGAATGGGGGCGATCTTCGCGCAGGAGGTGGAGGAGGGCGAGTTCGACGCGTTCAGCCCGGCCAACATCTCCCCGCTGGTTGCCTACCTCGCCACGGAGAAGTGCCCGATCAGCGGCAAGGTGTTCGCCGTGCAGGGCGAGGCGATCTCCGAGCTCGCCGGCTGGCACGACGTGAAGACGATCGAAACCGAGGGGCCGTGGCGGATCGACGACATCGCCGAGCGCCTGCCGGGTTAGGGGTGGATTCATGATCGAGTGGTCCGAGACCGATCTGCTGATCAGGGACGCGGTCCGGGAGTTCGTCGACAAGGAGATCCGGCCGCGTGCTGACGCGCTGGAGAGCGGCGAGCTACCGCCGTACGAGGTCATCCGCAAGCTGTTCGCGTCCTTCGGCGTGGACACCATGGCACGGGAGGCTGTCGGGAAGCTTCTGGACAGCCGCCGAGCCAGGGAGGCAGCGGAGTCGAAGTCCTCCGGTGACGGCCTCGGGTTCGGGCTCGGCGGCCAGGAGGGCATGGCGCTGATCGCGATCAGCGAGCTGGCCGGGGTGAGTCTCGGCATCGTGGCCTCGATCGGGGTCAGCATCGGGCTCACCGGGGCCACCATCCTGTCCAGGGGGACGTTGGCGCAGCAGGAACGCTGGCTGCCCGGCCTGGCCACCTTCGACAAGGTCGGCGCCTGGGCGATCACCGAGCCGGACTCCGGTTCGGACGCCTTCGGTGGGATGAAGACCTATGTCCGGAGGGACGGCGACTCCTATGTCCTCAACGGGCGGAAGACCTTCATCACGAACGGTCCGTATGCCGACACCATCGTCGTCTACGCCAAGCTGGATGAGGGTGACGGCGCCCCGGTGCGGGACCGCAAGGTGCTCACCTTCGTGCTGGACTCCGGAATGGACGGTCTCATCCAGTCCAAGCCGTTCAAGAAGATGGGTATGAACTCCTCGCCGACCGGGGAACTGTTCTTCGACAACGTCCGGCTGGGGAAGGACCGGTTACTTGGCGAGACCGAGGAGCACAAGGGCGGCGACGGGAAGGACAGCGCGCGGGAGAGTTTCTCTTTCGAGCGCATGGGCGTCGCCGCGCTGTCGCTCGGGATCATCAACGAGTGTCACCGGCTGTGCGTGGACTACGCGAACAGCCGCACCCTGTGGGGTCAGGAGATCGGACGCTTCCAGCTGATCCAGTACAAGCTGGCGAAGATGGAGGTCGCCAGGCTCAACGTGCAGAACATGGTCTTCCGGACCATCGAGATGCTGCGCGCGGGCACCCTGCCGACCTTCGCCGAGGCCTCGGCGATGAAGATGTACTCCTCGGAGGCGGCCACCGAGGTCGCCATGGAGGCGGTCCAGCTTTTCGGCGGCAACGGCTACATGGCCGAGTACCGGGTGGAGCAACTGGCCAGGGACGCGAAGTCGTTGATGATCTACGCGGGCAGCAACGAGATCCAGGTGACCCACATCGCGAAGGGCCTGCTCGGCGCATGAGCGGTTGCCCGGCCCTTTTCGCCGGCTGCACATCCGCTGATACGTTGCGTGCATGGTCGATGTCACGGATCTGACGCGCGTTCCCACCGAGCTCGATTCCCGGGCGGCCACCTTCGAGAACCCCACCGGCGCGCGTGGCGCCGGTGGCACCGCGGCGGCAGGCCGGAAGGGCGCGCCCAGCCGGGACATCCAGCCGGGGGAGCGGGTGACGCTGGCCGATCTGCGTGGCCCGGGAACCGTGCGGCACGTGTGGATGACCTTCCCCCCGGGTCCACCTGAGCAGAACCGGGCGCTCTGCCTGGAGGTGTTCTACGACGACCTGGACGAGCCGAGCATCTCGGTTCCCTGCCTGGACTTCTTCGGTGCGCCACACGGCAGGCCGGTCGGTTTCGCCAGCGCGCTGACCAGTATCCAGGAGGCGCGTGGCTGCAACAGCTTCATTCCGATGGCCTTCGGCGACCGGTTCCGCGCGGAGTTCGTCAACGGTTCTTCGCGGCCGGTGAAGCTGTACTACCAGGTGGACTACACCCTGGAGGAGACGGCGGGGACGGCCAGGCTGCACGCGAGCTTCCGCCGGCAGAACCCCACGGTGCCGCGCGAGGATTTCGTGATCTGCGAGGGGCTGACCGGGCCTGGGCGGTTCCTCGGTTGCGTGCTGGGCGTGCGCCCGCTGGACCCTGGAACATGGTATGGCGAGGGCGAGGTGAAAGCCTACCGGGACGGTGACACCGAGCTTCCGACCATCTGCGGCACCGGCCTCGAGGACTACGTCGGCACGGCCTGGGGGATGGGTCCGCATCACGCGCCCTACGGCGGCGTCCCGCTCGAGGTGCGCGAGCCCGGGTCCGGTTTGGGAACATTGCCGGAGTTCGTTGGCTGCTACCGTTGGCATGTACTGGATCCGATCGTGTTCACCGACCAGTTGCGGGTCACCATCCAGCAGATCGGCGCCGACCACTTTCTTGAAGGTGAGCAAGACCGGTTGGAGCGAGCGATCGCCGAAGGCAAGGTAGCCGGCAACGGCATCCAGCGGCTGCACGATGGCCCGGTGATCGCCAGCGGACTCTTCGAGCGGATCGACGACTACTGCGCCACCGCGTTCGTGATATGCGAGCGTCCGCAGCCGGTGCCCAAGGTGGATGTCGATCTGGCCACCGCCGACCTTTCTCGCCGTTCCTACGAGGAGCCGGACGAACTGGAGTTCCTGTTCGCCTGAGCCATCAGAAGGGTGGGGTGTCGTCTGGGGTGAGGGGTTTGTGGAGGGGTTGGGGTGGGTTGGTGTGTACGTCGCCGTGGGGTGTGGTGATGGTGGGTGTGCTGTCAGTGACTTTGTAGGTCCATCCGGGTAGGTTTTTGAGGTGGTGATCTCGTTCGCGGTACCCGACCAACTCCCTCGCGTTGGTGGTGGCGCCTTGGGCTCACCCGGTGGTGTGGTCGTTCTGGCAGCGTTGGGTGGGTCGGTGGCATCCGATGCCTCGGCATTCGCGGTCGCGTACTCGCACGAACTCATCCAACGCCGCCGTGGGCCGATACCGAGTGCGTCCCAGATCCGTCGGATGGCCGGGTACACACCCGCCCGGCCACCTCCTTCACCACCGACTCCCGCACCCCACCCTCCCGGGCGAACCGGGCCAGTAGCACCACCGCCCTCCGCGCCTCGGCCCGAGCGATCACCCGCTCGTTGGCTTCCAAAGTATCCAGTATGTCCGCGGGGGTTCTGTCGTCGTCCGGGGGATCCGTATGTGGGTCGGAACGGTATCTTTCCACGCCCTCAATGATATCGAAATACTCGAGGGGAATGTTCTGGATGTGGTGTTACTGATTGGTTTTCACCCGAATGTGTGTTCGAAACAACCAGGTCGAGGCGAGATGAAGAGTCTCGTTCCGTGGGGTGCTGGCGCTGGTGAACAGGCCTGCCAGGGGTGATGCGGGGTGCGCCAGTGCCTCACGGGGCGCCGAAGGCGTGCCCGAGACCCAACCCCGAGCCGCCCCGTCTCCCGCATCCCCCCATCTCTTCCCCGCGCGCGGCAAACTCGCCAACGCGAACGGCAAACTCGGTTACATGAATGGCCAACACGGTTACGTGAGCAGCAAACACGCGCGCGTGGGGAGCAACGCGCGGGGAGGTCAGGGGCGGCGGCGCCAGAGGAGGCGGGTCGCGGTGGCGGCGAGGGCGGCCAACGGCGGGCGGTGCGGGAGGTGGCGCAGTTCGGGTGCGGATTCGGGGACCAGGTTGTACGCCAGGTTGGCGGCCAGCCGGGCGAGCCGGGGGACGGTGCGGCCGGCGAGGGCGGCGGCCCGTCCCTCGGGCAGGTCGACGATCTGCGGTCGCTGCTCCAGTGCCTTGATCACCAGGGCGGCGGCGCGTTCCGGGCTGCTGGAGGGCAACGTCCGGTACAAACCGGTGGGGGCGATCATCTCGGTGCGCACCAGCGGCATCCGGACCGAGCTGAAGGTGATGCCATCGGAAAGGGTCTCCCTGCCCGCGGCCAGGCCGAACTCCTCCAGTGCTGCCTTGGAAGCCAGGTATGCCGAGAACCGCGGGGTGTCGGTCTGCAGGCCCTGCGTGGTGACGTTCACGATGTGCCCGAAGCGCCGCCGCTCCATCGAGGGCAGCAGGCCGAGCGCCAGCCGGACCGGACCGAAGTAGTTGATCGCCATGGTGCGCTCGAAGTCGTGGAAGCGCTCGGTGGACCGCAGGACCGAGCGGCGGATCGACCGGCCGGCGTTGTTGACCAGCATGTCCACCCCGCCGTGCTCGGCGAGCACGTCCTTGACCAGCGCGTCCACCGCGCCGTCCTCGGTGAGGTCACAGGGGTACGCCGCCGCCGACCCGCCCGCGTCGAGGATCTCCCCGCGCACCGCGTCCAACTCCTCGGCACGCCTGGCTACCAGTAGCACGGTCGCACCCCGTCGCGCGGCCTGTAGCGCGGTCGCCCTGCCGATTCCCGAGGACGCCCCGGTGATCAGCACGGTCCTGCCGTGCAGCGCACCACGGGGGTCCCGGCGTCGCGCCCGGTCCGGATCGAGCTGCTCGCGCCAGTACTGGTACAGCGGTCCGGCGTAGTCCCGCAGGGCGGGCAGCTCGACGCCGCTGCCGGCCAGTTCCGCCACCGTCGCGGCGGTGTCGAACTCGACCGCCATGCTCAGGTGCGGCAGGACCTCCAGCGGGATGCCCAGTTCGGCGAGCACGGCCGCGCGGGCGGCCCGGCCGCCGGGCAGCCGGTCGATCCCGGCCGCGGTGAGTCCGGCGAGCCTGCCGCCTGCCGCGCGCAGCGCCGTCGAGGCGGCGCCGGGCAGGGCGGTCCCGATCAGTGGCGCCCCCGCCACCCCGGCGAAGGCGTTGTACACCTCGTGCAACGGTTGCGGGCGCGGCGCGCCCAGGTGGTAGGTGGCACCGGAAGGCGCCTCGTGGTGCATCAGGTGGTCCATGGCCTCGACCACGTAGTCCACCGGAACCAGGTTGGTGGCGCCGAGGTCCGGACCGGCCAGCGGCAACCGGGAGGGGAGCGCGGCGAGCCGCGAGATCGCGGGCAGGAAGTAGTACGGCCCGTCGATCTTGTCCATCTCGCCGGTGCGCGAGTCGCCGACCACCGCGGATGGTCGGTACACGGTGTAGGGCACGGCGTCCTGCTCCCGCACCAACCGTTCGGCCTCGAACTTCGTCGCGTGGTACGGGGAACCGAAGCCCTGCCCCAGGTCGAAGTCCGATTCGGTGAACCGCCCCCGATGGTCGCCTGCCACGGCGACGGAGGAGACGTGGTGCAGGCGGCCTGCGCGCACGGTCCTCGCGAAGGTGAGCACGTTGCGCGTGCCGTCCACATTGGCCGCACGGTTGGTCGCCTCGTCGGCGGTGAGGTCATAGCTCGCGGCGAGGTGTACGACGTGGTCGATCCGCCGCAACTCCGTGACGTCGACCCCGAGCGCGTCCTCGGTGAGCTCACCGGTGACCGGAATCAGCCGTTCCGAACCCGGCCATTCCCTGGCCAACGCGCTCAGCTTGCCCCGCGAGGTTTCCCGGACCAGCGCGTACACGGTGCCGGTCTCCTGCCGCTCGAGCAGCCGCGCCACCAGCCGGCGTCCGATGAATCCGGTCGCCCCCGTCACGAAGTAGTTCGTCATCACCTAGATGATGACACTATCTACTCTCTAGTAGGTAAAGCGGTCACCAGAGTTACAGTTCCGCGGCCGGCTGCCCGGCCGCCACCACCGCGTCCCGCAGGGCGGCGCGCAACCTGCCGACGTCCAATGGGGCGAGGATCGCCGCCTCGCCCGGTGGCGCGACGAGTACCACGCGGTCGCTGCTCACGAACACGGTGAGCTCCCGTCGCCTGCCGGCAAGGTCTCGGCAGCTGATCGCCCATTCGTCCCGCGCCGTCACGGCAATCGCCCCTCGTCCGTCTCGGGTTCTGCTGCGTGCGCAGGGGAGACGGAGGTGCCCGATCCGCGTGACGCGGTTGTCGGAAATTCCTTGCCCGCCCGGATCGTTCGCCTGCCGTGCTGCCCGCGACCTGTGCCGCGCGGTAGCGTCGGGGGTGTTCGCAGTGAGGTGCGCCACTCTTGCCGAGGGAGTCGTCCATGTCCGAACCCGAGCGAATCGTGATCATCGGCGGCGGCCTTGCCGGCGCCTCCGCGGCGAGTGCCCTGCGTGCGCAGGGCTATTCCGGTGACGTGCTGGTCCTGGCGGCCGAGCCGCACCGCCCGTACGAACTGCCGCCGCTGTCCAAGGCGGTGCTGCTGGGCGACACCGACGAACCGGACTGGGTGCACGAGGATGGCTTCTACGCCGCGCACGACATCGACCTGCGGGCGGGCGTGGCCGCCACCCGGATCGAGCTCGGCTCCCGGCAGGTCTTCGACGCCGCGGGCGAGCACCACCGCTACGACCGGCTGTTGCTGGCCACCGGCTCCTACCCGCGGTCGCTCCCGGTACCCGGTAGCGACCTGCCCGGCCTGCGCACCCTGCGCAGCCTGGAGGACTCGCTCGCGCTGCGCTCGGCGCTGTCCGAGGCGGAACGGGTGGTGGTCGTCGGGGCGGGCTGGATCGGCACCGAGGCCGCGGCCGCCGCGCGCAAGCATGGAGCGGAGGTCACGGTGCTGGACCAGGCCGCGGCCCCGCTGCGGGACGTGCTCGGCGAGGATATCTCGGCGGTGTTCCGCGAGCTGCACACCGACCACGGGGTGCGGTGGCGGCTCGGCGCGCAGGTCACCGAGTTCACCGGTGGCCCGGAGGGGGTGCGCGGGGTCCGGCTGAGCGACGGCACCGAGCTCGCGGCGGACGTGGTGCTGGTCGCGGTGGGCGCGGCCCCGCGGGTGGCACTTGCCCACGCGGCCGGTCTCGAACTGGCCGATGACGGCGCCGTCCGGGTGGACGCGGGCCTGCGCACCGCGGCCCCGGACGTGTACGCGGCCGGCGATGTGGCCGCCCACTTCCACCCGCGCTACGGCAGGCGGGTGCGGGTCGAGCACTGGGCGAACGCCAAACACCAGGGCGGCCATGTCGCGGGCAACCTGCTCGGGGCACACGAGCCGTATCTGCGGGTGCCGTACTTCTTCTCCGACCAGTACGACCTCGGCTGCGAGTACCGCGGGCTGGCCGATCCGGACGCCGACGAGCTGGTGATCCGCGGCGAGCTGCACACCCGCGAGTTCATCGCCTTCTGGATGGTGCGTGGCCAGGTGACCGCAGCGCTGAACGTGAACGTGTGGGAGCACGGGGACGCCCTCCAGGCGCTGGTGGACCAGCAGATCCCGGTCGATGCCGACCGCCTCCGGCACGCGGACCTGGCGGAACTGGCAGGCCAGGCCGGCTGAGCTACGCCGTCGCGGGCAACGGCTGCGCCGCCCCGCGCCGGGTCATCAGGCTGTACACCAGCAGCGCGAGTAGCCCGAAGCTCGCCATGATCAACGCCATCGGCAGTGCCGAGGAGGTTCCGCCGAGCCCGACCAGGGGGGATGCCACCCCGCCGAGCACGAACTGCAGCACCCCCAGCAGCGCCGAGGCCGCACCCGCGGTCCGCGGGTGGTCGGTGAGTGCGAGCGAGGTGATGTTCGGCATGGTGAGCCCGATGCTGGAGATGATCAGGAACAGTGGTGGCAGCAGGGCGATCAGCCCGAGCCCGAGGCTGAGCCCGAGCACCATCGCCAGCGCGCTGGCCGCGCCGACCAGCAGACCGGTCCGCAGCAGCACCCGTTCCGGGAACCGGCCGACGATCCGGCCGTTCACCTGGCCCAGCAGCACGATCCCGATCCCGTTCGCCCCGAACACCAGGCTGTACTGCTGCGGGCTCAGCCCGTACACGTCCTGCAGCACGAACGAGGAACCCGCGATGTAGGCGAACAAGCCGGCCAGTACCAACCCGGAGGCGAGGGCGTAGCCGAGGAACGCTCGGTCCCGTAGCAGCGCCAGGTAGGTCCGGGCCGCCGCACCCAGCCTGGCGGGCGTGCGCCGCCACGGTGGCAGCGGCTCGGGCAGCGCGAGCGCCGCGACGATCAGCAGCAGCACGCCGAACCCGGTGAGCACCAGGAACACCCCGCGCCATGAGGTCCAGTTCAGTACCTGGCCGCCGACCACCGGCGCCAGGATCGGTGCCAGCCCGGTGACCAGTATCAGCATGGAGAAGAACCGGGTCATCGCGGTCCCGCCGAACAGGTCCCGCACGGTGGCGCGGGCGACCACCATGCCGGCCGAGGCCCCGATCGCCTGCAACCCGCGCGCGGCGATGAGCAGCTCCGCCGACGGGCTGAGCGCGCAGAGCACCGAGGCCGTGGCGTAGATGGTGATCCCGATCAGCAACGGCCTGCGCCGGCCGAAGGCGTCGGACAGCGGGCCGATCACCAGCTGGCCGAGCGCGAGCCCGATGAAGAACGCGGTGAGGGTGAGCTGCAACGTGGAGCTCGACGCTCGCAGGTCGCCGCTCATCGTGGGCAGTGCGGGCAGGTACATGTCGATGGACAGCGGTCCGAACGCGGTGAGCCCGCCGAGGATGAGCGCGTAGCGGACGGTGCTGGGGGGCCGGTTGTCGGTTGCCGGTCTTTCCTCCGTGTACGTGCTCATCCATCTCCCACCAGTCGTGTCCCGCCCGGCACCAACTTGCATAGCCCTACTAAATATTCCCTCAGGGTGCGAACGAGTTTCGCTCGGCACGCATACTGGTCCGAGGCAAGGAGGACGGTGATGGTCGAGCTGACGGAGCGGATGGCCAGGGCACTGGCCGACGAGCTGGACATGCTGACCGAGGACCTGGTGTCCGACATCCTCGCCGAGAACCCGGGCTATCACGATGCCGCGCTGGTGACGCTGGCGGAGCTGCGCCATTCCTGCCGCACCAACCTGCGGCGCGTACTGCAACTGCTCGGCAGGAGGCTGCCGGCCGGGGTGCGGCCCTTCGACGCCGCCGCGGCCACCGGCACCCGGCGGGCCGAGCAGCGGGTGCCACTGGATTCGGTGCTGCGCTCCTACCGCCTCGGTGGTCGGGTGATCTGGCGCGCGCTGGTGCGGATGGCCAAGGAGGACGAGCGGGTCGACCGGGAGCAGATGCTGGACGTGGCGACCGCGGTGTGGACCGTGGTCGACGAGGCATCCTCCGCGCTCGCCCGCGCCTACCGGGACACCGAGGTGCAGCTACGCAGGCTGGACGAGCACCGGCGGCACGCGCTGGTCGAGGACCTGCTGCGCGGCCGGGGCCAGGAGGGCGGGTTCGCCGAGCAGGCCGCGGCCGAGCTGGGGCTGCCGGTGGAGGGTTCCTACGTGGTGCTGGCCGCCGATCTCGCCCCGGACGGCACGCCGGGCCTGGCCACGCCGCAGGACACCCTCGCGGTGCACGGGGTGCGCTCGGTGTGGCAGCCGCGGGCGCAGACGCTGGTCGGCTTGGTCGCGCTGGAACGCAGGGACGTGGGCTCGGTGCTGGAACTGCTGCGTGGCGGGGTGCGGGCCAGGGTCGGGGTCAGCCCGGACGTGCACGGGCTCGGCGAGGTCGGTACGGCACACGACCTCGCCCTGCTCGCGCTGCGCACGCTGCCGCCGGGGGAGGCGGGCCTGGCCGTGCTGGACGAACGCCTCCCGGAGGCGCTCGTGGCACGCTCGCCCGAGCTGGCCGACCGGCTGGTGGAGGTGGTGCTCGGTCCGCTGCTACGGCTGCCTGCCGCCGAGTGCGCGGTGCTGCTGGAGACGCTGACCGCGTGGCTGGAGACCAACCGCTCCGCCGCGGCCACCGCGGCGCGGTTGTACTGCCACCGCAATACCGTGCTGAACCGGTTGCGCAGGCTGGAAAGTCTGCTCGGGCATGCCCCGCACGAGTACCGGGGCGGGCTGGCGCTGTCCCTCGCGTTGATCGCGCACGACTTGCGTACGGGTGAGGGTTGTTCGGCACGGTCCAGCGACCGCGGGCCGTCAGGCCCGTGCGAGCGGTCGTCGCAGCTCGGGCGTCCTGGCGAGACACGCTCCGGAGCTGAGTAGCCCGGTGTCGGATCAAGTGCTGTGAGCTTGCACACTACGATTCGGGACATTTTGGGCATTCGGCCTAGTGCTACTGGCCCATTCGGCTGATAAGCACAGTGTGTCGGATTGGCTACTCCACCACGCGAAAGAAGCGACGATGAACTCCAAACCCCCGCTGGCGCGCCGGGCGTTCCTGGCGCGCATCGGCCTGCTCGGTGCCGCCGTCGGCGCCGGCGGCCTGCTGCCGCGCAGCGCACTGGCTGCCGTCCCGGCCGCCGAAGGTGATCCGCTGTCCGGGGTGGTCGGCCTGCTCCGTCCGGTGCTTGCGGAGCTGTCCAGGGACACCCTGAACGGCCTGACCGTCTTCGTCGTGCCCGGTAAGGACCGGTACTCGGCCGCGCAGGGCACGCCCAGCGACACGCCTGGTGCGCTGGAGGCCGAGGGCACCGACTTCCTGATGAACGCGCTGGACAACTTCGTCCCGTTCCCGGACCAGCTCGCCAAGCCGATCGGCGCGGCACTGGCCACCGGCCTCGCCGACACCGGGGTGGAACTGCCCGGCCTCGACCTGCTGCCGGTCCAGCTCGGCACCCTGGACAAGGCACTGCGCGCGTTGCTGGAGAACGACGCGACCCTTCCGCTGTCCCTGCCGATCGCCTCGACCCTGAACCTGCTGGCCACTCAGGTGAACCCGCTGGCGGTGAACGGGCCGTTCCTCTCCCCGTTCGCCCGGCTGTCCTACGCCGAGAAGGCGCGGGTGTTCCAGCTACTCGAGGGTCCGGACTCCGATCTCGTCGCCCTGCTGGACGTGCACTTCCCCGAGCCGCTCAAGCACTCCGTCTCCGGCCTGCTGAAGTTCCTCGGCGGCGCGCTCATCGAGTTCGCCACCTTCGGCGCGTACACCGAGTACGCGGTGTTCGACGAGCGCACCAAGCAGCTCACCGGCCGCCCGGTCGGCTGGCAACTGACCGGCTACCAGCCGGACGGTCCGGTGGAGGGCTGGGACGACTTCATCGGCTACTACCAGGGGCGGACGGAGGTGCACGACTGATGCGCGACGTGATCATCATCGGGGCCGGGGGTGGCGGCCCGGTCGTGGCCAAGGAACTGGCGGCCAAGGGCCTGGACGTGCTGCTACTGGAGGCCGGGCCACGGCACGCCGATCCCCGCGAGCAGTGGACCAGCTTCGAGAACGACGCGAACAACCCGCTGAGCGGCTACTTCCGGCTCGGCCCCGAGGACCGTTCCCGCCCGGCGTGGTTCCGGGAGTGGTCGCAGAACTCCTTCGTCTGGCAGCTGTCCGGGGTCGGCGGCACCACCCAGCACTTCTACGGCAACTACCCGCGCGCCTACCCCGGGGTGTTCAACGACTACGACAAGCCGGACCGCGCCGAGTACGACGTCAACCACCGGTTCCCGTTCTCCTACGGGGAGATGGTGCCCTACTTCGAGTGGGTGGAGGCCACCGCGCCGGTGATGACGGCGGCGATGGGGGCCAAGGAGCAGACCTTCTTCCGGGGCTGCGAAACCCTCGGCCTGCCGGTGCAGACCACCAAGACCACCCTGGGACCCTCCTACCGGCCGCAGGAGAACGCGGTGCTGCAGCCGGGCGGCAACGCGGGGCGGACCACCGACCGCAACCTGCTGACCTACCCGCAGGCCACCGGCTGCACGCACTGCGGCTACTGCTTCCAGGGCTGCATGCGGCCGATCGGCGCGCCCCGCAACCAGTTCGCCAAACGCTCCACCGACAACAGCTACGTGCCGATGGCCCTGACCGCGGATGCCTGGGCTTCCGGAGGGCGGCCGGTCGAGCTGATCGCGGACGCCTACGTCACGCGGATTCATGCCGAGTCCCGCGGTGGCGCGCTCACCGCCACCGGGGTGACCTGGCGGGAGAACGAGTCCGGAGCCGAACATCGCGAGCAGGCGAAGGTCGTGGTGATGGCCGGTGGCTGCACGGAGAACCCGAGGCTGTGGTTCAACAGCGGTTTGCCCAACCCGAACGACTGGGTCGGCCGCGGCTACACCGACCACTTCTTCGACTGGGTGGTCGGCTCGATGGACGACTACACCGGCAACCCGAAGGGGGTCGGCTCGGCCGCGCGGCTGGACTTCCCGCCCTACGGCGGCCTGGAGAACGTGGGCCTGCCGCCGGCGCTGAACGCCTTCGCGACCACCCTCTCGGACAGCGGGATCCGCGGCCAGTACACCAACGGGCGCGGTGCCACGGGGCCGTGGGACGGGCCCGCGGGCCGGGTGATCGGCCCGGAGTTCAAGGAACTGATCTCCGGCGGGCTGGACCGGCTGCTGAGCGTCCTGGTGATCACCGACGACGATGTGGAGCCGGATAACCGGGTGACCCTGTCCGCACTGCCCGCCGACGAGAACGGGCCGATCCCCAAGGTCACCTTCCGGCAGCGCAACCGCACCGCCCGTACCAACCGCAACCGCGAGTTCATGGCCCGCAAGGCGGCCGAGCTGTTGCGCGGCGCGGGCGCGAAGAAGGTGTACCGGATCGACTGGGCCCCGCTGATCCTGCACGTGCAGTCCTCGATGCGGATGGGCGAGTCGGAACGGAACTCGGTACTGGACACCAATGCCGAGGCCCGCGCGGTGAAACGGCTGTTCATCGCGGACAACTCGGCACTTGCCAACGCCCTCGGTGGGCCGAACCCGACGCTGACCACGCAGGCGCTGGCCACTCGCACCGCGGAGAAGATCTTCCAGCGCTACTTCGGCGGCGATCCGTGGGTGCGCGAGGAATCCCCGGTGGTCTCCACGGATTCACGAATCAGCACACGATTGGGGGAGCTGGGCTTGTAATCTCGGTCACCGGTCACGCGGAGAGGGGCTTGAGCTGTGCCGGTGGTGCAATGGGAAGCAGGTTCGGTCAACGGCGACGCCGGCGTCACGGTGACCCTGCCCGCCGCGACGGACCCGGGCAATCGGGTCGTCGTGGCGGTCGCGGGCAACACCACGCTCGGCACCCCTGCCGGGTGGACGCGGCGGGACCGTACGGTCAACTGGCTCGGCCACTACCTGTTCGACAAGGCAGGGGACGGTGCGGCCGAGTGGGAGTTCACCGCGGGCACCGCCAGCCAGCTGGCCTGGGTGGCACTGGAGATCGCCGGGGGCGAGTTCGACGCGGTCGCCGCCGAGCAGGCCGTCTGGGTGGCCACCCGCACCGCTCGTACCCCCGAGCTGATTCCGGCTCCCGGGGAGCGGCTGCTGATCGCCAGCGTCGGCGGGGGCACGGACGGCGCGCCGTCCCGCTCGGTGAGCTCCTGGCTCTCCGGGTTCACCGAGCTGGCCGACCTGCAGGTCACCGGTGGCGCGGACAACCCCAGCCACGCGCTCGCCGTACTCGAGGCGACCGTGGACGGGGTCACCCCGTACCAGACCGCGGTGACCTGGAACGGGAACGTGGTGTCGCACGCGCGGATCCTGGCCAGCTACGCCACCGGCTCCGGCGGTCCGGCGGAACCCACGGTCACCGCGGGTACGGCCCGGCCGGTGTTGGTGGGCGGGTCGGTCGGCCTGGACGTGCGGGCCAGCGCGCCGGAGGGGCAGACGATCACCGGCTACGCCTGGCGGATCACCTCCGGCGGAGGCAGCCTCTCCGATGTGGACACCGCGACACCCGGCTATACCGCGCCTGCGACCCCCGGGCTCGCGGTGGTGCGGTGTACCGTCACCGCCTCCGGCGGCGGCAGTGCCACCGCCGCGGTCAGCGTCTCGCGGCACCACACGATCGTCGCAGCGGAGAACGCGCTGCCCGGAACCGCACGCGCCGAATGGGACCTCGTCGACCCCGAACTCGGTGGCATCGCGAGCCTGCAGGGCTTCGCCGAGGGGTTCAGCGCCAACCGGGACCGGCCGGTCGAGTTCAAGATCGCCCAGGAGGGCGGCGCGGACTGGTCGGCCCGGGTGTACCGGCTGGGCTGGTACGGCGGGGAGGGTGCGCGGCTGCTCGACGTGCTCACCCCGGACGCCGCGCAACTCGCCGCCGCGCGGTCGCAGCCGGCGCCGGGCAATGCCGATCCCGGGCACGCCCCGGCCTCGGCCGACTGCTCGACCTGGGCGGTGACCCTGAGTTGGGACCCGCCCCACTGGGCACCGAGCGGGATCTACCTGCTGCGGCTGGAACGGGAAGGCGGCGGTGCCAGCCATGTGCCGTTCGTGCTGCGGGACGACGCCCGTACCGCGGACCTGATGGTGATGCCTGCGGACTCCACGTGGCAGGCCTACAACGCCTTCGGCGGCCTCGGCGACGCGCTGCTGGCCGGCAACAGCCTCTACCTCGGCACCGCGATCAACCAGTACTCCGTCGACTGTGCCCGCTACGTCCACTACGACCGGCCGATCGTGAACCGGGCCGCGGCCAACACCGGGCAACGGTACGGCGCCGTGCGGTGGAGCAACTTCTTCACCGGCGAGTACCCGATGGTCCGGTTCCTGGAACGCAACGGCTACGACGTCAAGTACTACTCCTGCCTGGACGCGGCAGGCGACCCGGACGGTGACCTGTTGCGGACGGTGTCCGCCGCCATGTTCGTCGGCCACAACGAGTACTGGTCGGCGGATATGCGGTCCGGGTGGGAGGCGGCCAAGGAACGCGGGCTGAGCGTGTTCAGCTGCGCGGGCAACGAGGTGTTCTGGCGTGCCGTCGGGGACCGCCGCGACGACGAGGGCCGGCCCCGGCGGTGGGAGTGCCAGAAGTCCACCATCAACGGCCGCGGCGGCAACCGTCCGGAGTGGACCGGAACCTGGCGGGACCCGGACGGCTCCGGCGAGGGCGGCGACGACCCGGAGAACCGCTTCACCGGCACCATCTTCTGCGTGAACGGCCCGGACTTCCGCCCGGTCGTGGTGCCGGTGGCGGGCGGCTACTCGGCGACCCCGCTGTGGCGTGACACCCCGGTCGCCGAGCTGAGCTCCGGATCGTGGACCTCGCCGGGCCAGATCCTCGGGTTCGAGTGGGACACCTACGGCCCGGAAGGCGTCTCCACCACCGGCGGCCGGTACCTCGCCGACCCGCATCCCGAGGCGACCTACTGCTCGAGCGCCACCTACCAGGTGAACGCGCTGGTGCTCACCGACGCGGGTGACGAGTACGGCTCGGGCCGGGTCACCCACCGGCTGGTAGTGCAGCCATCGGGTTCCGCGGGCGGGATCACCTTCGGCACCGGAACGGTCAACTGGGCGCTGGGGGTGGACGCGGCCAACACCTACCAGGCGGGCGGCGACAACACCTCGACGGTGCTGCGGCAGGCCACCGTGAACCTGCTCACCGATATGAGCGTGCGGCCCGCGACGCTGATGACCGGGCTGGTGCCGCCGACGCCGGTGCGGTGGTACCCCGACCCGTAGGATACCGGCCGGTATGGTCGGTTCCGTCCGTTGGAGGTCTGGGTGAGCGAGCGATTCGGTGGCTACCAGAACGAGATCTATCTCCAGGGGTACCAGGGCGCCACCCCGTTGCTGTCCACCGACCCGACGAAGCTGGAGGAGGCGGCGCGGGAGCTGCTGGAGCCGGGCCCGTTCTGGTACGCGGCGGGCGCGGCCGGCACCGGCGCCACGGCGCGGGCCAACCGGGAGGCATTCGACCGCTGGCGGATCGTGCCGCGGATGCTGACCGACGCGACCGAGCGGGACCTTTCCACCACGGTGCTCGGCACCGAGATGCCGGCCCCGTTGCTGCTTGCCCCGGTCGGGGTGCAGTCGATCATGCATCCGGAGGCGGAGCGGGCGACCGCGCGGGCCGCGGCCGGGCTCGGCCTGCCGATGGTGCTGTCCACGGCCTCCTCCAGCACGATCGAGGAGGTCGCCACGGCGAGCGGGGACGGCCCGCGCTGGTTCCAGCTCTACTGGCCGCACGACCCCGATGTCTGCGCGAGCATCCTCGGCAGGGCAAAGCAAGCCGGCTACACCACCCTGGTGGTCACCCTGGACACCTGGACCCTGGCGTGGCGACCCTGCGACCTGGACCGGGCCTACCTGCCGTTCCTGCGCGGTGAGGGCGTGGCCGTGCCGTTCTCCGATCCCGCCTTTCGCGCGTTACTGGACAAGAGCCCCGAGGAGGACCCGCCCGCGGCCATCCTGCGGTGGATCTCCCTGGTCACCGGCGCCGATCGGAGCTGGAACGCGCTGCCCTTCCTGCGCGAGCACTGGGACGGCCCGATCGTGCTCAAGGGCATCCAGCACGTGGACGACGCTCGCCGCGCGGCGGACGCCGGGATGGACGGGATCGTGGTGTCCAACCACGGCGGTCGCCAGGTGGACGGCGCGATCGCCGCGCTGGACGCCTTGCCGGAGATCGCCGGCGCGGTGGGCGACCGGATCGAGGTGCTGTTCGACTCGGGCGTGCGGTCCGGCGCCGACCTGCTCAAGGCGCTGGCGCTGGGCGCGCGGGCGGTGCTGCTCGGCAGGCCCTACGTCTACGGGCTCGCGCTGGGCGGTGAGGACGGGGTGCGGCACGTGCTGCGCAGCGTGCTCGCCGACCTCGACCTGACCATGGGGCTGTCCGGCAACCGGACGCCGGCCGATCTCGGTGCCGACTCGCTGCGGCGGTCTTGACCACTGGCGGCGGATAACCGCTGGGCGGCGCGGTTATGGTGGAGGCCGTATGTCTACTCGATCTCCCCTTGATGAGCTGCGCCCTCGGCTGCGCGAGCTGACCGCGCGGGACGCGCACAAGCTGCGGCGGCGCATCGACGGTGCGCGCAAGGCGAGGGACCACGCCGCGGTCGCCGCGGAGATCGCGGCCGATGTGGACGCGGCCGAGTTGCGGGTGCGTAACCGGATCGCCGCGGTGCCGAAGCTGGAGTACCCGGCGGAGCTGCCGGTCAGCCAGCGCAAGGAGGACATCGCCGAGCTGGTTCGGGACCACCAGGTGGTGATCGTCGCGGGGGAGACCGGCTCCGGCAAGACCACCCAGTTGCCCAAGATCTGCCTCGGGCTCGGCAGGGGCGTGCGCGGCCAGATCGGGCACACCCAGCCGCGCAGGCTGGCCGCGCGCACGGTGGCCGAGCGGGTGGCGTCCGAGCTGAGGACCGAACTGGGCTCCACGGTCGGGTACAAGGTGCGTTTCACCGACCGGGGCGGGGACGACACCCTGGTCAAGCTGATGACCGACGGCATCCTGCTCGCCGAGATCCAGCACGACCGGATGCTGCGCCAGTACGACACGATCATCATCGACGAGGCGCACGAGCGTAGCCTGAACATCGACTTCCTGCTCGGTTACCTCAAGCAGTTGCTGCCGCGCCGCCCGGACCTCAAGCTGATCATCACCTCGGCCACCATCGACCCCGAGCGGTTCTCCCGCCACTTCGGGGACGCGCCGATCATCGAGGTCTCCGGGCGCACCTACCCGGTGGAGGTGCGCTACCGCCCGGTGGTCGACCCCGAAGACCCGGACGCCGACCCGGACCGCGACCAGGTGCAGGCCATCTGCGAGGCGGCGGGTGAGCTGATCGCCGAGGGGTCGGGGGACATCCTGGTGTTCCTTTCCGGGGAGCGGGAGATCCGGGACACCGCGGACGCGCTGACCGCGCTGAACCTGCCGAGCACCGAGGTGCTCCCGCTGTACGCGCGGCTGTCCTCGGCCGAGCAGCACCGGGTGTTCCAGTCGCACACCGGGCGCCGGATCGTGCTGGCCACGAACGTCGCGGAGACCTCGCTGACCGTGCCGGGGATCAAGTACGTGATCGATCCCGGCACGGCGCGGATCTCCCGGTACAGTCACCGCACCAAGGTGCAGCGCCTGCCGATCGAACCGGTGTCCCAGGCCTCGGCCAACCAGCGCAAGGGCCGCTGCGGCCGGACCTCGGACGGTATCTGCGTGCGGTTGTACTCCGAGGACGACTTCGCGTCCCGGCCGGAGTTCACCGATCCGGAGATCCTGCGCACCAACCTCGCCTCGGTCATCCTGCAGATGACCTCGCTGGGACTGGGGGATATCGGCGCGTTCCCGTTCGTGGAACCGCCGGATCGCAGGCAGATCACCGACGGGGTCAACCTGCTGCAGGAGTTGGGCGCGTTCGACCCCGGCGCCGAGGCGCGCCAGAAGCTGACCAGGACCGGCAGGCAACTGGCGCAGCTTCCGGTGGACCCGCGGCTCGGCCGGATGGTGTTGCAGGCCGCCGAGGACGGCTGCGTGCGCGAGGCCATGATCATCGTCGCCGCGTTGTCCATTCAGGACCCGCGGGAGCGGCCCGCGGAGAAGCAGCAGGCCGCCGACCAGAAGCATGCCCGGTTCACCGACAAGAACTCCGATTTCCAGGCTTACCTGAACCTGTGGGAGTACCTGACCGAGCAGCAGAAAGCCTTGTCCGGCAATCAGTTCCGCAAGCTGTGCCGCGCCGAGTACCTGAACTACCTGCGGGTCCGCGAGTGGCAGGACATCTACGGCCAGCTGACCAGGCTGGCCAAGCCACTGGGTGTCACCCCGAACAACTCGGCCGCGAGTTTCCAGCAGGTGCACACCGCGCTGATCGCGGGGATGCTCTCGCATATCGGGCTCAAGGACCCGGCCAAGGGGGACTACCTCGGCGCGCGGGGCACCCGGTTCGCGGTGTTCCCCGGTTCCGGGCTGTTCAAGAAGCAGCCGCGCTGGGTGATGGCGGCCGAGCTGGTGGAGACCTCGCGGCTGTGGGCTCGGGTGGTGGCCCGGATCGAGCCCGAGTGGGTGGAACCGCTCGCCGGCCACGTGGTCAAGCGCACCTACTCGGAGCCGCACTGGGAACGCAAGCGCGGCGCGGTGATGGCCAACGAGCGGGTGACCCTGTACGGGGTTCCGCTGGTGACCGGGCGGAAGGTGAGCTACGGGAAGATCGATCCCGAGCTGTCCCGTGAGCTGTTCATCCGGCACGCGCTGGTGGAGGGGGACTGGCAGACCGACCACCGCTTCTTCCGCGACAACCGCGCCTTGCTGGACGAGGTCTCCGACCTGGAGCACCGGGCACGCCGGCACGACATCCTGGTCGACGACGAGACCCTGTTCGAGTTCTACGACCAGCGCATCCCCGCCGAGGTGGTGTCGGCACGGCATTTCGACAGCTGGTGGAAGAAGACCCGCCGCGAGCAACCGGACCTGCTCACCTTCGAGAAGTCCATGCTGATCAACGCCACGGCGGGCGGGGTGAGCGAGGCCGACTACCCGGACACCTGGAAACAGGGCGCACTGGAGTTCCCGCTCACCTACCAGTTCGAGCCAGGTACCGACGCCGACGGCGTGACCGTGCACCTGCCGCTGGCGGTGCTGAACCAGGTCGGTCGGGAGGGGTTCGACTGGCAGGTTCCCGGGCTGCGCGAGGAACTGGTCACCGCGCTGATCAAGTCCCTGCCCAAGCAACTGCGCCGCAACTTCGTGCCCGCGCCGGATCACGCCCGGCAGGTGCTGCAGCGGATCACCCCCGCGGACGGGCCACTGGTGGACGCGCTCGGCGCCGAGCTGGAGCGGCTGCGCGGGGTGGTCGTGCCGCAGGACGCCTGGCAGCCCGAGTCCGTGCCGGACCACCTGCGGATCACCTTCCGGGTGGTGGACGAGAAGGACAACAGCCTTGGCGAGGGCAAGGACCTCGAGGAGCTGCGGCAGCGGTTGCGCGGCGAGGTCAGGGCGACCATCTCCGCCGCCGCGGACAGTATCGAGCGTTCCGGGCTGCGCACCCCTGCCTTCGGCGAACTGCCGCAGGTCTTCCGGGGCAGTCGGCGCGGGCACGAGGTGAAGGCCTACCCTGCGCTGGTGGACGAGGGGGACAGCGTCGCCGTGCGGATGCTGGACACCCCGGGGCTGCAACGGCAGCGGATGTGGGCCGGCACCCGGCGGATGCTGCGGCTGAACCTGCCCTCGCCGATGAAGTTCATCAACCGCAACCTGAACAACCAGGCCAAGCTGGTGCTCAGCCGCAACCCGCACGGCGGGGTGGCGCCGCTGCTCGAGGACTGCGTCGACTGCGCGGTGGACAAGCTGATGGCCGACGCGGGCGGGCCGGTGTGGTCGGATGCCGGGTTCGAACCCCTGCTGGAGAAGGTACGCGCCGGGCTGAACCCGACCGTGCTCGAGGTACTGCGCGAGGTGGAACGCGTGCTGCACGCCGCACACGAGGTCGAGGTGTTACTTGCCGATACGAAGAGGCCCGCGCTCGCGGAGTCGGTCGCCGACCTGCGCGCGCAGTTCGCGGGCCTGGTGCACCCGGGTTTCGTCACCGCGGCCGGGTATCACCGGCTCCCGGACCTGGTTCGCTACCTGCGGGCGATGGAACGCAGGCTGGACAAGCTGCCCGGCGATCCCGCCCGCGACCTGGAGCGGGTGCGTGAGATCGAATGGCTGCGCCGCGAGTACCAGGCGGTGCTGGACGAGCTGCCACCGCAGACGCCCCCGAGCCCGGCACTCGCCGAGATCCCCTGGATGATCGAGGAACTACGGGTCAGCTTCTTCGCGCAGACGCTGCGCACCGCGTATCCGGTCTCGGTGAAGCGCATCCTGCGCGCCATGGACGACGACGCAAGCTGAGTCGTGTTTGCCGTCCACGCGCGCGTGTTTGCCGCTCGCGCGCACGAGTTTGCCGCTCATGCGTGCGAGTTTGCCGTTCCCGTACGTTTCGACACCGGCTTGGCTGTGGACCGTCGAGGGGGAACCTACTTGCAGTTCGGGGCGTCCGCCGCGGCCTTGATCAGCTCGGGCGATCCGGTCAACACCCCGACCGGGTCGATGGACCTGTGCGCCTGTTCCTGCGATTCGATGACGCCGTCCGCCGCGCGGTTCTGCGCTTCGACGTCGTCGGGAGCGGCGGCTTCCAGCTCCTCCTTGGCCGTCGCGGCCGTCTCCCGCGCGGCGGCGTAGTTGTCCCGCGTGGTCCGCGCCGCGGTCTCGGCGGTGGAGTCGGGTGGCTGGTCGAGCGCGTCGAGCGCGGCGATGGCCTCGTCCAGCGTCGTGACGAAGTGGTCGAGCAACTCGCCGGTCTGGCGCTGGTGCTCCCCGATCGTGTTGCCTCCGGTCGGATCGGGCATCTCGTCCTGCCTGGCGACGAATCCGTTGACGGCCCCGCAGAACCCGTTCACCCATTCGGCGGGGCTGGAACCCGGGCCGGTTGTCGTCGCGGAGGCGGCGGGCGCGGTCGTGTTCCTGGTTTGTTGGGCGTCCCGCGCTTCGCCCCCGGATTCGCACGCGGTCAACGCGAAGCTCACGGCGAAGCAGGTGGCGAGAAAGACCGTGGATCGCGACATCGTGGGCTCCCCGGACCGATGCGTCGATGTGGTTGCCTTGCTTATCGGCGGACCGGCCGCAGTGTTACCGACCCATCACTTCGCGTCGGCGTAGGACTCCACGGCCACCGCGGGCATCGGGAACCGGACCGGGCAGGACGGCCCGAACACCAGCGCGGTGGTCTCCCGCACCGCGTCGTCGAGGCGGGCGATCACCGCGTCGGCCAACTCGGCAGGCGCATGCACCAGTACTTCGTCGTGCTGGAAGAACACCAGGTGCGCCGGCTCGGGCAGGCGCCGCCGCAGGGTGGCGAGCAGCACGGCCGTCCAGTCCGCCGCGGTGGCCTGTACCACGAAGTTGCGGGTGAACCGGCCCCAGTCCTTGGCGGCCCTGCGAGCCTTGCCCTCGGCGGCCGCGTCCTCGCCGGCACCGCCGGTCAGCGCGCGCCAGGCCGCCGAGGGCTCGGGCGAGGTCCGGCCGAGCCGGGAACGGACCCGCTCGCCCCGCTCGCCGGCGGCCGCCGCGTGTTCCACATAGGACACAGCATCCGGGAAGCGTTGGCGCAGCAAGCCGAGTAGCGCGGCGGCCTCGCCCGCGGTGCCGCCGTACATGGCGGAGAGCATGGCGATCTTCGCCCGGGACCGGTCGTCCCGCTCCTCGCCAGCCGGCCTGCGGACGCCCGCGAACATCGCCTCGGCGAGCCGGTCGTAGAGATCCACCGATCCGGACACCTCGGCCAGCTTCTGGTCGCCGGACAACGCCGCCAGCACCCGCGGCTCCAGTTGCGCGGCGTCCGCGACCACCAGCCGCCACCCCGGGTCGGCGCGTACACACACCCGCAGGGTCCGGGGAATCTGCAGCGCGGCCCCACCCCGGCTGGCCCAGCGCCCGGACACCACGCCGCCGACGACGTAGACCGGGCGGAACCGGTCCTCGCGCACCCACCCGGCCAGCCAGTTCCAGCCGTGCGCGGAATGCAGCCTGGCCAGCTCCTTGTACTCCAGCAGCGGGGCGACCGCGGGATGGTCCACCTTCCGCAGCACGTGCGCCCGCGTCGAGGGAACCTCGATACCGGCATGCGCGAAGGCGCGCACCACGCTGCCCGGATGGTCCGGGTTCACCGGCCTGCCGCCGAACGCCTCCTGCACGCGGTCCGCCAGTTCGGCGAGCTTGCGTGGCCGCTGGCCGACCGGGACTCGGGGTCCGAGCAACTCGGTCAGCAGGGCGTCGTGCAGGTCGGCGCGCCACGGCAGCCCGTGCAGGGACATCTCGGCGGCGGCCAGCGCACTCGCCGACTCCGCCGCGATCAGCAACCGCATCCGCTCCGGCTGAGCCGCCCGCTCCGCCCTGGCCCGCTGCCGGTGGAACACGATCTCGGCCGCGTCCACCGCGCGGACGTCGGGCGGCAGCCCGGAGCCGCGCGGATCGAACAGGCTGGGTTGGCTGTCCGGTTCGTGGGCGGACGGCTCCGGGTCCGGCGGTGGCACCAGGCCGTTGGCTCTGGCATACGCCGCGGCGAGCCGGCGTGGCTGATCGCCGTCGCCCTCGCCGGCCAGCAACAGGCCCTCGGCCAGGGTCAGGTCATGACAGCGGTCCACCCGCAGGCCGGCCTCCAGCAGGACCGGGTAGTCCTCCTCCACGGAGGCGAACACCCAGCGTGGCCGGTTGGTCCGCTCCTGCCGCTCGACGTAGCGGGCGAGTTCGGCGGTCGGCGCCCCGGAGAGCTCGGCTCCGGTGGCGTCCGCGCCGAGTGGTCGGGCGGAGTACACCCCTTCGGCATCCCGCACGACGATGATCTGCACAGGGACGATTCTGCGCGTGGCCACCGACAGTCCCGGCGGGGAGGCTGGCTACCGCCCCGACCGTCCGATACTGTCGACGGGCGTTCATACCGTCAGTACGGTATGAACGTCAGTCACGGTGCAGGTGACACCATCTCGGCCGCAGCGACGGAGGTGCCCGGATGAGGAACGCGCCCAGCGTGTCCGAGCTCGCCACGAAGGTGACGGAGACGGTCCGCAGCATCGGGGTGATGTGGCAGGCGGGCCTGGTCCCGTTTCCCCGCCTCGACGAGGGGCTGCGGTCGCTGTACATGGTCCGCAGGTTCGGCCCGTTCGCCGGGGCCACGCATATCGCGGCACGCCGGGATCCCAGTGCGGTCGGCCTCGTCGACGAGCTGGGGCCGATCACCTTCAAGCAACTCGACCAGCGGTCCAACGCGCTGGCCAGGGCCTGGGCCCAGCGCGGCCTCGGCCCCGGGACCGTGATCGCGGCACTGTGCCGGGATCATCGCTGGCTGGTGATCGCCATGCTCGCGGCGGGCAAGCTCGGCGCGCGGCTGGTGCTGATGAACACGGGGTTCGCCAAGCCGCAGCTGGCCGACGTCGCCGCCCGCGAGCAGGTTCGCGCGCTGGTGCACGACGAGGAGTTCACCGAGTTGCTGGCGGCGGTCGGCGAGGACGTCGGGCGCTATCTCGCCTGGACCGAGCAAGGTGGCGAGCACCCGGTCCCGACCCTGGACGAGCTGATCGTCTCCACCGATGATCGCCCCGTTCCCGCGCCGGCCAAGCCCGGTGGCTTCGTGCTGCTCACCAGCGGCACCACCGGAACGCCGAAGGGGGCGCCGCGCCCGCAGACCTCACCGCTGCACTCCGCCCAGTTCCTCGACCGTATCCCGCTGCGCGCGGGGGAGTGCACCTACCTCGGCGCTCCGCTGTTCCACGGCACCGGGCTTTCCCAGTTCATCCTGTCCTTCGCGCTGGGCTCCACCGTGGTCATGCGCCGCAAGTTCGATCCGGAGGAGACCCTGCGCGGGGTGGCCGAGCACCGCTGCACGGCGCTGGTGCTGGTGCCGACCATGCTGCAGCGCATCGTCGACCTCGATCCCGAGGTGCTGGCCAGGTACGACACCTCCGCGCTGCGCATCATCTTCCTCGCCGGCTCGGCGCTGTCCCCGGACCTCGGCAACCGGGCGACCAGGGTTTTCGGTGAGGTGGTTCACAACCTGTACGGCTCGACCGAGGTGGCCGTGGCCACGGTGGCCACCCCGGAGGACTGGCGCAAGGCGCCGGGCACCGTCGGCAGGTCACCGGTGGGCTGCAAGGTGGTGCTGTACGACGAGGCGGGCAACCGGATCACCGAACCGGAGGTGGTCGGCAGGGTGTTCGTGGGCAGCGGCCTGAGCTTCGGGGGCTACACCGACGGGCGGAACAAGGAGATCATCGACGGGCTGCTGGCCAGCGGCGATGTCGGACACTTCGACTCCGACGGCCTGTTGTTCATCGACGGCAGGGATGACGAGATGATCGTCTCGGGTGGTGAGAACGTCTTCCCGATCGAGGTGGAGAACCTGCTGGTCGAGCGGGAGGACGTACTCGAGGCCGCGGTGATCGGTGTGGCGGACGAGGAGTTCGGCCAGCGACTCAAGGCGTTCGTGGTGCTCGCCGACGGGGCCGTCCTGGACGCGGACACCGTGCGGGACTACGTGAAGGCCAACCTCGCCCGGTACAAGGTGCCGCGGGAGGTGGAGTTCCTCGAGGAACTCCCGCGCAACGCCACCGGCAAGGTGCTACGGAACAAGCTCACGTGAGGCCGGCCCTCACAGCCAGTCGATACCGAACACGCCCGGGCCGAAATCGAGCGCGACGGCGTGCACCCCGTTCGTGCCGTCGATGGTGAGTTCCCGACGATCCATGCTGTTGTCCTCGGTTCCCTGTTTGTACTGCCAGCAGTTCCGTATCACGCAGCCGTTGTCGAAACGAATTTCGAGCAGATATTCTCGGATGGGGCTTCTGAATTCCCGGTAATGTGTGTTCTGGCATTCCGGGTAGGGTGGTCCTTCATTGGTGAGTGAGTACTCGATCAAATGCGTCTCGCCGCGGTTTATCGGCCGGTCGAACAGCAGTTCCGCGACCGTCAGCCCATGTTCGACGTCGACCTCGGCGCGGCCGACGGTGCAGTTGCGCAACGCGTGCAGCAGCGGCGGATTCGCCTCGACGTTGTCCTGGTTGTACACCAGCAGCCAGCGGTCCTGCCGGTCGGCGTTCGCCTGGAAGACGCAGCGGGCGGTGACGGCGCGTTGCCCGCCGTCGGCGGCGATTTTGCAGGTGTCGTGCAATCCGACGAGGCTGAGTTTGTGTTGCTCCTCCAGTGCGTAGGGCGCGCCGACCCGGGCGAGCAACTGCTGCAGTGCCTCGCGGGGGAAGGTGAGTGTCTGTTCGGGTGGGCGGTGCCTTCCCCTGGAGCGCGTGCCGCGCGGCCGGGGCGGGGACAGCAGGCCCAGCAACGCCCCGGAAGGCAGCTCCAGGATCTCTTCCAACGCACCGACCGCGGACAGCGAGCTCTGCCGTTCCGGTTGCCGCTTGCCGGACTGCCAGTAGCTCAGCGCGGTCACGCTGACCGGGACCCCCCGACGCTGGAGCCGGGCCTGAATCCGGTCCAGGCTGAGCCCACTCGCGGAAATCGCGGAACGCAATGCGGAGGAGAACGATTCACCACTCGAATCGTCGCTGCCCCGGACCTCGCTGTTCCCCGACCTCATGTTTCCGACCCGCCCGCCCGTTGGCTCGCTGGTAACGATAAGGACAACATTATCAGTGTGCTGTAACGATGCCGTTCCGCTCTCCGGGTCACGTCTCCGCCCGCCCGGGCCATCGAGATTACTCCTGATGGAGCAGTACTGGTAAGTGGGAATCGTTGCCTCGCGGCAGCGGACACGTTTGCATGGGAGCCACGCAACGGAGTGAGCCGGAGTTACAGACCACGTTGCCCCTGGAACCGGTGGCCCGGTGCCTGGTGATGCCCCCTCGCCAGGCACCGGGCCACCGGCTTGTTACTTGCGGGTAAGTAATGTGAGACTTCACCCCATGACCTTCCGGAAGAACATCGTGATCACGGGGGCCAGCTCGGGCCTCGGCGAGGGCATGGCCTGGCGGTTCGCCGCGCGGGGGCGCAACCTCGCACTGTGTGCCCGCCGTACCGACCGGCTCGACGAACTCGCCGCCGAACTACGCGAACGTTACCCGGGCATTCAGGTCATGACCCGCGAACTGGACGTGAACGACCACGGCCGGGTTTTCGACGTGTTCCAGGAGTTCTGGGGCGAGTTCGGCACCATCGACCGGGTCATCGTCAACGCCGGACTGGGCAAGGGGCAGCCGGTCGGCACCGGGTACTTCGACGCGAACCGGCAGACCATCGAGACCAACCTGGTGGCCGCGCTCGCCCAGTGTGAGGCGGCCATGGAGATATTCCGCGAGCAGGAGTCGGGGCATCTGGTGGTGGTGTCCTCGTTCAGCGCGATACGCGGGTTGCCGGGCAACGTCACCGCCTACGCCGCCTCCAAGGCCGGGGTGTCCGCGCTGGCCGACGGCATCCGGGCGGACACCCTGCGCACCCCGATCAAGGTGACGGTGCTGCAGCCCGGCTACATCGAGTCGGAGATGACCGGCCGGTCCCGTAAGACCCCGCTGCTGACCGGTGCGGAACAGGGCCACCGGGCGCTGGTGCAGGCGATCGAACGGGAGACGCCCAAGGCCTGCGTCCCGACCCTCCCGTGGGCGCCGCTGAGTGTGGTGATCCGGCTGCTGCCCACCGGGATGCTGCGGAAGCTCACCGGATGAGCTCCGGCCAGACCGATCCGACGACCGAGGTCCGTGCCGAGGACGGCTTCGACGTGCACGCCGTGCACGCCTGGCTCAGCGGCGAGCTCGACGGCCTCGAGGGCGCGGGCCCGCCGCGGGTGCGGCAGTTCCCGCGCGGCGCGTCCAACCTGACCTACCTGCTGCGCTACCCGGATCGGGAGCTCGTCCTGCGCAGGCCACCCCCCGGGCAGAAGGCGGCCTCGGCGCACGACATGCGGCGGGAGTACCGGGTGCAGGCCGGGCTGCGGCCGGTGTTCCCCTACGTACCCGAGGTGCTGGCCTTCTGCGCCGACCCCGCCGTGCTCGGCGACGACTTCTACGTGATGGAGCGCCTGGAAGGGTTGATCCTGCGCGGCGGTCTGCCTGCCGGCATGTCCCTCGCGCCCGCCGCCGCGCGCGACCTCGCCACCCGGCTGATCGACCGGTTGGTCGAGCTGCACCAGGTGGATGTCGCCGCGGCGGGCCTCGCCGACCTCGGCAAGGGTGCGGGCTACGTGCGCAGGCAGGTCGAGGGCTGGGGCGCGCGGTTCGAGCGGGCTCGCACGGAGAACGTGCCCGGCTTCGGCGAGGTGATGGGGTGGCTGGCCGCCAACCAGCCCGGCGAGGTGTCGATCTGCTTGATCCACAACGACTTCCGGTTCGACAACGTGGTGCTGGCCGGCAGGGAGGACCTGCGGATCACCGGTGTACTGGACTGGGAGATGGCTACCCTCGGCGACCCGCTGATGGAGCTCGGCAGCACCCTGGCGTACTGGGTGCAGGCCGATGACGACGAGACCTTCCAGCTGAGCAGGCGGCAGCCGACCCACCTGCCCGGCATGCCCAGCCGTGCCGAGGTCGTCGACCACTATGCCGAACGCACCGGCCTCGCCGTGCCGAACTGGACGTTCTACGAGGTGTACGGCCTGTTCCGGTTGGCCGTGGTGCTGCAGCAGATCTACCACCGCTACCACCACGGGCAGACGCACAACCCGGCGTTCAAGGACTTCTGGATGTTCGTCGGTTACCTGGAGTCCCGATGCCTGCGGATCATCCGGGAGGGCGGGGCCTGATGGGCGCGATCTACCTCGTACGGCATGGGCAGGCCTCGTTCGGCGCGGCGGACTACGACCTGCTCTCCGAGCAGGGGAAGGTGCAGTCCACCGCGGTGGGCGCCGAACTGCGCCGCCGGGGCGCCCGGATCGGCGAGGCCCGGTGCGGTTCCCTGCTGCGCCAGCGCGCCACGGCCGCCGCGGCGCTGGCGGAACTGGCCACCGGCCTTTCCGCCAAGGAGGACCCGAGATGGAACGAGTACGACCACCTGGACGTGCTGGCCCACCACGGCACGCCGGTCGAGCAGCGTGACCCGCGGGTGTTCCAGGCCGCGCTGGACGCCGCGCTGCGGAGCTGGACCCGGGCCGGGGCGGGCAGCCCGTGCGCGGAGAGCTGGCCCGCGTTCGGCGCCCGGACCCGCGCGGCCGTGGCGGAGCTGGCCGCCGCGCTCGGCAGGGGCGAACAGGCGGCGGTGTTCACCTCCGGCGGGGTCATCGCGGCGGTGGCCGCCGAGCTGCTCGGCGGCGGTGCCGAGGCCTTCCTCCACCTCAACCGGGTGACCACGAACGCGGGCATCACCAAGTTGGTCGCTGGCCAAAGCGGACTGTCCCTGCTTTCGTTCAACGAGCACGCGCATTTCGAGTCGACATCGTTGCTCAGCTACCGCTAGGAGGAGTTCCGTGTCCCTTGCCGGAACCACGGTGATCCCGGTGAACGGTCATGGCCCCGAGGACGTCCTCGTCGATCGGGACGAGGGGGTCTACACGGGCCTCGAGGACGGCCGGATCATCCGGGTCGCCCAGGAAGGCAGGCGGATCGACACGATCGCGGACACCGGTGGCCGCCCGCTCGGGTTGGAGTTCCTCGGCGAGGACGAGCTGCTGGTCTGTGACGCCGACCGGGGCCTGCTCGCGGTGACCATCGCCGACGGCCGGGTGCGGACCCTGGCCACCGAGGGCGCGGGCAGGCGCCTGCTGGTGTGCAACAACGCCGCGGTGGCAGGCGACGGCACGGTGTACTTCAGCGACTCCTCCACCCGGTTCCCGGTGCGGGAGTGGCGCGCCGACCTGATCGAGCAGACCGGGACCGGGCGGTTGCTGCGCCGCACCCCGGATGGCGCGATCGACCTGCTCGCGGACGGCCTGCAGTTCGCCAACGGGGTGGCGCTCATCCCGGACGAGTCCTTCGTGACCGTCGCCGAGAGCGGTTCCTGCCGGCTGCGCAGGGTGTGGCTGACCGGCGTAAAGCAGGGCCGGGTCGAGGTGTTCGCCGGCGGCCTCCCCGGCTACCCGGACAACACCTCCACCGGCAGCGACGGGCTGATCTGGATCGCGGTGCCGAGCCCGGAGGTGGCCGCGCTGAACCTGGCGCGCAAGCTGCCCGCGCCGGCGCGGGCAGCGGTGCGCAGGGCTCCGCCGTGGCTACAGCCCTCGCCTTCCCGCACCATGCGCGCGCTGGGCCTGGACGCCGACGGCCGGATCGTGCAGGAGCGGTACGGGGAGGTCGACGGTTTCCACATGATGACCGGCGTCCGCGAGCGGGAAGGGAAACTGTACTTCGGCAGTCTCGAGGAACGCGCCATCGCTATGCTGCCGTTGTGACCACGCCGGCCCGCCGCGCGACGAGCGCGCTCGACGAGCCGACCACTCCGGTGGGGATGGCGTGGACGCTGCGGCTCTCGGCCGGTGTGCTCGGCTTCTCCATGGCGACGGTCACCCCGATCCAGATCCTGCTCCCGCTGCAGGTCGAGCGGATCGACGCGGCGAGCAAGGAGACCAACCTCGCCATCGTCACCGCCTGCGCGGCGGTCGTGTCCATCCTGGCCGCGCCGATCGCGGGGGCGTTGTCCGATCGCACCACCTCGCGGTTCGGCCGGCGCCGGCCGTGGGTGCTCGGTGGGGCTGTGGTGTGCGCCTTCGCGCTCGTGCTGCTGCCCGTGCAGGTCACCGTGCTGGGTGTCGCCCTGTGCTGGATGGCGGCACAGGGTGCGCAGAACGCGATGTTCGCCGGGCTGACCGCGAGCGTTCCGGACCAGGTTCCGGTACGGCAGCGCGGCTTCGTGTCGGCCTTCGCCGGCCTGCCGCTGCCGCTCGGGCTGGTGCTCGGGGTGCTGCTGGTGACCGTGGTCGTACCCACGAACACCGGTGGGTACCTGCTGCTGGCCGGGCTGGTGCTCGGGTTGGCCCTGCCGTTCGTGCTGGCCTCGTGGGAGCCGCGCCTGCTGCCCGAGCAGCGGCCCCGGTTCGACCCGCGCCGTTTCGTGAAGGGGTTCTGGATCAGCCCGCGGCGGCACCCGGACTTCGCCTGGGCGGCGGTGGCGCGGCTGGCCATCCAGCTCGCCAACTCGATCGCCACCCTGTACCTGCTGTACTTCCTGCGCGACGTGCTGAAGCTGGACGACCCCGCGGGCGGGGTGCTCGTGCTGACCGTCGCGTACACCCTTGGCATCCTGTGCACCAGCGTGCTGGCAGGCAGGCTCTCCGACCGCAGCGGGCGCCGAAAGGTCTACGTGGTGACCTCGTCCGGGATCATCGCGGTGTCCATGCTGATGCTGGCGGTCTGGCACTCCTGGTTCGCCGTGGTGCTCGCCGCCGCCGTGCTCGGGCTGGGCTACGGGGTGTACGTGGCGGTGGACAACGCGCTGATCACCCAGGTGCTGCCCGCCGCGACCGACCGGGCCAAGGACCTCGGAATCGTGAACCTGGCCAATACGGCCCCGCAGGCTTTCGCCCCGATGATCGCGGGCGGGATCATCGCGCTGGTCGGCAGCTACCCCGTGCTGTACCTCACCGCGGGCTGCGTCGCCATCGCCGGAGCTTTCCTGATCCTCCCCATCCGCTCCGTCCCCTAGCCGATCGTGTCGCGCGTCGAGGAGCAGGCACTGAGGGATCCCGGTATCGCCGCACCCCCTGCGGCGATACCGGGACGTCTTCAGAGCTCCCGATTGCGTTCGGAGCCGTTCACCCCGTACATCTCAACCCCCTTCGTCACCGTGGAAATCGGTCATGGTCAGTATGCTGCGCCGAACTGGTGAAAACCTTGCACCGGCCTTGCACCGGTCTTGTTCACCCTGATGAGCGAGTGCTTCGATCATGGAGGTGGATGTCACGGACCGAACCGCTGGTGGCGACCTGGTGGTGCGCCTGCTGGGCAGTGTCGGACTGGACGCCCATGATGGTGCCGCCGGTGGCACGGCGACCGCCGGCCCCGCCAAGCAGTGTTGTGTGCTGGCGGCGCTCGCGCTCAGCCCGGGTAAGCCGGTGCCGCTCGAGTCGCTGATCGACCGGGTGTGGGGCGAGGAGCCACCCACCACCGCTCGCGACACGCTCTACGGCTACATCGCGCGGCTGCGCAGGCTGCTGCGGGAGCTCGGCCGCGAGGGGGTGGTCACGCTCGGCAAGCATGGTGGCGGCTACGTGCTCGAGGTACCGCCCGAGCAGGTGGACGTCTGCCTCATGCGTGAGGTCGCCGGGCAGGGCCGCGCGGCACTCGCCGCCGGTGAGCCCGGGCGTGCCGCCCGCCTGCTGCGGGACGCCGCCGCGTTGTGGCGGGGCCCGGCGCTGGCCGGGGTCGGTGGGGACTGGGCCGAGCGGGTGCGGGACGGGCTGGAACGCGAACGGCTCGGCCTGCTCGGTGACCTCTTCGAAGCCGAACTGGCGGCGGGACGGCATGCCGAGGTGGTGGCCGAGCTGGCCAACGTGGTGGCCGAGCACCCGCTGGCCGAGCCGTTGGTGCGCTGGCTCATGCTGGCGTTGTACCGGGTGGGCCGATCCAGCGAGGCGCTGGACTGCTTCACCGCGCTCGCCCGGCGGTTGCGCGCCGAGCTGGGCACCGAACCCGGCGCCACGCTCGGTGAGCTGCACCAGCGGATTCTGCGGGAGGACCCCGAGCTGCTCGCCGAGGGCGCCGAGCGGCCGGCGCACCTCGGTTTCCCGATGCCCCGCCAGCTACCCGCGGACGTGGGCGGCTTCGTCGGTCGTGCCGACGAGCTGAAGCAGCTCGACGCGCTGCCGCTCGCCGGGGAGCCCGGCTCCACGCCGATCGTGGTGATCGCCGGTACCGGCGGTATCGGCAAGACCGCGCTCGCGGTGCACTGGGCGCAGCGGAACCTGGACCGGTTCCCGGACGGGCAGTTGCATGTCAACCTGCGTGGCTTCGACCCCTCGTGCGAGCCGAGTTCGCCCTCGGCGGTCCTGCGCGGCTTCCTGGACGCACTCGGGGCCGACGCGGCCGCGATCCCGGCCGATCTGGACGGGCGGGCGGCGCTCTACCGCAGCATGGTCGCGGGCAAGCGATTGCTCGTCGTGCTCGACAACGCCAGGGACGCCACGCAGGTCGAGCCGTTGTTGCCGGGCAGCGAGACCTGCACCGCGCTGGTCACCAGCCGCCGACGACTGCCCGGCTTGCAGTTGCGTGGCGGGCGGCTGGTCAATCTGGACGTGTTGAGCGCGGGGGAGGCGCGCGAGCTGCTGGCCGGGCAGCTCGGCGTCGAGCGGGTGCTGAGCGAACCCGCGGTGGCCGCCGATCTGGTTCGCTGGTGCGCCGGGTTGCCACTCGCGGTCAGCATCGTGGTGGCGCGTGCCGCCGCCCACCCGGACTTCCCGCTCGCCGTGCTCGCCGAGGAACTGCGGGGCGCATCCGCCAGGTTGGACGCTTTCGACGCCGGGGAGCTGACCGCGAACCTGCGTGCGGTGTTCTCCTGGTCCTGCCGTGCGCTCGGCACCGCGGCCGCCGGGATGTTCCGCCTGCTCGGCCTGGTGCAGGGGCCGGACATCAGCCTGCGGGCGGCCGCCAGTCTGGCCGCGTTGCCGCCGGAAAGGGCCCGCGTACTGCTGCGCGAGCTGGAGGCGGCGCACCTGGTTCAGCAGCACGTCCCCGGCCGGTACCGGATGCACGACCTGCTGCGGCTCTACGCGGCGGAGCAGGCCACGGAGTCCGGTGCGCCGAAGGAGTTGCGGACCGCGGCGCGCAGGCTGGTGGACTTCTACCTGCACACCGCGCACGCGGCGGACCGGTTGCTCTACCCGCAGCGACCGCTGATCGCCCCCGGCCCGCCTGCCGAGGGGGCGCTGCCGGAGGTTCCGGCGAGCACCGCGGCGGCCGCGGCGTGGTTCGACACCGAGCACGAATGCCTGCTGGCCGCGCAGGAGACGGCCATCGCACAGGGCATGGACGCCCAGGTGTGGTTGCTGGCCTGGGTGCTCGGTAGCTTCCACCGGCGGCGTGGTAACCCGCAGGAGAGCCTCGAATCCTGGCTTGCCGGGGTGGCCGCCGCGGACCGGCTCGGCGAACCCTTCGCCCGGGGCTGGGCACACCGCGAGATCGGCCACACCTACGCCCGGGTGGGGGAGCAGGCGCAGGCGCTCGAACACCTCGAGCTCGCCCTCGAGTTGTTCACTGAAGCAGGCGACCTCGGTGCCAAGGCGCATGCCCACCAGGCACTGGCGGTGGTGTTGGAGTTCGCGGGCGACAACCAGCGGGCGCTGGCGGAGTCGCATCACTCGTTGCGCCTGTTCCAGGAGGTCGGTGACCACGTGTGGGCGGCGGATATGCGCGGCGCCATCGGCTGGTTCGAGGCCAAGCTCGGCAACTTCGAGACCGCGCGCGTCCACTGCGAGGAAGGGCTCGCGTTGTGCCGCAGGCACGGGCATCGCAGGGCGGAGGCGCAGACCCTGGACAGCCTCGGGTACATCGTGCGGCATCTCGGCGAGTACGACCAGGCCGTGCGTCACTACGGCGAGGCGCTGGCGCTGTTCCGGGAGCTGCGGCACACCTACGAGGAGGCAAGGACCTTGGCCAGCCTCGGGGACACCCACCATGCCTTCGGTGCGACCGGTGTGGCCGTCGAGTACTGGCGCCGGGCCGTCACGTTGTTCAGGGAACAGCGGCGTACCGCCGATGTCGAGCGAGTGGAGCGAAAACTGGCTGACGCGGGGACGCGGTCAGGCTAGGTTGCCCACATGTTCCTGGAGACCGATCGCCTGGTGCTGCGGGCGTTCGCCGAGTCCGACATGGACGACCTGGTCGAGCTGGACAGCGACCCCGAGGTCATGCGCTGGCTCACCGGCGGCCGACCCACGCCGCGCGCGGAGGTCGAGAGTCGGGTGCTGCCGACATTCCTCGGCGGCGGTTTCTGGGCGGCGGAGGAGAAGCCGGGGAGCGCGTTTCTCGGGTGGTTCGAGTTGCGCTCGCGGGACGGCGACCGGCCGGGCGAGGTCGAGCTCGGTTACCGCCTGCGCCGGTCGGCGTGGGGAAGGGGATACGCGACCGAGGGCGCACGGGCATTGGTGCGCAAGGGTTTCACCGAACTGGACGTATGGCGGACATATGCCCGGACGATGGCGGTCAACCTCGCTTCCCGGCGCGTACTGGAGAAGGCGGGCTTGCGGTACGTGCGGACCTTTCACCAGGACTGGCCGGAACCCATCGAGGGCAGCGAGCACGGGGAGGTCGAGTACGCCCTCGAGCACCCGGACTGGAACCCGTAACCCAACCCCGTCGTGTTTGCTGCTCACGTCACCGTGTTGGCCATTCATGCTGGCGAGTTTGCTGTTCGCGGGGGCGGTTGAGGGGGCGTGATCGGCGGGATGATCGCACCAGGGCAGTGGGGCGACGCACATCCTCGCACCCGCCCCGATCACAAGCGTCGGAGCGAGGTCGAGCGGACGATCGACAGGCTCAGGAACCTGGCGGTGACGCACTCGAAAACCAGTGGAACAAGCGCCGCTGTGCGCCATACCATGCTGCCGACCAAAGTCGTCTAGTCCAAGGACGCGCCGTTGTACACCCTGTGAGACCTCCCGAGCGCTGACTTGTCGCACGTCGCGCATGTGCGGCGCTCCTTCTGCTGCGGACTTCTCACTGAACCGGTGTACTTCTATGCTCAAAAACTGGGCGGTCGTGCCCACCCGCCTGCCGCTCGTTCGCCGCCGTTGCCACGCGTGCGCCGCCGGGCAAGCGGCAAATTTCGCGTCAACGCAAACCAGAAGCTCATCGACGCCTGGCTCCTCGCGCTCTGTACCGCTTGCGGGGAAACTGCGAAGCTCACGGTCCTGGAGCGGATGAATGTGCGCTCCGTACGATCTGAGCTGCTGGACCGGCTGCATGACAACGACCCTGGCCTGACAGCTGAGCTGCTCCAGGATCCGGTCGTACGGCGCCGTAATCGCATCGCCCTCGACTGGGACGACGCCTGGCGCCTCGACACCGGCGGATGGGACCACCCGGACCGCGAGGTGATCGACGTCGCGGTCCGCTTTGCGGCGCGGATCCCTGTCCGGCCGGTGCGACTGATCGCCGAAGGTTGCGGTCTTTCGCGGGCCGAGGTGGAGAGGCTGATCACGGAGGGGAAACTCGTTTCGGCAGTCCGGCTGAGCGGCAAGCTCTCCGGCGACTTCACCTTCACGCTCAAGCGCTGAGCGCTTCCGTCGAGTCGGTTGCCGTGCACCCTGGCGGCGTTTCGGGCGGGGGAGATTGACCAGGATCGGGCGTGGGCGCCGCGGGAGCAGCGGTCGCTGGACCTGGTGCACCAGGAGGACGGGGTGTCCACCACCATCACCACCCCCACGGGGACATCCACCAGAGTCCACCCGAACCCCTCATCCCACCTTCTGAGGAACGGCGCTGTGGCTCAGTCGCGCAGTACGTCCTGGGCGTACGGCCAGAAGTCCTCGATCATGCGTCGCCAGGTGGGCCAGAAGTGGATGCCGGTGGTGTACCGAGTGGTTACCCGCGTGCCCATGGCATGCAGGCGTTCGGCCAGATCCTCGGTCATCGCCCGGGAATACCGCTCAACCAGGCCCATCCCGGCGACGAACTGGTCACCTGGCAGCCTGCTGCCGTCGCCGGCCGCCAGGTACACCGGGGTCGAGGCCAACGCGTCCGCACGCACGAACGGATCGTTGGCGGCCCAGGCTTCGGGACACCGGCGTCGTGGGCCCCAGACCCGGCCGGGGCGCATGCCCTCGCGCAGGGACAGCAGGCCCAGCAGCGCTGCCATCCCGCGGCGGGTCAGGTGCATCAATCCGCTCAACGAGGCCACGGCGCGGAACATGCCGGGATGCCGCATTCCGTACCGCAGCGCGCCGTACCCGCCCATGGACAGTCCCGCGGCCATCCGTACCTCACCGGCGCCGTACTCGCGCTCCAGCAGCGGCAGCAACTCGCCGAGGTGGAACGTTTCCCAGCGGGGCACGGTGCCGAGGCGGTCGGGTACCTGCCAGTCGGTGTAGAACCCCAGCCTGCCCGCCTCCGGGATCACCACCAGCATGTTGCCGCGCTCGGCCAGCCGCGCGACCTCGGTGTGCCGTACCAGGCTGTGGTGGTCGTCCGAGGAACCGTGCAGCAGGTACAGCACCGGATGGCCGCGATGCCCGCCCGGCTCCCAACCCGGCGGGGTGAGCAGGGTGACTCCGACCTCCCTGCCCACGGCGGGAGAGAACAACCGTAGCTCGCGGACCTTGCCTGCCGACGACGTACCGTCCTCGAGCACGGTCAGTTCGCTCATCCGGCACTCCGCACGGCCTGCTCGACCTTGGCCAGCAGGTGGTCCAGGTGCTTCCCGATCAGGTCCACATTGGGCGGATCGAGCAGCGAGAGGTGGTGTCCCGGAACGCTGATCACCTCGATGTCCGGGCATACGGCGTCCCAGCCGCGGGCCGGATCGGTGCGGTCGAACCGCTGGTCGCGCAATCCTCCCGGCACCAGGTCCGCGGCACTGAAGAAAGTCACCCTGCCCGGGTAACGCGCCGGTACATAGTGTTCGAGCGAGCGCGCGTCCAGGAAGGAGGTGCGCTGGTGGTGCAGGATCGCGTCACTCACCGCACTGTTCACGATGCCCTCGGCCAGCATGGTGTCGATCAGCAGCTGTACCTGGCCCTCATCGTCGAGCCGGGCCAGCCGCTCGTACGGCAACGACACCCGCCGGCCGTAGCTCGTCTCGAGGAACTCCTCGAACCGCTCGAACCGCTTCTCCAGCAGTTCCACCTCGGTCAGCCCGGTGTCGTTGGGCAACGGCAGGATCGAGTCGATCATCGCGAGCAACTCGACCTCCTCGCCTGCCCGGCGCAACTGCTGCGCCATCTCGTAGGCGAGGAACCCACCGAACGACCACCCGGCGACGCGGTACGGCCCGTGGGGCTGGATCGCCCGCAGCTCGGGCAGGTAGTGCGTCACCCGATCCTCGACGCTGGCGACTCCGTCGATCCGGTCGAAACCGTATACCGGCATCTCGGTGTCCAGCAGGTGTACGAGCTGGTGATACACGGCCGTGTCCCCGCCGCCCGGGTGGAACAGGAACAGTGGCGTCCGGTCGCCATGCTCGCGCAGCACCCGCACCGGCGAGCCGCCCGCGGGTTCGTCCTCGCGCAGATGCTGGGCGATCCGCTCGACCGTCGGGTGCTCGAACAGCTCCGAGATGGTCAGCTCCCGCCCGCTTCGCTCGACCAGCAGCGCGGTGACCTCCTCGGCCTTCTGCCGGTTGCCGCCGATGCCGTAGAAGTCCTGTGTCACGCCGACGTCGATGCCGAGCACCTCCCCCCACGCGCTGGCGACCAACCGCTCCGCGGCGTCTCGCGGCGGGACGAGTGCCGGCTCCGCCGTCCGAGCGGGGGCGGCCGCGTCCTCGATGCCCAGCTCACCGAACAGCCATTCCTCGACCTCGGCCGCGCACGCCCCACGCAGCATCAGTGACACCGGCAGCGCCAGCTCGAAGTCGTGCTGCACGGCGTTGCGGATGCGCACGGCCAGCAGCGAGTCCACGCCGAGCGCGGCCAGTGGCGTGGCCGGGTCCAGTTTGTCCGGCTGGAAACCGAGCACCGAGGCGATCCTGGCCCGTAGCTGGGTGGAGGCCATCGCCCGCGCCGTGGCCGGTTCGAGCGTTCGCAGGGTGGCCAGGCCGGCCCAGTCGGCAGCGGATGCGGAGTCCCCGTCCGGGGAGGCCTGGGCCTCGCCCGCGAGCAACTCGCCGAAGAACGGCGACTCCACCAGGTGCGGGAAGGCCTCGACCAGCTTCGGCGTGTTCAGCCGCAGGGCGCCGGTACCGACCCGCTCGGCCGCCAGCACCGCCTCCAGCGCGGCGAGCCCTTCGGCCGGGTCGATCGCGTGCAGCCACGGGACCTCCAGCCCCGCGGCCGCGCCGACCTCGGCCCAGGTCCCCCAGGACACCGTGCAGCCCGGCAGCCCTTCAGCCCTGCGCAGCGCGGCGAGCGCGTCCAGGTAAGCATTCGCGGTGGCGTAGGCGGGCTGGCCAGGCAGCCCGTGCAGGGCGGCGGCCGAGGAGAACCCGATCCACCAGTCCAGGTCCAGCTCCCGGCTGGCCTCGTGCAGTCGCCACGCGCCGTAGGCCTTGGCCTGCCACGAGCGGTGCAGCGTGTCCGGGTCGAGCCTGCTCGTGGTGCGGTCGTCGAAGACCGCGGCGGCATGGATCACCCCGCGTGGCCGCCTGCCGTTCCTACTCGCGGCCTCGAGCAGGCGTTCGGCGACGCCCGGCTCGGCGATATCCCCGCGTACCACCGCGACCTCGGTGCCGAGCTCGCGGATCCGCTCGATCTCCTCGCGCGCCGCCGCGCCCGGCTCGGAGCGCCCGTTCAGCACGACCCTGCCCGCGCCGTGCCCGGCGAGCCAGTGGGCGAGCAGCAACCCGAGGCCGCCGAGGCCGCCGGTGAGCACGTAACCGCCGTCCGCAGCGGCCACGGGCGCATCCCGCACCGGCGACACGGACGGAACCCGATCCAGCCGGAGCGTGTGCCGTTCCCCGGCGCGCCAGGCCACCTCGTCCTCGATCCCGCCGCCGAGCTCGGCCAGCAGCGTGCGCGCGTTGTCCGCCGCCGTGGCCTCGGGGTCCAGGTCGACCAGGGTCGCCCGCAGCTCGGGGTGCTCGTAGGTGAGCACCCGGACCAGCCCGCGTAGCGCGGCCTGTGCCGGCCGTCCTGCCTCGGCGCCGGTGACGGCGGCCGCGCCGGAGGTGACCAGCCACAGCCGTGCCGGGCGCGTACCGCCCTCGGCGAGGATGCGGACGGCCTCGGAGATCTCCAGTACGACGCGTTCGGTGTCGGCCAGCGCGCCGAGCCCGTCCTCGCCGCCACGCGGCAGCAGGAACGCCACCGAATCGGCCCGCTCGTCCGGATCGACGCGCTCGGCCTGCCGGACCTCGAACCCGGCGCGGGCGGTGACCGCTTCGGCGAGCGGTTCGGTGCCGGAACCGGGCAGCAGCAGGAGCTTCTCCGGCTTTGAGTCCACACCGGACAGCGCGGCCGGCCGCCAGCTCGTCTCCAGCAGCCGGTCGGTCAGCGGCGCGGAGAGCTCGGTGCGGCCGATCCGGCGCAGGAACACCTCGTCGGCCTCGAGCAGCACCCTGCCCTCGGCGTCCACCAGGTGCAACTCCCCGAGCAGGCCCGCCGCCCGCTCGGCCGGCGCGGTCACCGAAACGTGCACCAGCGCGCCCCGGCGGAGGTCGCCGAAGGCCCGGACGCTGCCGAACTCCATCGGCATGTAGACCGCGTCCACCGTGTCGGCCCGCGGGTCGACCAACGCGCCCGCGAAGGCCTGCAGGCACGCGTCCAGCAGCGCAGGGTGCAGGCGCAGGGCGGGGTGCCTGCTCGCCGACTCCGGCAGCTCGATCTCGGCGACGGCACGAACCCTGCCGTCGGAGGCTTTGCGGCTCACCCGTACCGCGCGTAGCCCGGTGAGCGCCGGCCCGTAGTGCAGGCCGATCGTGCCCATTCGCCGGTAGAGCTCGGCAACAGGGAACGAGCTGAACTCGTGATCGTCCACATCGGAGATGTACCCGTCCACCGTGGTGCCCTCGGCAATACTCACCTCGGCCGTCGCGTGCAACTGCCAGGTGCCGTCGGCCGCCTTGGTGTGCACGGAGACCGCGCCACGATCGGTGCCCGCCGGGGCCAGCGTGGTGGTGACCGGGGTGTGCTCGGCGAGGGAGAGCGGCTGGTGCATGGTCAGCCCCCGCACGGTGACCCGTTCCACGGCGACGTCGAACACCGTGCGCGCGGCGGCGCAGGCCAGCTCGACGTAGGTTGCCCCCGGCAACACCGGCCTGCCGTCCAACTCGTGCTCGGACAACCAGGGTTGCGCCGCGGTGCCGAGGTCCGCACGCCAGACGTGCCGGGTGTCCTCCGGCAACTCGATATGCGGGCCGAGCAGCGGGTGTTGACCGGACGGCGCCGCGCCCGTCGCCGGCGGCAGCCAGTACGGCCGGTGTCGCCACGAGGTGCGGGGCAGGTCGACCAGGCCCCCGCCCGCTTCCGTGGCCGTGTGTTGCCCGGTCAGTTCCAGCTCGGCGAGCTGCCGGTGGAAATGCGTGGTCTCGTCCGGCGAGTTCCGCAAGGTGGACAACACCAGCGGGGCGGCGTTGTCGGCGAGCGCGTGCCGCAGCACCGGATGCGGCGACACCTCGACGAAGGTGCCGTACCCGTCGGCGACCGCGGCGGCCACCGCACCGGCGAACCGGACCGGCCGGCGCAGGTTGGCCGCCCAGTAGCTCGGGCCGAAGGAGGGCATCTCGCGCGGGTCCGGTAACGCGGTGCTGTAGAAGTCGACCTCCGCTCGTCCCGGCACCAGGCCGGTGAGGCCCTCGGCGAGGGTCCCGGTGACCGAATCGACGATCGGGGAGTGCGCGGCGACATCCAGCTTGACCAACTTGCCAAGCAGTCCGCGTGACTCCACATCGGATACCAGGCGCCGAACGGTGGCGGCGCGCCCGGCCACGACCGTCTGGTTCGGCGCGGACAGCACGGCGACGTCCACATCAGACAGTCCGGAGACCAGCTCGGCCGCCTCCTCGGCGCCCACCTCGAGCAGGGCCATCGCACCGTCGCCCGCCAGTGAGGCGAGCAACCGGGAACGCAGGGCCACGATCCTCGCGCCGTCGGCCTCGGAGATCGCACCCGCGACCACCGCGGCGGAGACCTCGCCGAAGGAGTGGCCGATCACCGCGGCCGGCCGAACACCGTAGGAACGCCACAGCTCGGCCAGCGCGACCTGGATGCCGAACACCAGCGGCTGGACGTGGTCCATCGTGCCGGCCTCGACCCCGGCGCGCAGGTCCGCCCGCAGCGAGTAGCCCGACGCCGCCTCGATCAGCGGGTCGAGCCGGTCGATGGCCTCGGCGAACACCGGCTCCTCGGCGAGCAGCCGGCGACCCATGCCGGCCCACTGGGAACCGTGCCCGGAGAACACGAACACCGGCCCGCGGCCCGTGCTCGGCCGCACCCCGGCCACGGCGGCGGGGGAGTCCACGCCTTCGGCGAGCGCGGTCAGCCCTTCGATCAACTCGCTGCCCGCGCCGGCCACCACCGCGGCCCGGTACTGGCCGTCCAGCCTGCGCGCGAGGGTGTGCCGCAGATCCGCGGGCCGCGCGGCGGATCCTTCCGGGCCGGCGAGCCAGCCCGCGAGCTCCCGCGCCTTGGTCGCGAGGCGTTCCCCGTCGGGTGCTCCGAGCAGGAAGCGCCGCCGCGCCGGAGCGGGGGCGGTCTGCGATCGTGGCTCCTCCTGGACCTGCTGTAGCACCACGTGCGCGTTCGAACCGCCGAAACCGAAGCCGGACACCCCGGCGAGCGCTCCGGTCGCCGTTGGCCACGGGGCGGCGGCATCGGCCACGTCCAACCCGAGCTCGGCGAACTCGATATGCGGGTTCGGCGCCGAGTAGTTGACGCTGGCCGGGATTCGCCGGTGGTGCAGGGCGAGCACCACCTTCATCAGGCCGATGATCCCGGCCGCCGCCTCGAGGTGCCCGAGGTTGCTCTTCACCGAGCCGATCAGCAGCGGCCGGTCGGCCCGCCGGTCTGCGCCGAGCACGGCACCCAGCGCACGGGCCTCGATGGGGTCGCCGAGCAGTGTTCCGGTGCCGTGTGCCTCGACGTAGTCCACCTCGGCGGGCGCCACCCCGGCCTGCCGGTAGGCGGCGCGCAGCAAGGCCTGCTGGGCTTCGGGATTCGGCGCGGTGAGCCCGTTCGAGCGGCCGTCGGAGTTGGCGGCACACCCGCGCACCACGGCCAGCACCCGGTCGCCGTCGGCGCGCGCCTCGGACAGCCGCTTGAGCACGACCATGCCCGCGCCCTCGGCCCGGCAGATGCCGTCCGCGTCGGCGGAGAAGGGCTTGCACCTGCCGTCCGCCGAGCTGATCCCCATCTGGTCGAAGTTCGCGGTGATCCCTGGGCCGAGCAGCAGGTTGGCGCCACCGACAAGGGCGAGCCCACTCTCTCCCGAGCGCAGGCTCTGCACGGCGAGGTGCATCGAGGTCAGCGAGGAGGAGCATGCGGTGTCCACGGCCATGCTGGGACCGCGCAGGTCCAGCACGTAGGACAGCCGGTTCGCGGCGATGCTCAGCGCCGCGCCGGTGCCCACCCAGGCGTCCACCCCGGAAAGGTCGGCGAGGGACTGGGCGCCGTACTCGGTGCCGCTGATTCCGACGAACACACCGGTGTCACTGCCGCGCAGCGAGCCCGGCGCGATGCCCGCGTGCTCCAGCGCCTCCCAGCCGACCTCGAGCAGTATCCGCTGCTGCGGGTCCATCCGGGCGGCCTCTCGGGGGCTGATGCCGAAGAAGGTCGCGTCGAAGCCGGCGATGTCCTCCAGGAATCCACCCTTTCGAGTGACATCTTCCGGCGGGTCCCCGAAATCGGCCCAGCGATCCGGTGGCACCTCGGTGATCGCGTCCTTGCCCTCGGTGAGCAAGGTCCAGAACTGTTCCGGGCCGTGTACCCCGCCGGGCAGCCGGCAGCCGAGCCCGATGACCGCGATCGCGTCCTCGGGGTCCGTGGCGTGCGTGGCATCGACCTCGGGTCGCGGCTGGGCCAGCACCGGCGGCGGCAGGCTCGGCTCCCCCGTTCCGGTGAGTGCGATGGCGAGCCGGTCGATGGTGGGGTGGTCCCACAACAGGGTGGTCGGGAGCGTGCGGTCGAGCAGCTCCTCCAGCGCACCCGACAGCGCGACGGCATCCCGGGAGGAGAGCCCGTACTCGTCCAGCGGCAGGTGGATGTCGATCTCGACCTCGTCGACCTCGGCCGCCTCGGCGACGTGCTCGACGAGCCAGCGCCGCAGCTCGTCGGTGCTGATGTCCGGCTCGCTCATCGGTGTTACGCACCCCCAGTGCCGGTACCGCTACTGTCGGACCAGAACTTCTCCCTGGTGGCGGCGCGCGCGATCTTGCCGCTCGAGGTGCGCAGCACACTCCCCGGCCGGACCAGCTCGAACCCGCGTAGCTTGACGTCGTGCTTGGCGGAAACCGCCCTGCGTACGGCCTTGGTCACCTCGGCGGGATCGAGCTCGTCCTCGCCGTTGCGGGCGTGGTACTCCGCCACCACCGCGGCGCCCTCCTCGCCCGACTCAGTGGTGACCGCGAAGGCCGCGACGTGGTCCCGGCGGATCGCCGGGTGCGCCTCCTGCACGGTGACCTCGATGTCCTGCGGGTAGTGGTTCTTGCCGTCGATGATGATCAGGTCCTTGATCCGGCCGGTGATGTAGAGCAGGCCGTCGTGGATCACCCCGAGATCCCCCGTGCACAGCCAGCGCGCGCCCGGGGTGCCTTCCGGCGGGTCGGCGAGGGACCCGCCGAAGGTGTCCTCGCTGCGCTGGGCGATCTCACCGCCCGACTGCCGCCAGTAGCCGTCGGCCACGTTCGGGCCGTGGATCCAGACCTCACCGACGGCACCGTCCGCTCGCACCGTGCGCGTGTGCGGGTCGACGATCCGCACGAGCTGGGCATGCGGTTTGCCCGCGGCCACCAGTTCCAGCGCGCCCTCGGTCCCCGGCGGCACCGGCACCGCGCGGTCGCCGGCGAGCGCGGCACGGTCGAAAGAGGTGACCGTGGGGCCCTCCTCCCGGGTGTTGGTGACGAACACCGTGGCCTCGGCAAGGCCGTAGGATGGCCGGTGCGCCGAGGCGGGAAAACCGTAGGGCCCGAATGCCTCCTGGAAACCGGCGATTGTCGTGGCCCGTACCGGCTCGCTGCCATTGATCACCGCACGTACACCGGAAAGGTCCAGGTCTTGCCGGTCGGCATCCTTCACCTTTCGTGCGGCGTACTCGAACGCGAAGTTGGGGGCGGCCGCGAAGACATTCGGGTAGCCCGACATCTGCCGCAGCCAACGCGCCGGCCGCATGATGAAGTCGAACGGGGACATGAACACGGAGTGAGCACCGAACAGTACCGGAATGGTCAGTAGCTGAATCAGCCCCATGTCGTGGAAGAACGGGATCCATCCCGCGCAGGTCCAGGACTCGTCGACGTGGAATGCCGTTCCGCCCTGCCAGGTGTTGCTGACCACCGCGCGGTGGGTGATCACCGCGCCGGCCGGCGTGCGGGTCGAACCCGAGGTGTACTGGAGGTACGCGGGCTCGGCGAGGTCCAGCGAAGGCGCCTGGAAACCGTCCCCGATCTTCTCGTCGATGGCGTCCACCGCGATGATCTGCTTCGGCATCGGCACCGGGGCCTCGTCGGCGAGCCCACGCAGCGTGTCCACAGTGCCGTGTCCGGTCAGCCAGACCTCGGGTGTGCAGTCGGCGAGCGCGTTCACCAGCCGGTCGCCGTGCTGGCTGGCCTCGGGCGCGAACAGCGGGACGGCAATGGTACCGGCGTGCAGTGCGCCGAGGAAGCCGACCACGTAGTTCAGGTCCTGTTTGGCCAATACGGCCACCCGCTGGCCGCGAGTGGTGACGTCGGCCAGTGCCGCGGCGGTGGCGCGCACTCTCGTGGCGAGCTCGTTCCAGCCGATGGTGTGCTCGACGCCGGTGCGCTCGGTGGAGTAGTCGAGTTGTGTGAACGCGGGGTCAACACTGCCCGCACGATCGAACAAATAAGTCGTAAGTGGTCGCAGCTCGGGGACCACGCCGTCCGAAGGCGGGTGCTCAGCCAACGACATATGCATTCACCTACACGGTTGTTAGAGGGCATGCTGGCTGTCAGGTTGCCCATCGCAGCACACAGGGACGTCTTCGCCCGCTGTTTGCGAATGTGTTTCGTCTCAGCTGGTGCGTTCCATTTGTTGATTCGGCAACCACCACGACAGTGTGGGGATCGTGGAGCGCGAAATCACGCTATCGGCTGATGAGCGAGCATTACCGTAGCCATACCGCCAACGGGGCGCAAGCCAGGGGTGGGGGTTTTTCACCCACTGGATAGATGTCATAGCGTGTGAGGTACTGACTCTGCGCGGTCGGGTGTGACGCGGATGAGCACGCGAGGGTCGTCGCTGCTCGAGCGCCGGGGGTGCCGGTAGGCGATGCGCATGGGGGCGTCATCCTAGTAGCCCGCGAGGGAAGGCGGATACGTGGCAGACGGCGAGCTCGGCAGGACCACCACGGAAAATGGCCCTGAGCAGGGGGTTCTTCAACGGGCCTCGCGCGGCAGGCCATGGCTGACCCTGGTCGCCACGGTCCTCGGCGGCGTGCTGGTCGGCTTGGACGGAACCGCGACCACGATCGCGGCCCCCTACATCTCCGCCGAGGTGGGCGCTACCCTCGGTGAACTCGAACTGATCGCGAACGCCTATCTTGTGGCGCTCGCCATCGCGCTGCTGCCCGCGGGCCGGCTTGCCGATCGGATCGGGCGGCGCCGGACCTTCGTGCTCGGCGTGCTGCTCTTCGGTCTCGCGTCGCTCGGGATCGCGCTGTCCGGTACGGTCACCGCGCTGGTGCTGTTCCGGGTGCTGCAGGGTTTGGCAGGCGCGCTGTTGCAGCCGGCGGCGCTCGCCCTGCTGCGCAACGCCTTCCCGCCCGGGAAGCTCGGTCTGCCGCTCGGCGTGTGGGGCGGGGTGAACGCGCTGGCCATCGGGCTGGGTCCGGTGATCGGCGGCGTGATCGTGCAGGGCTTCAGCTGGGAAGCCGTCTTCCTGCTGAACGTCCCGGTCGCCGCCGTTGTGATCGGACTCACTTTTTGGGCCGTGGTGGAGTCGAAGGGGGCCCCGAAGGGGGTTCCGGGCGCGCTGCGTGGCCTGCTGCGCAGGCGCGCCGTCACCCTGGGCGCGGCGCTGGTCGGCTTCAGTTCCTTCGGCGTGTTCGGCCTGCTCTTCCTGCTCACCCTGTACCTGCAGAACGCGCGTGGCCTCCCGCCGATTCAGGCCGGCGCCTGGATGCTGCCACCCACCTGCGTCGTGGTGCTGTCCGCGCCGCTCGGCGGACTGCTCGCGCAGCGGTTCGGCCCACGCTGGCCGGTGTCCGCGGGCCTGTTGCTCGTCGCGGCCGGCCTGTTCAGCCTCGCCGGGCTCGGCACGACGTCCGGTTTCGTCGATCTGCTGCTGCCCGGTGCGCTGGTCGGCTTCGGCACCGGCCTGTGCGTGATCGCCGCGACCGAGGCGATCCTCGGCGCCAGCCCGGAGGAGTCCAGCGGCAGCGCCTCGGCGTTGCAGCAGATGGCGACCCAGATCGGCGGGGTCCTTGGCATCGCGGCGGTGGGCACGATGATGTCCTGGCAGGTGCTACGCACGATTCCGGTGCGGATCGAGCAGGCCGGGCTGCCGGAGCCGGTGGCCGACGCGGTGCTGCGCGACACCGACGCGGTGGCGCAGGGCACCGTGCCCGCGGTGCTGGACGGGGTGGAGGGGTCGCTGGGGCACGCCGTGCAGGCCGTGGCTCGGCTCGGCTTCACCGACGCCATGGGAGTCGCGATGGTGCTCCTCGCCGGGGTCACCCTCGTAGGCGCGGTAGCGGCGTTGTGGCTTCCGCGTCCGGCTCAGGAACCGGACGTCCGGCCGGAGCCCGAGGAGCCCGAGCCAGCCGGCTCGGCCACCAGATAACCCGCCCCAGGTCCACGGCGAGCGCCGGCACCAGCAGCGAGCGCACCACGAAGGTGTCCAGCAGCACACCGAAGGCGACCAGGAAGGCGACCTGGGCCAGGAACAACACCGGGATCACCGCCAGGGCGGCGAAGGTCGCGGCCAGCACCACCCCGGCCGAGGTGATCACCCCGCCGGTCACCTTCAGCGCGTGGAGCGTGCCACGCTCGGTGCCCAGCCGCGCGGTCTCCTCCCTTGCCCTGGTCATCAGGAAGATGTTGTAGTCGATGCCCAGCGCCACCAGGAACACGAAGGCGTACAGCGGGATGGCCGGGTCGGCGCCGGGGAAGTTCAGCAGATCGTTGAACACCAGCGCGCCGACGCCGAGGGTGGCGGCGAAGGACAGCACCACGGTGCCCATCAGCAGCAGCGGGACCAGCAGGGATCGCAGCAGCAGCGCCAGTACGGCGAAGATCACCACGAGCACGATCGGGATGATCGCGTTGCGGTCGTGCGTCGCCGCCGCGAGCATGTCCACCTGCTGCGCGGTCTGCCCGCCCACCTTCGCCCGCGCGCCGGGGAGGGCGTGCAGGGTCTCGCGCAGCTCGCGCAGGGTCCGCTCGGCGGCCGTCGAGTCGGCGGGGTCGCGCAGGGTCGCGTTGATCTCGACCATGCCGTCCACGGTCTTCGGCCCGGCCGCGGGGTTGCCCGGCTCGGCCGGGGTCGGCACCGCTTCGGCCACGCCGTCGACGGCGGTCGCGGCGTCCAGCACCTGCCCCGCGGACTGCTCGGTGGCCATGATGACGGCGGGGCTCCCGGTGCCGCCGGGGAAGTGCGCGGTCAGCACGTCCTGCCCGGTGACGGCCTCGACCTCCTCGAGGAAGAGCGCCTGCTGGGTGGTGCCGCTGGCCTGGAGCGAGGGCACGAAGGCCACCCCGGCCAGCAGGACGACGGTGGTGACCACCCAGGTCCACCGGGAGCGCTTGCGCACCAGCTCGGCGATCCGGTCGAAGATGCCGTGGGTGACCTTCCGGTGCTTGCGCGGTACGGCGTCCTGCGGCCAGAACGCGGACCGGCCGACCAGCAGCAGGGCCGCCGGCAGGTAGGTGAGCGAGGCCAGCAGCGCGCCCGCGATGCCGATCGACACCACCGGGCCGAGGCTCCGGTTCGAGGTCAGCTCGCTGACCAGCATGCACAGCATGCCGAGGATCACCGTGCCGCCGGAGGCGAGGATCGGCTCGAAGGAGGATCGCCAGGCCGTGCGCATCGCGTCCAGCACGCGTGGTTGACGCATCAGTTCCTCGCGGTAACGGGCCACCAGCAGCAGCGCGTAGTCGGTCGCCGCACCGAACACCAGGATGAGCAGGATGCCCTGGGTCTGACCGTTCAGGATGAGCAGGTCCCGCTCGGCGAGCAGGTAGATGATGGCCGAGGAGGTGCACAGCGCGAGTCCGGCCGAGATCAGCACGATGATCGGCAGTAGCGGGCTGCGGTAGACCATGATCAGGATCAGTGCGACCGCGCAGGCGGTCACCAGCAGCAGCATCCCGTCGATATGCCCGAAGACCTCGGCGAAGTCGGCGTTGTAGCCGCCGGGCCCGGTGACGAAAGCACGCAGGCCGTCCGGCAGCCCCCGCTCGAGGTCGGCGCGGATGTCCTTGACACGCTCGCTGGCCTGGTACGGGTCCTCGCCGGACAGTGGCAGCACCAGCTGAACCGCGGCGCCGTCCTCGGCCGGGATCGGCGATGAGGTCTCACCCACCAGGCCCGGAGACCGGGCGAACTCGGCGGCCTTGACCCGCACCGCCTCGGTGTCGGCCGGGGTGAGGCCGGACGGCCGCTCGAAGACCACCACGGCCGGCATCAGCCTGCTGTCCGTGAACTGTTCCTGCAGGTCGGACACCTCGGTCGACTCGGCGGTCGCCGGGAGGAAGGAACCAGGGTCGTTGCTCTGGACCTCGCTCAGCTTGCCGAGGAACGGGCTACTCGCGCCGCCGAGCAGCAGCCACAGCAGCACCAGTAGGGCAGGCAACAGCCACCGCGACACACCCATGTCCTCCCATGATCTCCGGCGTCGTCGGCAACTTTCTCACACAACGCCGCGTTGTGACGCCCGGAAGAGTGACTCCTAGGGGGGAGTCGTTTCGTTCTGTACGGCAGGGAAGACCTCGGCGACGAGGGTGTGCAGGGACTTGCTCAGCAGGGCGTGCACCTGGTCCCGGTTCAGCGCACCGCGCACCAGCCACTCCCGGCCCGCGGCCTTCACCATGCCGCCGTAGGCCCGGATGAGCGCGTTCAGCTCGTCCCAGTGCTTGTTGTCCGGCGCGATCCCGACGGCTTCGAGTACCCGGTCCGCGGACTCCCGGTCGGCCTCGGCGAGGATCTGCTCCACCTCGGCGTCCCTGCCGATGCCCTCCGGCGCGATGGCCGCCAGCCACATCTTTCCCTGCTTGGTCACCATGTTCAGGAACCAGTCCACCGCGGCATGCGTCCGCTTCTCCAGCGATCCCTCCGGCAGCAACTCGACCGCGAAGTGCGGTACGGTCATCGCCCGCCGGATGACCGCGAGGTACAGCTCGCGCTTGGTGCCGAAGTAGTGGTTGATCAGGCCCCTGGCGACACCGGCCCGCGCCGCGATGTCCGATGTGGACACTTCGGCGTACGGTCGCTCGCCGAAGAGCTCGGCGGCGCAGGCGAAGATCTGCTCCCGGCGCTCGTCAGGTTCCAGCCGTCGCCATCTCGGTGCTGAGTCCGTGGTCATGCGCGTATTTTGTCACGTGCGTCACAGCGCCGGCGCCCGGCGGCCGTCCAGGGGCCTTGCCGCGCCTTTCAGGATGTGCTACCGCGCCGCCGTGCGCCGATCGGTGGTACGTGTGCGGGCTGAACGGGGGAGTCGTCGCCGTCGCGTACCTACCGTCGTCGGCTTCACCCGGTCGGCCGTTCCCGGGGCGCGAGTCCATCCGGCCGGCATCGCCAGCGGCGCCGCGGGCCGGGCGGGTCAAGGCGCTCGATCGGGCTCATCCGTCCACGAAGGACCTTCAGGAACTGCGGGAGCAGCACGAGGAGCGGTACGACCAGGCTGTACCCGGTGTCCGCCGGGCCGGAGTGGTCTACGGACGGGCCGGATCTGCTGTCGCCGGGCTGGCCGCGGTTCGAGCGGCCGGGGGTGGGCCGACCGTAGTCGCCGATGGCCGCGCGACCCGTGGTCGCCGTCACTGGGGCAGACTGGCTTCCGTGGATCTGGTGACTCTGAACGATATCCGGGACGCCGCCGAGCGGATCCGGGACGCGGTCGTCCGCACACCGCTGCTGCCGTGCCCCTGGGCGGACCCGGGACGCCCACTCTGGGCGAAGCCGGAGAGCCTGCAACCGATCGGCGCGTTCAAGCTGCGTGGCGCGCACAACGCGATCGCGCGGCTGGACGAGCGGACTCGTAGGAGAGGCGTGGTCGCCTATTCCAGCGGCAACCACGCCCAGGCGGTGGCGTACTCGGCGCGGCATTTCGGCGTTCCGGCACATATCGTCATGCCGGACGTGACCCCGCAGGTCAAGATCGACCGGACCCGGGAGTGTGGCGCCGAGGTGGTGCTGGTGCCGATCGCCGAACGCGAGTCCGCCGCCGACGAGCTGGTCGCCGACCGTGGCGCGGTGCTGGTGCCGCCGTTCGACCACCAGGACGTGATCGCCGGGCAGGGTACCGCCGGCCTGGAGATCATCGCCGATCTGCCCGATGTGGACGTGGTGCTGATCCCGGTGAGCGGGGGTGGGCTGGCCTCGGGAATCGGGACGGCGATCAAGGCGTTGTCCCCCGACGTGCAGGTGATCGGGGTGGAACCGGAGCTGGCCGCCGACACGCGGGACGGCCTGGCGGCCGGTGCGCGGGTCGACTGGCCGGTGGAGCGGCGTAGCCGGACGATCGCGGACGGGCTGCGCTCGCAGCCTTCCGAGCTGACTTTCGCGCACCTGAGCCGGGTGCTCGACGGGGTGGTGACGGTCGGGGAGCGGGAGATCCGGTCGGCGATGGCGGCGCTGGCATCCCGGGCACGGCTGGTCGCGGAGCCGAGCGGTGCGGTGGCGCTGGCGGCCTACCTGGACCATGCCGGCGAGTTGCCCGCCGGCCGGACCGCGGCGGTGATCTCCGGCGGCAACGTCGATCCCACCCTGATGGTGGAAATGCTCACCGAGCACGCCGCCCCTGCCCGTGGTTAGTTTTGGATCACGAGACCGTTACAGGAAGGAAACCCGCATGCTTTTCGGCGACGAGCACGTACGCCGCTACGAGGAGACCGACGGTGAGGTCGGGCACATCTGGCAGAACGACGCCCCGGTGCTGATCCTCACCACCACTGGCAGGAAGACCGGCCAGCCGCGCAAGTTCGCGCTGATCTACCAGGAGCACGAGGGGGACTACGTCATCGTCGCCTCCAAAAGCGGTGCCGACTCGCACCCGGGCTGGTACCTGAACCTGCAGGCCGACCCCGAGGTCGGCGTGCAGGTGGGGGCGGATAAGTTCACTGCGCGCGCCCGCACCGCGAGCTCGGCCGAGAAGGCGGAGCTGTGGCCGAAGATGGTCAAGGTGTGGCCGTCCTACGATGAGTACCAGGAGAAGACCGACCGGGACATCCCGGTGGTCGTACTCGAACGCGGGTAGTAACGGGTACCGAGGAGATGACAGGCCGATGACACAACAGTCCTCCGTCGATGTCGTCGGCTTGCTGACCAAACTCGCCGAAGCCCAGTTCAAGGCGGAGCGCGGTGAGCTCGATCCGGCGGAACTGCCCGGCCTGGTGCGTGCGCAGCGCATCGTCCGGGACCTTGCCGAGTGGCCGGTCGAAGCCGACTCGGACCGCTGACGGGCTTGGGTGTCGACATTTCCACCACCGACGATTCGACGGACATCGTGCTGACCCGCGCCCAGGCGCTTCGGCTGGGGCGACGGTTCCCCCGGCGCGAGCGCGGGCGCTGGTTCGGGCTGGCCATCGACCTGATCTGGCCGTTGCTGGTGCTGGGCACCCGGATGCGGATCCGGGGCGCCCAGCACCTGCCGGAGCGCGGGGGAGTGCTGATCGCGTCGAACCACCTCTCCTTCGCCGATCCGGTCACCATGACGCTGTTCTGCCTTTCCGGGCGGCGGGTGCCGCGATACCTGGCCAAGGCGGAGCTGTGGGAGGCGCCGGTGCTGCGCGCGGTGATGACCTCGGGGCGGCACATCCCGGTGCATCGCGGCACGGCCAGCGTCCGGGACGCCTACCTCGGGGCGGTGACCGCCCTCGGTGCGGGGGAGTGCGTGGTGATCTTCCCCGAGGGCGGGTTCTCCACCCGGGACGATGGCTGGCCGAGCAAAGGCAAGCCGGGCATCGGCAAGATCGCGCTCGACACGGGTGTGCCGGTGATCCCGGTGGCGAACTGGGGAACGCACGAGGTGCTGCCTGCCGGGCGGAAGCTGCCGCGGTTCGTCCCGCGCCGGACGGTCAACCTGGTCGCCGGCCCGCCGGTGGACCTGTCCGACCTGGCCGGGTCGAGCCCGAGCGCCACCGACGCGGCGCGGGCGACCAGGCGCATCATGGCGGCGGTGACCGACCTGCTGGCCGAGGTTCGCGTGGAGGACCCGCCGGCTGCATGACCGGACACCGGAGCGGCATAATCGACCCACATGAGTGAGCATTTCGACGTTGTGGTGCTGGGTTCCGGTCCTGGTGGGTACGTAGCGGCGATTCGGGCCGCTCAGCTCGGATACGACACGGCGATCATCGAGGAACGCTACTGGGGCGGGGTGTGCCTGAACGTCGGATGTATCCCGTCGAAGGCCCTGCTGCGCAACGCCGAGCTGGCGCACCTGTTCACCCACGAGGCGCGGACCTTCGGTATCCAGGCGGACGGGCCGGTCACCTTCGACTACGGCGCCGCGTACCAGCGCAGCAGGAAGGTCGCGGACGGCCGGGTCAAGGGCGTGCACTTCCTGATGAAGAAGAACGGGATCACCCAGTTCACCGGCCATGGCACGTTCACCGGACCGAACTCCGTCGACGTGCGGCGGAGCGAGGGTGGGACCGACACGGTGACCTTCGACCACTGCATCATCGCCACCGGGGCGAGCGCGAAACTGTTGCCGGGGACCTCGGTGAGCGAGCGGGTGGTGACCTACGAGGAGCAGATCCTCGAGTCGGAGCTGCCGGACAGCATCGTGATCGCCGGCGCGGGGGCGATCGGCGTCGAGTTCGCCTACGTGCTGCACAACTACGGGGTGAAGGTCACCATCGTCGAGTTCCTGGACCGGATGGTCCCGTTGGAAGACGAGGAGGTCTCCGCCGAACTCGCCCGCCGGTACCGTCGCCTGGGTATCGAGGTACTCACCTCCACCCGGGTCGATTCCATTGACGACAGTGGGGAGAACGTCGTCGTCACGGTGACCAGGGACGGCGAGCAGCAGACCCTGGAAGCGGACAAAGTGTTGCAGGCCATGGGTTTCCAGCCCAAGGTGGAAGGCTTCGGCCTGGAGAACACCGGTGTCCGGCCGACCGAGCGTGGCGCGATCGAGGTGGACGGCCGCTGCCGCACGAACGTGCCGCACATCTTCGCCATCGGCGACGTGACCGCGAAGCTGATGCTCGCCCACGCCGCCGAGTCGATGGGCATCGTCGCCGCCGAGACCATCGCGGACGCCGAGACCATGGAACTCGACTACCGCATGATCCCGCGTGCGACCTACTGCCAGCCGCAGATCGCCAGCTTCGGTTGGACCGAGGAGCAGGCCCGCGAGCAGGGCTACGAGGTCCAGGTGGCGAAGTTCCCGTTCACCGCCAACGGGAAGGCCCACGGGCTCGGCGACACGGTCGGTTTCGCGAAGATCCTCAGCGACGCCAGGTACGGGGAGCTGCTGGGCGCGCACCTCATCGGCCCCGAGGTGACCGAACTGCTGCCGGAGCTGACCCTGGCCCAGCAGTGGGACCTGACCGTGCACGAGGTCGCCCGTAACGTGCACGCCCATCCCAGCCTCGGTGAGGCCGTCAAGGAAGCCATCCACGGCCTCGCCGGCCACATGATCAACATGTGAGACCTGGTCTCGCGCGCTGGTGCTGTCCGGCTCGGAAGGCGTCCGTTAGACCTTGAAGTGGTACTCGCGCAGAGTCGACTTACCGGCCGGGGCTTGGATCCAGTTCAGCTCCCAGGTGTTCGAGTCGACGGCGAACTCGCGGTCGAAGCCGACCCACATGCCCCTCATGGTCTTGCCCATCGGGTCGATAACCAGTTGTAAGGCGCCGTGGTAGACGGATCCACGGTAGTAACCGGCCGGTGAGGTGCGTTCTGACCAGGTGCCGGTGGCTACCGAGCCGTTCAGGGTCAGATCGAGGTTCAGCTGAGATCCATTTTCTGCTGGAACGCTCTCGCCCGTGAATCGGTTACCGCGATGATGCGTCACGACGTAGTGCTCGCCCGCGAGGTCCTTGGCGCGTCCGGTGCTCGTGAAGATGTAGTGGCTGTGCCAGATGCCGGACAGGTCGCCGTCTACCGTGGCCGTGGCGGAATCGATCTCCGCGTCGGAGTCTTCAGCTAACGCCGGTGACGCGGCTGCGAGGGCAAGCGCAGTACTCAGCTTCAGTAGCAGGGCCCGACGATTAACCCCGGTGCCTGCGCGGCTGGCCCACGCCGCCGTGAGCCGGGCGAGTTCGTGTACGTCGATCTGCTCCCACTTGGTGACGGCTTCTTGCAGGTTTCGAGGGGACACCTGGCTGCCATCGGTGGGGGCAGCGGCGCCAATTTACTGTTGTCTCGGAAGACCGCATCGGCCGCACGGAAGTCGGCGCAGTCGCTCACCAAGTCCGAGATGCTGCACTCGTACAGCTCGGCGAGTCGGCTCAGGACGTCGAGTGACGGCGCGTGGCCTGTTGGGCCGGGCCACAGTTCCCAGTACGAGAAGTTCTTGAACGTTTTGGGTTCAGCAGGCCAGCGACGGTTCCACTGGTCGGCGGCGTCCCGCTGACTCCAGTCGCGTGCCATGCGAAGGGCAGCACGAACGTTCACTCCGTAACGCTCGCAGAATGCGGCGGCGATCTCGACCCAGGTTTTGTGCTCGGCCCGTAGTTTCGCCGCGAGTTCCCGCTGTTCCTGGCGCAGGCTTCGTACGGCAGACGGCATGACCCCTCCCTCGCTGGTGGGCACGAACCGTATCGCGTGACCAGCATGCAGCAAGGTGTCCCGGTTGAGCAGGGACTGGCTGTTCCACAAGATCACTGTCTCACGGGGTGTATTGGGGCTCCGACCTGCGGTTTTGTTGTCCGTAAGCGACCGAAGGCTCAGGAGGGACCCGATGGCAACGTGGAAGCACACCGTGTGGGTGACTAGTACCGGCAGGCCGACGGACCACGCTGTGTCGGATGACGACATGGCGGAGGCCATGTCGAGTGGAAGACGGTTCACCAGGGTGTGTGGCGACCACTTCTGGCCGGCCGCGGTGTGTGCGCCCCCGGGAAGCGCCTGTCCACGTTGCCTCTTGATCTTGAAGGCGTGTGCATCCCCGACTCCTGATCACCAGCGGGCGCGTCCACGGCGCCGAGGTTCCCTGCTCCGATGGTTGTTCGCAGGTTTGTTCAGGCCTCCGGCTGGTTCGTTGGCTTCTTCCCCCGAGTGGCCCTCTGGCGAACCGGCCGGAACCGGGCACGGCGAGGCGGGACTCCGCTCCCCTCGGATCCCTGCCTCGTCGTGCTTGCACGGACTCCGAGTCGGCAGTCGGGCGGGATCGCCAGTGAGCATGACGAGTAGTCGAGACGTGACCAGGCAGTACTCCAAGCAACTCCGGGTGGCCGCGGTGCGATACACGCTGCACGGCTGGGGTGTACTCCCCGGATCGGTCTGGGACGGGCGGCAGTACACGTTGGGGCATACCCCGACGCCGGTCGAAGGGCTGCTTCCCGTGATGCTGTCTGGCCGAACGTTCCGGCACCCGCGTCAGGCGTGGTCGTGGTGGAGCGTCGCGCCTTACTCCGTGCTGGCTCGTGCCGGTGCGGACTTCGACGTGCTGGTCGTTCCCGCCCCGTTGATCGAGCGCGCGACGACGCGGACCGGTTTGGGGCCGGTCCTGTGCACGCGGCCATCGGCAACCTGGTATTACTGCGCCGCGAACCAGATCAACTGGAGGGGCGGTTCGATTCGGGCAACGCCACCTTCATGCAGATCCGGTCACCGGACTTTCGCGTCGAGCGTGCGGATACGCCCCTGCGTGATCGCCATGACGCCACGCACCGAACAACCTCGTTGACGCTCGAACGAGTATGGGAGAACGGCCCGCTGTGGTTCCTCGTGCACCTGCGTGAAGAAGGCCGGATCGAGTTCGGATACGCCATGGACGCGGAGACCGGTCGGCCCGGCCCGGTCTTCTTCACCAGTCGGGACGGGTCGTGGTGCGAACTCTCCACTAGCGGCGACGGCATCCGGCACGTGTGGGAAGGTGGTCCGCGCCGCTTGCGGGCGAGCATCGAGGACGATGCGGCGTTGTGGCACGAGCAGGGTGAACCTGGGTGGTCTCGGTTCGGGTTGACGGTCCGGCGCGAGCGCCAGTGGGTGTGGCTGGACGATCCGGACGGACCGCTGGCCTGGCCATTGGGCGGCCGAGCTGACCCTGGCGCAGCAGAACGACGTTAGCGTCCCAGTAGCAGGCGCGCCTGGGCGGTCAGCTCCGTGGCGACCCGGTCCAGCGGGCGGGTGCTGCGCTGCGCGCGGGCGAGCACGAGCGCGCCCTCAATCGCGGCGATGGCCAGCGTGGCCATCGTCTCCGCCCGGTCGGCGGCTACCCCGTGCTGCCACAGGGCCGCGGCGATCGTGGACTCCCACGAGGTGAACGCTTCGCCCGCCGCGCGCCGGGCACCCTCGGATTCGGCACCGCCGAGCGCGCCCGCCGCGACCGGGCAGCCGGACTCGAAATCGCCTGACTCGAGCTGACCGCGGAAGAATTCGATGATCGTGCCGATCGCGTCGAGTGGGTCTCCCGCGGCGGCCAGCGAGCTGATGGTCGCGCCCATGAACCGGCCTGCCCGCTCGGTCGCCTCCGTGGCGAGCTGCGTCTTGCCCTCGGGGAAGTAGTGGTAGAGCGAGCCGCGCGGGGTGCCGGATCGCTCGACGATCTCGGTGAGCGAGGTGCCCGCGACGCCCCGCTCGCGAAACACCGCGATGGCTCCGTCCAGCATCCGATCGCGTCCCGAGCTCATGTCGATCAGTATAGCCTTGGCCGCTTATCTTTCTTGACTCACGACGAACTCGGTCCGATGTGTGACGTGCAGCACATGACTGGGTTATGACGATCGACATAGGTCACTATGACTTCGAGTAACACCTAACGAGGTGGACCCGACGACCGAGGGAGCGCGCGATGACGACCCGGCCCGCCGCCGACGCGGCGCACGAGGCTCGGTGGGGTAAGACGGCCTGCATCCTGTGTGAGTGCAACTGCGGGCTGGAGGTGCAAGTCGCCGACCGGAACCTGGTCAAGATCCGGGGCGACAAGGACCATCCCGGTTCGGCCGGCTACACCTGCGAGAAACCACTGCGGCTGGACAAGTACCAGAGCGACCCGCACCGGTTGCGTGCGCCGCTGCGCCGCCGCCAGGACGGCACCTTCGAGGAGATCGACTGGGACACCGCGCTGGACGAGATCGCAGTGCGGCTCGCCGCGGTCCGCGACGAGCACGGCGGCGAGACCATCTTCTTCTACGGCGGCGGGGGACAGGGCAACCACCTCGGCGGTGCCTACGGGAGAGCCCTGCTGCATGCGGTCGGCGCGCGGTTCATGTCCAACGCCCTGGCGCAGGAGAAGACCGGCGAGGGATGGGTCGACCAGCAGCTGCACGGCAACCACACCGCGGGCGACTTCGAGCGCACCGAGGTGGCCATCTTCATCGGGAAGAATCCCTGGCAGTCGCACGGGGTGGCCAGGGCCCGCCCGGTGTTGCGCGAGCTGGCAAGGGACCCGGACCGCGCGATCATCGTGATCGACCCCAGGGTGAGCGAGACCGCCGCGATGGCCGACATCCACCTACAGGTCGCACCGGGTACTGACGCCTGGTGTGTCGCCGCACTGGCGGCCACTCTGGTACAGGAGGAGCTGACCGCGCAGGACTGGCTGGACCAGCACACCGTCGGGATCGAGCAGGTGCTTTCCGCCCTGGGCGCGATCGACGTCGGCGACTACGCCCGCCGCTGCGGGGTGCCGGAGGAACAGATCCGGGCCGCAGCCCGGCGGATCGCCGCGGCGGAGAGCGCGGCGACCTACGAGGACCTCGGGGTGCAGCAGTCGCCGAACAGCACACTGGTGTCCTATCTGAACAAGATGCTGTGGATCCTCACCGGCAACTTCGCCAAGCCCGGCGGGGTGCACCCGCACTCCTGGGTGTTCCCGATCGCCGGGCGCTGGCATCCGATCCCACGTGCGGACGGCCCGCCACGGGGAGACCGCCTCCGCCGCGCGCTGGGCCTGGCCGCGATGCGCTGGGGCGCGCGGCCGCTGCGCCGGGCGATGGCGCTCGCGGCCAGGGGCCGCGGCAGCCGCCTCGCCGACCGGATCGCGGACGCCACACTGCGGCTGTTCTTCGAATCCGTGGCGGTACCCTCGGCTCGGCACATCGCCGACACGCTGGGCCGGTCGAACATCGAAGGCAGCACACCGGTCAGCGGCGCACGGGTGATCGGCGGCCTGATCCCCTGCAACGCGATCGCCGACGAGATCCTCACCGACCATCCCGACCGGTTCCGGGCAATGTGGATCGATGCCTCGAACCCGGTGCACTCGCTGGCCGAGTCGGAACGGTTCCGCCTTGCTATGTCCACACTGGACCTGTCAGTCGTCGTCGACGTCGCGTTGACCGAGACCGCCCGCTGTGCCGACTACGTGCTGCCCGCGGCCAGCCAGTTCGAGAAGTACGAGTCCTCCCTGTTCACCCTGCATTTCCCGCACAACGTGTTCCAGGTGCGGGCGCCGCTGCTGGACCCGCTGCCGGGCACCCGCCCGGAACCGGAGATCTACGCCGCGATCGTCGACCGGCTCGGCGTCGTCGAGGACACGCTGATCGCGGAGCTGACCGCCGCGGCCAGGGTGAGCAGGCGGGCGTTCGCGCTCGCGTTCTTCGCCACCGTGCGGCGGCGGCCGGAACTGGCCGGGCTGGCGCCCTACCTGCTCTACCGCACGCTCGGTGCGACACTGCCGGCCACCGAGAAACCGGTGGCCCTGATCTGGGGGATGGCGCAGCTGTGCGCGATAGCCCACCCGGACGCCGTCGTCAGGGCGGGGTTCACCGCGCGTGGCTTCGACCTTGGCGAGCAGCTCTTCGAGGCGTTCCGCACCCGCCGCGAAGGCGTGCTGTTCACCGAGGACCGGTACGCCGACGCCTGGAACTACATCCAGCACCCGGACCGGAAGATCCACGCCGCGATCCCGGAGCTGCTCGCGGAACTGGCCAGGATCGACGGCGTCGAGCCCAGCTACACCACCGCCGAGTTCCCCTTCGTCCTCTCCGCGGGAGAGCGCCGGTCCTTCACCGCGAACGTGATCATCCGCGACCCCGAATGGCGGCGCAGGGACAAGCAGGGCGCGTTGCGCGTCTGCCCCGCCGACGCCACCGAGCTCGGTGTGGCGACCGGCGACGTGGTGCGGGTGGTCACCGAGAACGGGTCCGCCCTGACCCCGGTGGAGGTCACCGACATCATGCAGGCCGGTCATATCTCCCTGCCCAACGGGATGGGCGTGTCCTACCCCGGCGAGAACGGCGCCGAGGCCGTCGGGGTCGCCCCGAACTCGCTGACCTCGGCGGCCCGCAGGGACAAGTTCTTCGGCACCCCCTGGCACAAGACCGTGCCCGCGCGCATCGAGGTGCTCGCCGAGCACACCGCACCGGGAGCACGGCCGTGACCCCGGCCAGGATCGCGGAGTTCCGCAATGGGGCACTGCGGTTCCCGGTGGCCGACGTGGGGCCGCTCGCCGGCGAACCCGTCCTGTTGCTGCACGGCTGGCCGCAGGACCACCGCTCCTGGCAGGCACTGACCCCGTTGCTGACCGGTGCCGGGTACCGGACCTACGCGCCCGACCTGCGTGGCGCGTCGGCCACGGCGAGCCCGAGGTCCAGGCTTGCGTACCGGTCGAGTGCCCTAACCGGCGACGCGGTCGCCGCGATCGACCGGATCGGGCAGCCGGTGCACGTGGTCGGCCACGACTGGGGCGCCGTACAGGCGTGGACCCTCGCGACCGGACGGCCCGACCTCGTGCGGAGTCTCACCGCGCTGTCCGTCCCGCATCCGGGGGCGTTTCTGCGCTCGATGCTGAGCAGCACACAGCTCGTGCGGTCCTGGTACATGTACCTGTTCCAGTTGCCCGTGCTGCCCGAGCTCCTGCTGCGCCGCCGCACGTTGCTCACCCGGTTCCTGCTCGCCAGCGGGCAGGACCGCGGGGCGGCGGAACGGGATGCGGCGCGGCTGGCGTCCCGTGCGCTGGCCAGAGGCGGCCTCAACTGGTATCGGGGAGCGCCGTTCACCGCACCGGGCGCGCTGCGATCGACCACGCCCGTACCGGTGCTCCAGGTCTGGAGCGACCGGGACGTGGCGGTGCTGCGCCGGGGCTCGGAACTGGCGCGGCGGCACGCGTCGGGCCGGTTCACCCTCCGGGTACTACCCGGCGTCAGCCACTGGATCCCCGAGGCCGCACCGGAAACGCTCGCGACGATGCTCGTCGAGCACTTCCGGTACAGGGCGCCGCTGGACCAGGGCGGACGTCCTCCGGTCAGCGACGGTCACTCCGGCAGCGCGTAGGCCCCGGCCGGCTGTCAGGCCCTGGCCTCTGCCGGTGTGGCCGGACGATCCGGGCTGACCGCCGTGCGGGCCGCCGGGCGGCGGGCGAGCCTGCGGTAGGCGGGCCGTTCGACCAGGACGGTCAGCAGCCAGGCCGCCAGGATCACCGCGGCGAGCACCAGGGTCAGGCGCAGCCAGCCGGAGGAGATACCGGCGTCGGACAGGGCCCGCGCGATGATGTAGCCGAGCTGCTGGTGCACCAGGTACAGGCAGTAGCTGATCCCGGCCAGCCAGGTGATCGGGCGGCGCAGGGCACGCAGGACCCGCAGGTTCCAGTCCGGACCCCGGGCGGCCGCGCAGATCAGGCCGAGCATGATCGTGAAGCCGATCACCGAGGCGAGCTGCGGCGAGCCGGTGCGGAAGGCGTGCAGGATCACGCTCAGCAGCAGCATCGGCAGCAACTGCGCGGTGCGGAGGCGGTGCTGTCCCCACAGCCAGATGGCCACCCCTGCGGCGAACAGATGCGCGTAGTACAGGCCGGAGGCGGTAGGCAGGCTGGTGACCAGCAGGCTCAGTATCGGGCAGGCGGCCGAGATGCCGAGCACGGTCCACAGCACCACGGGCGGGCTGACGCGGCGGAACCGGCTGCGCCACAGCAGAGCGGTCCCGGTGAAGGCCGCCACCTGGATCGGCAGCGTCCAGTAGGAGTTGTCGATCCGGGTGAAGAACTCGGTGTCCCACTCGTGCACCAGCAGGATACTGGCGAGCAGGTCACCGAGGTCCGGCACCGGCCAGCGGGTGTGCTCGGCGGCGCCCGCCGGGGCGACCGGGTCCGCGGCCAGAATGCCCAGCACGCCGGGCTCGTGGTGCCAGCCGTTGAAGCCGACCACCGCCCAGCGGGTGATCAGGTAGACCACGAGCAAAGCCACCAGGTACGCGGGCAGCAGCCGGGCGAGTCGCGCACGGAGCCAGCGCCCGGTCTCCCGCCTGCGGATGGTCGGGGCGATGAAGTAGCCGGACAGCACCAGCAGGGTCACGGTGCCGAACGGAACACTCAACGTGAACGGATACCCCTCGATCCCCGGTAGGCTGGGCGCCAGGTTCGTCACGTGGCCGGACACCACGAACAGGATCGCCACCACCCGGATGACGTCCCAGTTCATCTGGCGTCGAGACGTCGTAGCCCCGGGCGGGGCAGGCGTGGGGAGCACGAGGGTCCTTGGTGTACGGGGCCGCGGCGGCCCAGACACTAACGAAGTACTCCGCGTATCCCTCGGCCGGGCGGGCATGTGCTACACCGGGTGGTTCGCTCGCTACGCTTGGTGTGATCGCCCGTCACAGCAGGGCCTCGGCCTGGCTGCTGCGCTGGTACAGCACACGCCGACCGTCCCGGTTCCGGACGACCAGCCGGGCCCGGTGCAGGGCCCGCAGGTGGTACGACACGGTGGCCGGGGACAGGTCGTGCCGGGTCGCCAGCTCCGAGGTCGACCGCCCGCTGTCCAGGTCGGCCAGCAACTGCGCGCGGGTCGCGCCGAAGACCTCCGCGAGCCGGCTGGGGCTGCGGTCGTCGCCGATGCCGGTCGCCGGGTAGTAGATGACCAGCTGGTCCGGATCGTCCACCTGCACCATGGCCTGCGGCCAGGTGAACAGGCTCGCCGCGACCACCACGTCGCGGTCCCGGACATCTCGTTCCTCGGCGTAGGGCTTGTCGACGAGCAGCGAGCCACCCGTCCAGGTGAGCTGCGGATGCAGGGTGCCGAGCAGGCGACCGACCCCGTGGGTGGCCATGGTCCTGGCTCGGCGCGCCAGATCCTCGTCCAGTGCGTCCCGCAGCGTCGGCCAGTCCTCGGCGAGTGTCTCGCGCCAGAACCGGGCGAGCCCGGCGGCCGCCCTGCGGGGCAACTGCCCGGACTCGGCCAGCGAACGCACCCGCCGCGGCACCGGTTGCCCCCAGTGTGCCTCCGCGTAGGTGATCACCTGCCGCTCGACCTCGTGCTGGCTGGTGGCCTCGAGGTCGGCCAGCTGGGCCTCCAGCAGGTCCTCCGGCGGCACCCGCCGCGGTTGCGGGGTCAGCAGGTCGGCGGTGTAGCCGGACCCTCCTGGCGGCTGCAACTCGGCCAGCAGCGCGACGTCGGGATGTCCGAGCGCGCCGCGGGCACGCGGGCCGGGGTCGCCGAACACCGGGTGGCGCCGGCCGTGCACGGTCAGCTCGAGCCAGACCAACGCCTCGATGATGGGCGATACGGCGAGTCGGGTTCGCGCGATGGTCGCCGTATCGAACCGCAGCACGATCACACTCCGAGGCTAGCGGGGCCGGCCGCCGATTCGAGCTGGTTCGAAGACATGTACCCGGCCGGAGCAGTGCGCTTGGCTGTGCCCCGGTGGCGGGCTTCCGTGGGGGTGGAAGCCCGCCACCGAGGGCCCTGAACGTGGCGTTAAGGTCGTCAAACGTCGCGAACGGCACTATTGGGACGTCTGACGTCTCGAAAGCCACGTTCAGGGCTCTTGGGCCGGGCGGGCTACGGTGGGCGGGGAATGCCGTCGCGAGAGATCACCGACCCGTCACCCGAGCGCACCGTCTCCCGGTTCGCGCTCGGCCCGGTGCTGACCGTGGCCGGTGCGGCGATGGCGGTGCTGCTCGCGTTCGCCGGGCGTTACGGCTATCACGGCGACGAGCTCTACTTCATCTCCGCGGGCAAGCACCTGGACTGGGGGTACGCCGACCAGCCACCGCTGGTCCCGCTGCTGGCGCGAGCGATGGACCTGCTGTTCCCGGACTCGGTGGTCGGCTTCCGGCTGCTGCCCATCCTGCTCACCGGGGCCGGCATCGTGGTGGCCGCACTCACCGCGCGCGAGCTCGGTGGCGGCAGGCTGCCGCAGCTGATGACCGCGGGGGCCTATGCCTGCTCACCGTTCCTGCTCGCCGGGGCGGGGCACATCGTGGCGACCCACACGGTCGACGCCTTCCTCTGGACGGTGACCGTCTGGCTGCTCGTGCACTGGGTGCGGCTGCGGGACGAGGGCGCGCCGGACGACCGCTGGCTGTTGGGAGCCTGCCTGGTCACCGCACTGGCGTTGCAGACCAAGTTCCTCATCCCGATCTTCTGGGTGCTCGTGGCGATCACCGCGCTGATCCTCGGGCCAAGGGATCTGCTGCGCAGGCCGTTGCTGTGGGTCGGCGCGGCCATCGCGGTGGTGACGACCACGCCCACGCTGATCTGGCAGGCCGCGCACGGCTGGCCGCAGCTGGAGATGAACGAGACCGTGGCGCAGGAGGTCGCCTTCGCGGGCGGACGTTCCACCTTCCTGTCCATGGCCCTGCACCAGGCCGGGGTCGTGGTCGGCGCCGTGCTGTTCGCCTTCGGCACCTGGTGGTTGCTGCGGTCGGACCGGCTGCGACCGTACCGTTTCCTCGGCTGGACGGTACTCGGCGTCACCGCGGTGTTCTGGATCAACGCCGGGCGGCCGTACTACGTCGGCGGGCTGTTCGCGCTGTGTTTCGCGGCCGGAGCGGTGGAGATGTGCCGCGGGCTGCCCCGCCGCTGGCTGCGCTGGGGACTGGTGCCCGCGTACGCGGTGTCCGCGGCGGTCGCGATCAGCGGGCTCCCGATCACCCCTGTCTCGGAGTACACGGGCGAGCCGTACAGCCCGATGAACATGGCGCTGGAAGAGTTCGGCTGGCCACAGGTCGCCGAGGACGTGGCGAACGCGTACTGGGCGCTGCCGCCCGAGCGGCGCGCGAACGTCAGCATCGTGACCGACAGCTACTGGCAGGCCGCGGCGGTGGAGAAGTTCGCCGCGGACCGCGGGCTGCCGCCGGTGCACAGCGGGAGCCGGGGCGCCTGGTACTTCGGCGCCCCATCGGAGGAGGCCACCAGCACGCTGTTCGTCGGGGCGGACCGGCAGCGGCTGCTGCCCTACTTCGCCGAGGTCCGGCAGGTGGCGAGCCTGGACAACGAGCACCGGATCAACAACAGCAGCCAGGGCGCTCCGGTGTGGCTGTGCACCGGACGAGTGGCTCCCTGGGCCCAGCTGTGGCCCGAGTTCCGGCATATGACCTTCCGTTGGTGACGGTTCGGCAACACTTCTGCTTGTTTTGAACCGAAGTTCCGTGCGCTGAGGTGCGTAAACGCGCTGCGTAATCATCCGGCTGACCCTGTATCACCTTGACGGGTGGTTGTGGTCACACTACTTTTGCATGGCACCGGACGAAGTGAGGGCAAGGTGAATGTAAGTCTGCACGCGCCGAGCGATAATCAGGGTGTCGCACAGTCCGATCGGCCGCTGCTGTGGATGCGGGGCATCGTGAAGTCGTTCCCCGGGGTGCGCGCGCTCGACGGGGTCGAACTGGAGGTACGGGCCGGTGAGGTGCACTGCCTGCTGGGCCAGAACGGGGCGGGCAAGTCCACGCTGATCAAGACGCTGGCCGGTGCCCACCAGCCGGACGAGGGGGAGATCCGCTGGCGGGACGCCGCGGTCACGCTCAACTCGCCGGTGGCCGCACTGCGGCTGGGCATCGCGACCATGTACCAGGAGCTGGACCTGATCCCGACCCTCTCGGTGCGCGAGAACGTGTTCCTCGGGCATGAGCGCTCCCGGTTCGGCTTCACCCGGCCCGGGGTGGCCAGGGCGGAGACGACCGCACTGCTGGCCAGGCTGGGGCATCCGGAGATCTCCCCGGAGGCCGAGGTCGGGCGACTGCCCGCGGCGGCACAGCAACTGGTTTCGATGGCAAGGGCGCTGGCCCACGACACCCGGCTGATCGTGCTCGATGAGCCGACGGCCGCGCTGGCCGCCGACGAGGTGGACAACCTGTTCCGGATCGTCGGCGAGTTGACCGCGGACGGAGTCGCGGTGGTCTACATCTCGCACCGGATGGAGGAGATCCGCCGGATCGGTGACCGGGTCACCGTGATCAAGGACGGCCGGACCGTGGCGGCCAACCTGGACGCGCGGGAGACCCCCGCGGGCGACCTGGTGGACCTGATGGCGGGGCGCAAGGTGGAGAACGTCTTCCGGCAGGAGGGCGAGGGCTCGGCCGGATTCGGCGAGGAAGTGCTGCGGGTGTCCGGGCTGAGCCGGGCGGGCGAGTTCGAGGATGTCAGCTTCTCCGTACGCGCGGGGCAGATCGTGGGGCTGGCCGGGCTGGTCGGCGCGGGCCGCAGCGAGGTGCTGGAGACGATCTTCGGCGCGCGTAAGCCGGATGCCGGGCAGGTCGGCATCGGGGGTAAGACCCTCCTCGCCGGCAGCGTCGCGGCAGCGGTGAACGCCGGGGTCGGGCTCGCCCCGGAGGAACGCAAGAGCCAGGCGCTACTGCTGGACATGTCGGTCACGCACAACGTCACCCTGGCCAGCCTGCCGGCCTACAGCAGCCTCGGGTTCAGCCACCGTTCCAAGGAATCGAGGGACGCGGAGTCCACACTGGAGCGACTGGACCTCCGGCCTGCTGATCCACGGCGGATCATCCGCACGCTGTCCGGCGGGAACCAGCAGAAGGCCGTGGTGGCCAGGTGGCTGGTGCACGGCTGCCGGGTGCTGTTGCTGGACGAGCCGACCCGGGGAGTGGATGTCGGCGCGCGGTCGGAGCTGTACCGGCTGATCCACGAGCTCGCCGCGAGCGGGGTCGCCATCGTGCTGGTTTCCAGCGAGATCCCCGAGGTGCTCGGGCTCGCCGACCAGGTGCTGGTGTTGCGGGACGGCCAGGTGGTCGCGGACAAGCCGTCGAACGAACTGACCGAAAAGGACGTATTGGATATGGTGATGGAGGGGAAGGCGGCATGACGGACACTCTGGACCGGCCGCCGGTACGCCCGCAGGAGGAGACGCGGCGCCGCTCCTTCCCGCTGGACATCCGCCTGGTCGGGCTGGCAGGCGTGCTGGTCCTGCTGTGCGTGGTCGGGCACATCACCCAGCCGGAGACGTTCCTCACCGAGGCGAACTTATCCACTGTGCTGCGGCTGGCCGCGGCCATCGGTGTGGTGAGCGTCGGGATGACCTTCGTGATCATCGCGGCGGGCATCGACCTCTCGGTCGGCTCCATCGTCGCCCTCTCCAGCGTCTGGATGACCACGCTCGCCACCCAGTCCTACGGCCCGGTGGTCATGGTGCTGTGTGCCCTGCTGGTCGGTCTCGGCTGCGGGATGGTGAACGGGGTGCTCATCTCCTACGGGAAAGTCGTCCCGTTCATCACCACGCTGGCGATGATGGCCTCGGCCCGCGGGCTCGCCGAACGGCTCAGCGGCAGGCAGACCCAGGTGGTGACCGAGACCGGGTTCAACGACTTCTTCCGAGGCTCCCTGTTCGGCATCCCGGTGCTGGTGATCATGCTGGCGCTGGTGTTCGTGGTGGCCTGGATCGTGCTCAATCGCACCACCTTCGGCAGGCGCACCTTCGCCGTCGGGGGCAACGCGGAGGCCGCCCGACTGTCCGGGATCAACGTCAAGTGGCACACCGCGCTCGTCTACGGCATCAGCGGGCTGTGCTGCGGCATCGCGGCGATCATGGTGGTCGCCCGCACCACCTCGGGCGCCTCGACCAGCGGCCAGCTCTACGAGCTCGACGCCATCGCGGCGGTGGTCATCGGCGGTTCCCTGCTCTCCGGGGGGCGCGGCAGCCTGGTCGGCACCCTCATCGGCGTCCTGATCTTCACCGTGCTGGGCAGCATCTTCACCCAGAACAACCTCGACACCGACATCCAGGCCATCGCCAAGGGCGCGATCATCGTTGGCGCCGTATTGCTGCAGCACACCACCTCGGCTCGCCGCAAGGGAAAGCCGAAACAACCACGTAGTACCGGGCCCCAATCCACAGCTGCCGACGGGAGCAAACCATGACAGACAAGGCAAGCCTGCTCGCACGACGCGGATTCCTGTTCGGTGCGGCCGGGCTCGGCGCAGGCGCGGTACTCACCGGCTGCACCTCGAACGAGCCGCAGCAGCAGGACGCCGCCGCGGCGAACCAGGGCAGCAACTCCGAGCCCGGCCAGCCGGTCACCATCGGGTTCTCCGCGCCCGCGGCCGACCACGGCTGGATGGCGGCCGTCACGATCAACGCCAAGGCACAGGCCGAGAACTACAGCGACGTGACGCTGAACGCCACCGAGGGCACCAACGACGTCAACCAGCAGATCGCGCAGGTGGAGTCGCTGATCAACGCCGGGGTGGACGTGCTGGTGATCCTTCCCTCCGACGGCAAGGCCCTCACCGCGGTGGCACAGCAGGCAATGGACGCCGACCTTCCGGTGATCAATGTGGACCGGGTGTTCGACAGCCCACTGGCGTACCGCACCTGGATCGGTGGCGACAACTACCGGATGGGGGTCAACGCCGGGAACTACATCGCCGAGGAGCTGGAGCGGCAGAACATCAGCAACCCGGTGATCGGCGAGATCGCGGGTACGGACGCGCTGCCGTTGACCCAGGAGCGCAGCAAGGGCTTCAGCGACGCGCTGCGACGCCACGGGCTCAGCGTAGGCCCGCGGGCGGCGGCCGATTTCAGCCCGGAGTCCGGTCAGCAGGAGGCGGCCAACCTGCTGCAGGGCGCGCCCACCCTGCACGCCCTCTGGAACCACGACGACGACCAGGGTATCGGCGTGGTCGCCGCCATCGACGCGGCGGGCAGGGACGACTTCTTCATGGTCGGCGGCGCGGGCTCGACGAACATGATGCGGCTGATCAAGGAGGACTCCGGCCCGGTCAAGGCGACCGTCCTCTACAGCCCCTCGATGGCCTCCTCGGCCATCGCGCTGGCCAGGCTGCTCGGGCAGGGCAAGGGGATCGGCGACCTGGCCGAGCACGAGATCCCGGCCGAGGTGACCACCTACTCCGCCGTCGTCACCAAGGAGAACGTCGACTCCTATATGGACGTCGGCTTCGACTCCTGAGTACACAACACTCTTTGCACAGTAACTGTCTCAACATGACAAGGGGAACCGAATGAGTGAGCTGCCGGGGGATTCCATCGGCGTGGCCATGGTCGGCCATGCGTTCATGGGAGCGGTGCACTCGCATGCCTGGCGCAGCGTGCACCGATTCTTCGACGTCCCACTGACGCCGCGGATGGCCGTGCTCTGCGGGCGCGACGAGCGCAGGACCAAGGAGGCCGCGCAGCGGTACGGGTGGGAGTCGGTGGAGACCGACTGGCGGGCGTTGCTCGAGCGGGAGGACATCGACCTGGTCGACATCTGTACACCGGGGTACACGCATGCCGAGATCGCGACCGCGGCCCTGGACGCGGGAAAGCACGTACTGTGCGAGAAGCCGCTGGCGAACTCGGTCGCGGAGGCCGAACTGATGGCGCGGGCCGCGAGTCGGGCAGGCGAGCGGGGTGTGCGTTCGATGGTGGCCTTCAACTACCGGAGGGTGCCCGCGCTCGCGCTGGCCAGGCGGATGGTGGCCGAGGGCAGGCTCGGGCGGCTGCGGCACGTGCGTGCCGTGTACCTGCAGGACTGGCTCTCCGACCCGAGCGCGCCGATGAGCTGGCGGCTACGCAGGGAGCAGGCAGGTTCCGGTGCACTCGGCGACATCGGCGCGCACATCGTGGACGCCACCCAGTTCGTCACCGGGGACGTCCTCGCCGGGGTGACCGGCCGGACCGAGACCTTCGTGGACAGGCGGCCATTGCCGGACGGCGAGGGCACCGACGAGGTCACCGTGGACGACTCCGCGGTGTTTCTCGGCAGGTTCTCCGGCGGTGCGCTGGCGACCTTCGAGGCGACCCGGTACGCGCTGGGCAGGAAGAACGCCATGCGGATCGAGCTGAACGGATCCCGCGGCAGCCTCAGTTTCGACTTCGAGTCCATGAACGAGCTGTGGTTCTACGACGGGGAGGAACCCACCGGCACGACAGGGTTCCGGCGCATTCTGGTCACCGAGGCCGATCATCCCTATCTCGGTGCGTGGTGGCCGCCGGGGCACCTGCTCGGTTACGAACACACCTTCACCCACGAGATCGCGGACCTGCTTACCGCGATCGGTAACGGAAAGGAGCCGCAACCGAGCTTCGCCGACGGCCTGCGGGTGCAACGCGTGCTGGAAGCGGTGGAGCGCAGTTCGGCCGACGAGTCACGGTGGTCGGCCATCTAACACGGTGCTGTACGGCTAGCGAGGGAGAAAGGTACCAGTGCAGCGAAGCAGGAGTACCAGACAAGGCCACTCAGCGAAAAGACGAACCATGCGGATCGGCGCGGCCGCGCTCGCCCTGTGTACCGGGCTCGGTGCCGGCGCCTTCTCCGCGGTGAGTGCGGCGCAACCGCAGACACAGCAGCAGCCGGGAACCCAGCACGTGGCGAACGTGCTGGTGTTCTCCAAGACCGCCGGGTACCGGCACGCCTCCATCCCGGACGGGATCTCCACGATACGGGGACTGGGGGAGAGCAACGGGTTCACCGTCGAGACGACCGAGGACGCGAGCGCGTTCACCGATGACAACCTGGCCAGGTTCGACGCGGTCGTCTGGCTCTCCACCACCGGCGACGTGTTGAACGATTCCCAGCAGGGTGCCTTCGAACGTTATATCGAGGGCGGAGGGGGTTACGCGGGCGTGCATGCGGCCGCGGACACCGAGTACGAATGGCCGTGGTACGGCGAACTGGTCGGCGCGTACTTCCAGTCGCACCCGCATATCCAGGAAGCCACGGTGAACGTGGAGGACCGGCAGCATCCCTCCACCGCCGAGCTGCCGTACCAGTGGCCCCGCACCGACGAGTGGTACAACTACCAGCAGAACCCCCGGCAGGACGTGCATGTGCTGGCCTCGCTGGACGAGTCCAGCTACCAACCAGGCGACGGGGCGATGGGCGACCACCCGATCGCCTGGTGCCACGAGAACAGCGGTGGTCGATCCTGGTACACCGGCGGTGGCCACACCAGCGAGTCCTACGCCGACCCGCAGTTCCGCTCCCACCTGCTCGGCGGCATCCTGTACGCCACCGGCGAGCGCGCGGCGGACTGCTCCCCACCGGAACAGGGCGAGCAACCGTCCGATTCGGACTTCGACCAGGTCACCCTGGCCAAGGGCGAGCCGGAGACCGGCGAGCCGATGGCGATGGCGGTGCTGCCCGACCGGCGGGTACTGCACACCTCGCGAGACGGTGAGGTGTGGTTGACCACTCCGGCGGCCACCACCTCGCTGGCGGCCAAGCTGGACGTCTACAACCACGACGAGGACGGTTTGCAGGGTGTCGCCGTGGATCCGAACTTCGCCGACAACAACTGGGTCTACCTCTACTTCGCACCCCCACTGGACACCCCGGCCGGGGACGCGCCTTCGAACGGCACCGCGGAGGACTTCGCGCCGTTCGAGGGCTACAACCAGCTTTCCCGGTACAAGCTGGCCGCGGACGGCACCCTGGACCTGGCCAGCGAGCAGCAGATCCTGCGGGTTCCCGCCGACCGCGGCACCTGCTGCCACGCCGGTGGGGAGATCGACTTCGACGGGCAGGGCAACCTCTTACTGTCCACAGGGGATGACACCAACCCGTTCTCCTCGGACGGCTACACGCCGATCGACGAGCGCTCCGACCGAAACCCGGCCTTCGACGCGCAGCGCAGCGCGGGCAACACCAATGACCTGCGGGGCAAGATCCTGCGGATCGACGTCCAGCCGGACGGCGGTTACGCCATCCCCGATGGCAACCTCTTCGAGCCCGGAACGGACAGGACCCGGCCGGAGATCTATGCCATGGGCTTCCGCAACCCGTTCCGGTTCGCGGTGGACAAGGAGACCGGCTGGCTGTACGTCGGCGACTACGGCCCGGACGCCGGCTCGGCCGACCCGGACCGTGGGCCCGGCGGAACGGTCGAGTTCAACCTGGTGAAGGGCCCTGGCAACTACGGGTGGCCGTACTGCGTCGGGGACAATCAGCCGTTCGTCGACTACGACTTCGCCAGCGGAACCTCCGGGGAGGCCTTCGACTGCGAGACACCGCGCAACGACAGCCCGAACAACACCGGGCTCACCGAGTTGCCACCGGTCCAGCCCGCCTGGATCCCGTACGACGGTGGTTCGGTACCGGAGTTCGGCACCGGTGGTGAGTCGCCGATGGGCGGTCCGACCTACGACTACGACCCCGAGCTCGACTCGGTCACCAAGTTCCCGGAGTACTACGAAGGCAAGAACTTCGCCTACGAGTGGGATCGGGGCTGGATCAAGGAGATCACCGTCGGGCCGGAGGGCGAGCGCGGCGAGATCAAGCCGTTCTTCGACTCGATGGAACTCGTCCGGCCGATGAACCTCGAGTTCGGTCCGGAGGGTTCGCTGTACGTGCTGGACTACGGCACCGGGTACTTCGGCGGCTCGCCGGAGTCGGCCGTCTACCGGATCGACTACACCAAGGGGAACCGGACGCCGCAGGTCGAACTGAGCGCGGACACCACCTCCGGGCCGGCTCCGCTGGAGGTCACCTTCGATCCTTCCGGCACGACCGATCCGGATGGTGGCCCGCTGAGCTATGCCTGGGACTTCGATGGGGACGGCAGCACCGACTCGGGCGAGCAGGGGCCGGTGTCCCACACCTACGCCGAAGCGGGCCAGTACACCGCGAAGCTGACCGTGACCGACGAGACCGGGCTGGCCGGCGCCGCCAGCGTGGTGGTCACCGCAGGCAACACCGCGCCGACGGTGGACCTGCGGACGCCGGTCGACGGCGGGTTCTTCGGCTTCGGCGACACGGTGCCGTTCGAGGTCGCCGTGACCGATCCGGAGGACGGTCAGATCGACTGCGGTCGGGTCACCGTGGAGTACATCCTCGGCCACGATGCCCACGGCCACCCACTGAGCAGGGCGACCGGCTGCGAGGGTGTGCTCGAGACGCCGGGTGACGAGGGTCACGGGCTGGACGCCAACGTGTTCGGCGTGATCAACGCCTACTACACCGACAACGGTGCCCCCGGTGCGCCGGAACTGACCGGTGAGGACGAGCACGTCCTGCAACCGAAGGTCAAGCAGGCCGAGTTCTTCACCGAGCAGAACGGCGTCCAGGTGGTCGAAGCCGATGGTGCGAGCGGAGGCAAGCGGGTCGGCTACATCGACGACGGGGACTGGCTCGAGTTCGACCCGGTCAACCTCACCGGTGTGGACGGCATCGGTTACCGGGTCTCCTCCGGAGGCGCGGGCGGCACGATCGAGGTCCGCTCGGGTGCGGTGGACGGCGAGCTGCTGCAGACGATCGAGGTGGCCAACACCGGTGGCTGGGACAGCTATGTCGACATCGCGCCGAAGGTCATCCCGGACCCGGGTGGTACGCAACCGCTGTACCTGGTGTTCCGCGGTAGCGGTACCGGCGGGCTGTTCGACGTGGACGTGCTGAACGTGCGGGGCTCCGGGGTCGCCGATCCGGGAACGCAGGCCTGCGAGCCCGCGCAACCGGACGAGGGCTACCGGATGCTCTACGACGGCACCGAGGACAGTATGAGCGGCTGGAACCAGGCCGGGCCCGGTTCCTTCGCCCACCAGCCGGACTGCTCGATCGCCTCGGTCGGCGGCATGGGCCTGTACTGGTTCGAGCAGCGGTTCGGGGCGTACAGCCTCAAGCTGGACTGGAAGATGGCGGGGGACGACAACTCCGGCGTCTTCATCGGGTTCCCCGACCCCGGCAACGACCCCTGGCTCGCGGTGAACCAGGGCTACGAGATCCAGATCGACGCCACCGACGCGCCGGAACGGACCACCGGTTCGGTTTACGGCTTCCAGTCCGCGGACCTGGAAGCCAGGGACGGGGCGCTGAACCCGCCCGGCGAGTGGAACTCCTACGAGATCGTGGTGCGCGGGCAGACCATCCAGGTCCACCTGAACGGGACGTTGATCAACGACTTCGTGAGCACCGACCCGGACCGCGACCTCACCCAGGGGTTCGTCGGCATCCAGAACCACGGCGACGCCGACGACGTGTCCTTCCGGAACGTCCAGATCAAGGAGCTGGACGCGGCCGCCCCGGTCACCACGGCCAGCTTCACCGAGCCCGGCGAGAGCGGCTGGCACGCCGGGGACGTCTCGGTGACGCTGAATGCGACCGACGAGGGTTCCGGAATCGACCGCATCGAGTGGAGCCTGGACGGTGATGACTGGAGGACCTACCGCGAGCCGGTCGCCATCAGCGGGGACGGGGAGCACACCCTGCTCTACCGAGCCGTGGACAAGGCGGGCAACGTCGAGCCGGACAAGGCGGCGACGGTGAAGATCGACGCCACCAAACCCACCGTGATGGTGGCCGGCGTGGCGAACGGCCAGGTCTACGGGGACGCCACCGACCTGGTGGTCTCTTGGCGGGCGACGGACGCGGCTTCCGGGGTGGCCACCCAGTCGGCCACCCTGGACGGGCAGCAGATCACCTCCGGTCAGGCGGTGCCGCTGCACCGGCTGCCGCTCGGGGTGCACACCCTCGAGGTGAGCGCGACGGATGTGGCGGGGCACAGCGCCGAGCAGACGGTGTGGTTCGCCTCCACCACCTCGATGCGGGACATCGACCAGCTGCTGACCCGGTTCCGGGCCAGCAACCGGCTGTCGCTGTCCGCGTACACCTCGTTGTCCAAGGAGTTCGGCAAGGCCCGCAAGGCCGAGGCCAAGGGCAAGGACGCCAAGTCGGTCCGGAAGCTGCGTTCGTTCGCCGAACTGGCCGGCGATGCCGGGTTGGTGGCCGACGCGGTGGTGCGCGACACGCTGGTTCGGGATGCCGAAACGATGATCGACCGTATCGAAGGTGTGGCGGGAGGTATTGCGTGGCCGGCTGAAGCGAGTAGAACCTGACGGCAGGGCCGGGGCGGACGTCCTCCCCGGCCCGCTTTCTGCCTGCCGTCTGACTGAGGAAGGGGCTGGGGACATATGGATGCAGCGGCACCCACAGGGCTTTGGCTGATCGGAGCGCGTGGTTCGGTGGCCACCACGGCCATTACCGGGCTGCTTGCCCTGCGTGCGGGGGTCGTGCCCGCGACAGGGTGCGTCAGCGCCCAGCCGCACTTCGACGAACTGCGCCTTCCCGCGTGGGAGGATCTCGTTGTCGGTGGGCATGACATCGTGTCCACCCCGCTGGCCGAGCGGGCCGCTCAGCTGAGCGAGGCCGGGGTCGTTCCCCCTCGAGTCCTGGACGCGGTCCGGGGCCGGCTGGACACGGTCGAGTCGGAACTGCGCGAGGGGTACCATCCCGCGACAAATTCCGGTTCGCAGACCGACGCGGCCCGCAGGCTGGCCGACGACATCACCGACTTCGCGCGGCGACACGGCCTGGCCAGGGTCGTGGTGTTGAACGTGTCCTCGACCGAACCGGCGTTTCCCGGCCTGCCCGAACACGGTTCGCTGGAGGCGCTGGAAGCGGCGATGGCCGTGCCGGGACGCACGGTGCTACCGCCGAGTTCGCTGGCCGCCTACGCCGCCCTGCGCGCGGGCTGTTCTTACGTCGACTTCACCCCCTCGACCGGAATCCGGTTGCCCGCGCTGGAGCATCTCGCCGCCCGCCAGTCCCTGCCGTATGCCGGCTCCGACGGCAAGACGGGTGAGACCCTGGTGCGCAGCGCCCTCGCCCCGCTGTTCGCCTCGCGCGCGCTGCGGGTGCGTTCCTGGGCGGGCACCAACCTGCTCGGCGGCGGGGACGGGCTGACCCTTGCCGACTCCGAACACGCGGGCAGCAAGCTGGCCTCCAAGGGGCGCGGCCTGGCCACCCTGCTCGGCGAGGACGTGGTGGCACCGCTGCACATCGACAACGTTCCCGATCTCGGCGAGCAGAAGATGGCCTGGGACAACGTCTCCTTCGAGGGCTTCCTCGGCGCGCGGATGTCCCTGCAGTTCACCTGGACCGGTTACGACTCGGCGCTGGCCGCCCCGCTGGTCCTGGATCTGGCGCGGTTCACCTCGGCCGCGCACGCGGCCGGGCAGACCGGGCCGCTGGGCGCGCTCGGCTTCTACTTCAAGGACCCGATGGGCACCGACGAGCACCGGCTCGCCGAGCAGGCTGCCGAACTGGCCGGCTGGGCGGCGAAGCTGTGATGGAGCATCCGAAAACCGCTGAGACGTGCGGTGGCGAGTGGAAGAACGCGCTCCCGCCCGGCTCCCCACGCCACCCTCACGGAGGCGCTGACGCGCCGATCGTGTCGCGCGTTTCCAGACAAACACTGCGGGCCTGGGTCGAGCTGGTCCGCGCGCCGGCGGCGCTGACGGTGCTCGGCGACACCGTGGCCGGTGCCGCGGCGACCGGGCAACCGATGCGAGGCAGGCGAATGCTGTTGCCGCTGGCCTCGGCGTCCTTCTACTGGGCCGGGATGGCGCTCAACGACTGGGCCGACCGCGAGCTGGACGCGGTCGAACGCCCCGAGCGGCCGATCCCTTCCGGCAGGGTGAGTGCGGGCGCGGCGCTCACCACTGGGGGCGTCCTGACCGCCGCCGGGCTCGGGCTGGCCGGGCTCGGCGGCGGTCGGCGCGCCATGGGCACCGCGAGTGCGCTCGCCGCCGCCGTCTGGGCCTATGACACCCGGCTCAAGGGCACCCCGGCCGGGCCGCTGGGCATGGCCGCCTGCCGGGCGCTGGACGTGCTGCTCGGCGCGGGCGGCCGGAGGGCCGCCGCGCCGCCGGCGGCGGCACTCGGCGCCCACGCGTTCGGCGTGACCGTGCTGTCCGGGGGCGAGGTGCACGGCGGTTCCCGCGCGCTCGCCAGGGTCGCGCTGGCCGGCACCGCGGTCGCCGGCGGGCTGGTGGTACCCGGGCGTGGCCGTTCACCGTCCGAGCGGCTGACCGCGCTCGGTTTCGGCGCGGGCTACCTGGCCACCGTGGGCCGCGCCCAGCTGGACGCGGCGCGGGAGCCCTCGGCGGAGCGGGTGCGCGATGCCACCGCGGCCGGTATCCACGGCATGGTCCCGCTACAGGCGGGCCTCGCCGCTCGTGCCGGGGCGCCGCGCGTGGCGGCGCTGCTGGCAGGCGCGCTGCCCCTGGCCCGCAGGCTGGCGAGGAAGGTGAGCCCCACATGACTCCCTTCCACCTCGGGTACGGCACCAACGGCTTCGCCAACCACCGGCTGGACGACGCGCTCACCGTGCTCGCCGAGCTGGGTTACACGGCGGTGGCGCTCACCCTGGACCACTCCCATCTCGACCCCTTCGCCGACGACCTGCCGGCGCGGGTGCGCACGGTCGGGGACCGGGTCGGCGCACTCGGGCTGCGGGTGGTCGTGGAGACCGGTGCCCGCTACCTGCTCGACCCGCGCCGCAAGCACCAGCCGACCCTGCTGTCCGGCGAGCCGGAGGTGCGGATCGACTTCCTCCGGCGTGCCCTGCGGATCGCCGCGGAGCTCGGGGCGGACTGCGTCTCCTTCTGGTCCGGGGCCAAGCCCGACGACCTGGACGAGGCCACGGCATGGCAGCGCCTGCTGACCGGTGTCTCGGCGGTGCACGAGGAGGCGGCCCGCCGCGGCGTGCGGCTGGCCATGGAGCCGGAGCCCGGTCATTTCGTGTGGCGGCTGGAGCAGGTACTGCGGCTGCGCGAGGAACTGGGCGACCCCGACCTGCTCGGGGTCACGCTGGACGTCGGCCACTGCGTGGCCGTCGAGCCGACCAGCGCGGCCGACTGCGTGCGGCAGGCCGGCCCACTGCTGTTCAACGTGCAGCTCGACGACATGCTCCCCGGCGTGCACGAGCATCTCGAGTTCGGCGAGGGCGAGCTCGATCTTGCCGGCACGCTGCGGGCGTTGTCCGAGGTGGGCTATGCCGGGGTGGCCGCGGTCGAGCTGCCCCGGCACAGCCACGCGGCCCCCGAGGTGGCCGCGCGGTCGATCAGCGCGTTGCGGGCGGCCCTGCACGGCGGCCCGGAGCACCCGTGGCTGGCTGAGGCGGAACGCGCGCTCCGGGAGGATCCGACCGCGGTGCGCACCCTGTTCCCGAGTGTGGGCCGCAAGGTCGGCAGGGCGGCCCTGCACCGGGAGACCGACGCGGAAGGGCTGGTGCACGGCACGGTCGACGACCTCGCCAGGGGCAGGCTGCTCGGCGCGCTCGCCGCCGTGCTGCCCCCGGCCGAGCTGGCCGCCGAGGTGCTCGACCTCTACCGCTACGGCGACGCGGCCGAACGAAGGGGGGTCCTGCGCGGCCTGCACCTGCTGCCGGACGCGGTCGCGGAAACCGGCAAGCAGATCGTCGAGGACGCGTTGCGCACCAACGACATCCGGCTGGTGGCGGGTGCGCTTGGCCCGTTCGCGGCCCGGCACCTCGACGCGCACTCCTGGCGGCACGGCGTGTTGAAGTGCCTGTTCGTCGGCGTGCCGGTGGCGGCGGTGTCCGGCCTCACCGAACGCACCGACGACGAGCTGGTCCGGATGGTGGCCGACTACGTGGCCGAACGCGAGGCCGCGGGGCGCACCGTCCCGGCCGACGCACAGGCGATCCTGGAGGGTAGGTGACAGCGTTGCGCATCTTCGATCCGCATATCCACATGACCTCACGCACCACGACCGACTACGAGGCGATGTACGCGGCGGGCGTCCGGGCGCTGGTCGAACCGGCGTTCTGGCTCGGCCAACCGCGTACCGGCGTCGGCTCCTTCGTGGACTACTTCGACGGCCTGATCGGCTGGGAACGGTTCCGTGCCGCCCAGTTCGGGATCCGGCACAACTGCACCATCGCGCTCAACCCCAAGGAGGCCAACGACCCGCGCTGCATGGACGTGCTCGACCTGCTGCCGAGGTACCTGGCCAAGGACGGGGTGGTCGCGGTCGGCGAGGTCGGCTACGACTCGATGACCGAGGCCGAGGAAGACGCCTTCGCCAGGCAGCTCGGCATGGCGATCGAGCACGAGCTGCCGGTGCTGGTGCACACCCCGCACCGGGACAAGCTCGCCGGTACCCGGCGCACCCTGGATGTGGTCCGGGACTCCGGGATCGCGCCGGAACTGGTCGTGGTGGACCACCTGAACGAGTTGACCGTCGGGCCGGTCGCCGAGTCCGGTTGCTGGATGGGCTTCTCCATCTATCCGGACACCAAGATGGACGAGCATCGGATGGTCGCCATCCTGCGGGAGTACGGCACCGAGCGGATGCTGGTGAACTCCGCGGCGGACTGGGGGCGTTCCGACCCGCTGAAGACCTACCGGACCGGCGTGGCCATGCTGGAGGCCGGCTTCACCGAGTCCGATGTAGACACCGTGTTGTGGCGCAACCCGGTGGAGTTCTACGGGCAGAGCGGCAAGCTGATGCTGGACGAGATCGACGGTGCGGAACCGACCGGCGAGACGTTCGCGGGCAACTCGGTGCTGCGCGGGGCGAGGCCGGACTCCTGATGCTGCTCTCCTACTGCACGAACGTGCATCCGGCAGAGGACCTGGACGGGATCCTCGCGCAGCTCGACGGCTACGCGGTCCCGGTCCGCGAGTCGCTCGGTGCGGACCGGCTCGGGGTCGGGCTCTGGCTCGCCGCCGAGGTGGCGGCCGGGCTGGCCGCCGACCGCTCGGCCCGGAGACGGCTCGCCGCGGAGCTTTCGGCCCGTGGTCTCGCGGTGCAGACCCTGAATGCCTTCCCGTACGGCGGTTTCCACAACGAGGTGGTCAAGCACGATGTCTACGTTCCCGCGTGGACCAGCCCGGCCCGGCTGCGGTACACGATGGACTGCGTCACCGTGCTGGCCGACCTGCTGGCCCCGGAGGCCGGCTACGGCAGCATCTCCACCCTGCCGCTCGGCTGGCGCGAACCCTGGGGAACCGGCGAGGACCTGCGCTGTGGCGCCGCCTTCGAGGAGGTGTGCCGGGTGCTACGTACCTCGCTTTCGCGTGGGGAGCGGCCGATCCGGCTCGCCGTCGAACCGGAACCCGGCTGCGTGCTGGACACCGTGGCGGACGCGGTCGGCTGGCTGGCCGACCGCGTCGACCCCGAGCACATCGGGCTATGCCTGGACACCTGCCATCTCGCGGTGTCCTTCGCCGACCCGGCCGCGGCCGTCGAGCGGATCTACGCCGCCGGCCTGCGGGTGGTGAAGGTGCAGGCCTCGGCCGCGCTGGAGGTGGCGGATCCCGGCACCGAACCGGCGAGGGCCGCGCTGCGCCGGTTCGCCGAGCCACGCTACCTGCACCAGGTGCGGGAGCTGCGGTCCTCCGGCGAGGTGCTGGCGGCCGACGATCTGCCGCAGGCGCTGGACGATCTGCCCGCCGAGGGGCCATGGCGGGTGCACTTCCACGTGCCGCTGCACGCGGCTCCGGACCGGCCGCTCACCTCGACCACCGGGGTGCTGCTCGATGCCGTGGACGCGGTGCGCACGCACGCACCGGAGGAACACCCGCATATCGAAGTCGAGACCTACACGTGGAACGTGCTGCCGGGCCGGCCGGACGTGGCAGGTGGGATCGCGGAGGAACTGCGCTGGGCCCAGGTCCGGCTGGCCGCTCAGGAGGTGGGACGTTGAACAAGCTGCTCGTGCTCGACGTGGTCGGGCTGACGCCGAAACTGTTGCGGCACATGCCGAACCTCAGCCGGCTGGCCAGCAGTGGATGGCAGGCCGAACTCGGCACGGTGCTGCCCGCGGTGACCTGCAGCGCCCAGTCGACCTTCCTGACCGGGTTGACGCCGGCACAGCACGGCATCGTCGGCAACGGCTGGTACTTCCGGGACCTCGGTGAGGTCTACCTGTGGCGGCAGCACAACAAGCTGGTCGGTGGCGAGAAGGTATGGGAGACCGCGCGAGCGGCCCGGCCCGGCTACACCGCCGCGAACCTGTGCTGGTGGTACGCGATGGGCGCCTCGACCGACTTCACGATCACCCCGCGCCCGGTCTACCACGCCGACGGCCGCAAGTCCCCTGACTGCTACGCCCGGCCGCCTGAGCTGCACGACCGGCTGACCGCGGAACTCGGTCCGTTCCCGCTGTTCAACTACTGGGGACCGACCGCATCCATCACCTCCACCAGGTGGATCGTCGCGGCGGCAAGGCGGCTGTTCTGGGACGAGCGGCCGGACCTGCTGCTGGTGTACCTTCCGCACCTGGACTACGACCTGCAGCGCTACGGCCCGGACTCGCCGCAGGCGGTGGCCGCGGCACGGGCGGTGGATGCCGAGGTGGCGCCGCTGCTGGCCGAGGCCGAGCGGGCGAAGGCGCCGGTGGTCGCGCTCTCGGAGTACGGCATCACGCAGGCGAACCAGCCGGTGGACATCAACCGCGCGTTGCGCGGCGAGGGCCTGCTTGAGGTCTACACCCAGGAGGGTATGGAGTACCTGGACCCGTGGACCTCCCGCGCCTTCGCCGTGGCCGACCACCAGGTCGCCCATGTGTATGTCGCCGACGAGACCGACCTGCCGAAGGTGCGGCATCTCGTCGAGGCCCTGCCCGGGGTGGACGAGGTGCTCGACCGCCAGGCGCAGGCCCGCTACGGGCTGGACCACGAGCGGGCGGGGGAACTGGTCGCGGTGGCCGAGCCGCAGGCCTGGTTTACCTACTACTACTGGTTGAACGACGACCGGGCACCGGATTTCGCCAGGGGAGTGGACATCCACCGCAAGCCGGGCTTCGACCCGGCGGAGTTGTTCTTCGATCCGGCCGACCGGTTTGCCAAACCGAAGGCCATGCTGAACCTGGCGCGCAAGAAGGCCGGTCTGCGCTACACGATGAACGTGGTGCCCACCGATCCCCGCTGGGTGCGTGGCTCGCACGGCAGGCTGCCCGATTCGCCGCAGGACGGTCCCGTTCTGCTGTGTTCCGATCCGGCTGTTCCGTCCGAAGTGGAGAGTTCGGGCAAGATGCCGGGGACCGGAGTCCGGGACCTGCTGCTGTCGCTGCAAGGTATCGAGGCACACGGAAAGGGACGGTGACGAGCCGATGAGCCGACCGATCACGCTGTTCACCGGGCAGTGGGCCGACCTCCCGTTCGAGGAGGTCTGCCGGCTGGCCGCCGAATGGGGTTACGACGGCCTGGAGATCGCCTGCTCCGGCGATCATTTCCAGGTCGACCGCGCACTCGCCGAGGAGGACTACGTCGACCGGAAGCGCCGGTTGCTGGACGCCTACGGGCTGCGGGTGTGGGCGATCTCCAACCATCTGGTCGGCCAGGCGGTGTGCGACGATCCGATCGACGATCGGCACCGCAACATCCTGCCCGCCCGGATCTGGGGCGAGGGTGACCCCGAGGGCGTCCGGCGGCGCGCCGCGGCGGAGCTCGCCGACACCGCGCGGGCCGCGGCGAAGTTCGGGGTGGACACCGTGGTCGGGTTCACCGGCTCGAAGATCTGGAAGTACGTGGCGATGTTCCCGCCGGTCTCCCAGGAGGTGATCGACGACGGCTATGCCGACTTCGCCCGGCGATGGAACCCGATCCTGGACGTCTTCGACGAGGTCGGGGTGCGGTTCGCGCACGAGGTGCATCCCTCGGAGATCGCCTACGACTACTGGACCACCAGGCGTGCCCTGGACGCGGTGGACAACCGGCCCGCCTTCGGGCTGAACTGGGACCCCTCGCACTTCGTCTGGCAGGACCTCGATCCGGTCGGCTTCATCCTGGACTTCGCCGATCGGATCTACCACGTCGACTGCAAGGACACCAAGAAGCGCCTCGACGGCCGCAACGGCAGGCTCGGTTCGCACCTCGCCTGGGCCGATCCGCGCCGGGGCTGGGACTTCGTCTCGACCGGGCACGGCGACGTGGACTGGGAAACCGCGTTCCGCGCGCTCAACTCGATCGGCTACTCCGGGCCGATCTCGGTGGAGTGGGAGGACGCGGGCATGGACCGGCTGCGTGGGGCGGCCGAGGCGGTGACCTACATCAGGAACCTGATTTTCGACAAGCCCACGGCGGCTTTCGACGCCGCGTTCAGTAACCAGGAAGGGTGATCGCGATGAGCGAGGGCGGATTTTCCCGGCGGGCGGCACTGCGCGGCGCTGCCGGTGCGGCGCTGGGGCTCGGCGCGGCCGCGGCGTTCAGCGGTACCGCGGCGGCCGGCCCCGGGACCCGGGGCCGGTGGCCCGGCCGGATGCGGGTGCCGAAGGAGCGGATCGCCGTCCAGCTCTACACCCTGCGCAGCCTGCTGGAGCAGGACACCCCCGGCACGCTGGAGGCGCTGGCCGACATGGGGTACCGGAACGTGGAGCTCGCCGGCACCTACGGGCGCTCGGCCGAGGAGTTCCGCTCCCTGCTGGACCGCAACCACCTGCGCGCGGTGTCCAGCCACATCGGGTTCGACGGCGCGGACGTGGACCAGCTCATCGCCGACACCAAGGTGCTCGGGGCGCGTTACGCCGACTGCGCCTGGGCGAAGTTCGACACCATCGCGGAGTGGATCGCGTTCGCCGAGCGGCTGGACAGGGCGGGCCGGGCGTTCCGCAGGGCGGGTATCCGGTACGGCTACCACAACCACGCGCACGAGTTCCAGCCGATCGACGGTGTGCGGCCGTTCGACGTGCTCGCCAGGAACACCGGCTGGTGGCATATCCACTTCGAGTTCGACCTGTACTGGCTGGTGGTCGCCGGGGTGGACCCGGTGCGGGAGTTCTGGCGCCAGCCGGGCAGGGTGCGGCAGTTCCACGTCAAGGACCGGGCCCCGGACGGCGGGTTCGCCGACCTCGGCACCGGGACCATCGACTTCGGGTCGCTCTTCCGGGACACCTGGCTTGGCGGCGTGCGACACTACATCGTGGAGCACGATCAGCCGAGTGATCCGCTGCGCACCGCGCGGGTCGGCCATCAGTACCTGACCGACCTGCGGTTCTGAACCTCGCCGATCTTTCGTTACCGGACGGTGAGCAACACGGTGACCCGGCTGTGACCTGGTCGGGGTGCGTCACGGTGGTTCGGGTGCTGGTGGCATCGTTGGTGAGTCACCCGACCCGGTGACCGCCGGACTCACGTGACCGAGCTGCCCAGCGTGCCGAGGACGATCGAGATGAGCCTGCTTCGCGCGGATCCGCCTGTGCCCACCCGGGCCCCGCCGAACGCGCCCTCGGCACGCCGGTACCGGCCGGAACTGCAGGGGCTGCGGGCACTGGCGGCGGTGCTGGTCGTCGTCTACCACGTGTGGTTCGGTCGGATCTCCGGCGGCGTGGACGTCTTCTTCCTCATTTCCGGGTTTCTGATCACCGGCCAGCTGGTTCGCGCCAGCGAGCGCGGCGGGATCGGGTTCCGGTCGATGTGGGGCCGGATGATCAAGCGCCTGTTCCCGGCCGCGCTCACCGTGCTGACGGCGATCATCGTCGCGGGCTGGTTGCTGCTGCCCCAGGGCCGCTGGACGCAGACGATCAGCGAGGTGTTCGCCTCCGCGCTGTACGTGGAGAACTGGCGGCTGGTTGCCGACTCGGTCGACTACTTCGCCCAGCACAACACCGCCAGCGTGGTGCAGCACTTCTGGTCGCTTTCCATCCAGGGGCAGTTCTACCTGGTGTGGCCGCTGCTGGTGGCGCTGGTCGCGCTGGTGGCCCGGTGGGCGGGCCGGGGGTTGCGCGGCAGCATGGCGCTGACCCTGCTCGTGCTGTTCGCGACCTCGCTGGCGTACTCGGTGGTGTTGACCGGTATCGACCAACCGATGGCCTACTTCCACTCGTTGACCCGGGTGTGGGAGTTCGCCCTGGGTGGCCTGCTCGCGCTGGGCATCCAACTGCTGACCCTGCCAAGGCCGGTGCGGGTGCTGCTCGGTTGGCTCGGGGTGGCCGGGCTGGTCTCCTGCGGCCTGCTGTTGCAGGTCGGCAGCGTCTTCCCGGGGTACGCGGCGCTCTGGCCCACGATGTCCGCGCTGCTGGTGCTGCTGGCGGGCGCGACCGCCAGCCCGGTCGGCGCCGACCGGCTGCTGAGCTCCCGGCCGCTGGAGTACGTCGGCAACCTCAGCTACGCGCTGTACCTGTGGCACTGGCCGGTGCTGCTGTTCTACCTCGTGCTGCGGGACCGCGCCGAAGCGGGAATCGCGGGAGGCGCGCTGGTCATCGGGCTGTCGGTGGTGCTGGCCGCGCTGACCCACCACCTGATCGAGACGCCGGCCCGGGAGTCCCGGTTCAGCCCGGCACTGCGCTGGGGCGCCTACCGGTTCGGCGTGCTGACGCTCATGCCGGTGCTGGTGCTGGCGGGTGCCTGGCAGGTGACGGCGGAGCAGTGGGCCGCCGTCACGATCACCGCCGACGACCCCGATCATCCCGGGGCGCTGGCCCGTGCCGAAGGGTTCGAGTACACCGGGGCCACCGACCCCGGACTGATGCCCTCGTTCGTCTCCTTGCACGAGGACTTCGCGGGGATCCGGCAGGAGCTGTGCACGACGATCCCGGCGCGCGTGGAGGTGGAGCTGTGCAGCACCGACACCGAGGGTCCTCCCGGGCGGCGGATCGTCGTGGTGGGGGACTCGCATCCCGGGCAGTTCCTCGGGGCCCTGCTGCCCATTGCGGAGCGGCGGAACTGGCAGGTCAGCTCGCTGCTACGGGGTGGGTGCCCGTTCTCGACCGAATCCGACATCGTGCCGGGTGACCAGCCGTGCATGGACTGGAACGCGGACGTGATCGACCAGATCGCGCGGATCCGGCCGGACGTCGTGTTCACCACCGCCACCCGCGAAGTGCGGATGGGGCTCACCGAGTACACCCCGCCCGGCTATGTGGCGCAGTGGCGCAAGCTGGCGGAGCTGGATATCCCGGTGGTGGCGGTACGGGACAACCCGCGCTACGACTTCGAACCCTCGTCCTGCGTGGAAAGGTACGGCCAGGACGCCGAGGTCTGCGCCCGGCCGCGGGCCGAGTTGCTGTCTCCCGAGCCGCCGTACGCCGGGATGAGCGTCCTGCCGGACAACGTCCACTTCCTCGACTTCAGTGACTACTTCTGCACCGAGCGGCTGTGCCCGCCGGCGATCGGCAACGTGCTGGTGTACATGGACAACAACCACATCAGCGCGACCTACATGACGACCATGGCCCCGATCGTCGAGGAGAAACTGACCTCCACCCTCAACTGGTAGCCCCGAGTGGTCGCCCGACGCCTTCACCTGAGCGAGCGGGTCTCGTCGATCAGCCAGGCCAGGTACTCGGCGGAGCCGCCGTCGATCGGGGTCGCGATGATTTCCGGGACGTCGTAGCCGTGCTCGGCGTTGAGCCGTTCGGTCAACTCGGCCACCCGATCGGCCGCAGTCTTGATCTCCACTCGCCATTCCTGGTCGGTCTGTACCGCGCCTTCCCAGCGGTAGACGCTGGTGATCGGACCGACGATCTGCGCGCACGCGCCCAGCCTGGCGTCGATGGCACTGGCCGCCAGTTCCCGCGCGGCCTGTTCGCTGTCCGTCGTCGAGGAGACGATCACATGATCCGAAGCCATGCCGCCAGGCTAGCTCAGGACCCGCTGCGTACCCGGATGTCGCCGAAGATCGTGTTGGCCTTCAGCAGCAGCCTGGGGCTGCCGGGCACGCGTTCGCTGGTGGTCTGGATATCGCGGTCGCCGAGCAGGGTGAACGACGTCACCTCGACCTCGATCCCTTCCGGCACGGTCACCCGGACATCCCCGAACACGGAGGAGACGTTCAGCTTGAGCACCTGCTCGGTGAGCACGGCCTGCCGTAGGTCCAGTTTCACGTCGCCGAAGAACCCGGTGACGCGGTCCCCCGAACTCAGCGCGAACCGGCCACTGCGTTTGACGTCATCGAAGATCACGTCGATGCTCATCCGGGTGGCTGCGGGCTCGGGCCGCACCAGTGGCGCGGGCAGGTCGGACAGCGCGCTGTCGATCATGCCGGTGCTGGTCGCCGCCCACACCTGCGCGACTCGGTCGGTGTACTCGTCGAGGGTCAGCCTGCCCTCGCCGACTGCCTGCTCGAGGCGCGCCTGGGCAGCCTCTTTCCGAGCCTGTAACTCATCCAGCATGCGGGCAGCGTAGCGCGCGACACCCGGTACGGTTACGACCCCAGCGGGCGTGCCCCCGATGGGCCCTTGCCCGGCTCGGAAGGCGGGTGCGGTTTCCCCTTCTTGCCCTTGTCGCCGCGCCCCGGAGGTTCGTCGGCCTGCTCCGGCGGCCCGGCCGGAGCAGGCCCGTCCACGGGAACGGATACCGGTCGCTGCGGCGTGTCCGCCCGCGTTGTGTCCTTTTCAGACGGTTGGGGGGCGGCTGGCCGCGAGGGTGCCGGGGTGGACCGGTTCCCCGTCGTGCCGGTCATGGCCGGGACGTGGTCGGCGGTCCGGGTGGTCGGCGGCGCGGGATGGACGGGCTGGTCGGCCTCGGACGCCGGGGCGCGGGTTTCCGGCGCGTCGGGCAGCAGGACGGCCACCACGGCCGCGCACCCGGCCGCGACCGGTACGCCGACCGACAGCAGGGCGCGCAGTCGCCTTGACCGTGCGGGCCGGGCCGGCGCGGTCACCAGGGGCGAGGTGACGGCAGGGGACGGCTCCTCGAGTGCGTCGGCCACCTCGCCGGCCGCCGGGCGGTCCGTTGGCCGGTCCGCGGTCATCCGGGCGAGCAGGGCGGCCAGGCCGTGCGGAAGCCCGTCCGGCACCACGGGTGGGTGGTGCAGCCTGGCGACCGCGGACTCCACCAGCGTGCCGGGGTACTGCCGGTTGCCGGTGAGGCATTCCAGCAGGACCAGGCCGAGCGCGTACACATCGGCAGGGGGCCCGACCCACTCGCTACGCACCTGTTCCGGCGCGAGGTAGGCGGCGGTGCCGACGACCACGCCGTTGGAGGTGACCCGGGTGCTGTCCAGCGCCTGCGCGATGCCGAAGTCGCTGAGCATCGGGCCGTCCGGACCGAGCAGCACGTTGGCGGGCTTGAGATCGCGGTGCGTCACACCGGTGGAGTGCACGTAGTCCAGTGCGCGGGCGAGTGCGGCGCCGAGTTCGGTGACCTCCGCGGGGCTCATCGGTCCACACAGGACGCGTGCCGCGAGCGTCGACCCGGTGGCGAGCCGCATCACCAGGTAGGCCTGCCCTTCGTGCGTGCCGGCGTCGTACAGGGTCACCAGCCCGGGATGCCGGAGCCTGCGCAGAATGTCCAGCTCCTGGCGTTGGCGGCGCTGGGCGATCTGTGCGCCGCCGGTATGGAACAGCTTCACCGCCACCTCGTGCCCGGTGGTCCGGTCCACTGCCCTGTGCACGGTCGCGCTGCCGCCACGGCCGATCACCGGCCCGATCTCGTAGCGGTTCGCGATGACCTTGGCGTCTGCCCGTGGGTTCAGCACGGCATCGTCGTGTTCCCTGGCGACCTCGCCCATGCCGAATCTCGGTTGGGTCTCTGGCTCCATGTGCCAGCCACTCCGTTTCGGTCACGCTGTCCTCGGCTCGATTGGGCCAGCGGTTGACGGTACCGCGCTCGCTGCGTATCGACCAAGTGGCAGCCTGTTAGGGTCCAGGCCCGTGGCCGAATCTTCCCCCGCGGCACGGGTGGCGCTCATCGCCCTCGGCGGCACGATCGCGATGACCAGACCCGCCCCTGGCGAGGCGGTGACGCCGAGCCTGGACGCCGGGGACCTGGTCGAGGCCGTACCCGGACTCGCCGAGCTGGACATCGAGCTGAGCACGCGGACCTTCCGCTCGGTGCCGGGCGCGTCGGTGACCTTCGCCGACCTCGCCGCGCTGACCGGACTGATCGAGGAGCTCGCCGAGAGCCAGGACGCCGTGGTGCTCACCCAGGGTACCGACACGCTGGAGGAGACGTCGTTCTTCCTCGATATCAGCCTGGACACCGCGATGCCGGTGGTGCTGACCGGCGCCATGCGGCACCCCGAACTGGCCGGGGCCGACGGTCCGGGCAACCTGCTCGCCGCGCTGCGGGTGGCCGCCAGCCCGCGGGCCCGCGGCTTGGGGTGCCTGGTGGTGCTGGGCGACGAGATTCACGCGGCCAGGCATGTCCGCAAGACCCACAGCACCAGCCCCGCGGCGTTCGCCTCGCCGGACACCGGGCCACTTGGCCAGGTGGTGGAGGACAGGGTGTGGCTGCCGGCCGCGGTGGGACCGAGGCCGGCCTTGCCCCCGGCCGGCGCGGACCCGCTCGTGCCGGTGGTGACCACGACACTCGACGACGACCTTCCGTTGCTGCGTCCGATGCGGACGGATCTGGACGGCCTGGTGCTCGCCGCGTTCGGCGTCGGCCACGTGCCCGCCGGCGCCGTGGAACTGCTCGCCGCCTACGCCGAGCGCGTCCCGGTCGTGCTCACCAGCCGGACCGGGGCCGGATCGGTGCATCGCGCGAGCTACGGATTCCCCGGGTCGGAACAGGATCTGCAACGGCGTGGCCTGGTGAACGGTGGCTTCCTCGATCCGTACAAGGCTCGGATCCTGCTGCGCCAGCTCCTCGGGAACGGCAAGGGGCGAGCGGAGATCGCCGAAGCGTTCGCGGCGTACGGCTAGAAACTGTCGAAGAAGGTGCCTGCACAAGGTGATGCGGGGGCGCGCTCCGGACCGAAGGCCAGCGCGCCTTCTTGACACAGCCTAGTAGGGGCTTTGTTAGGTCGGTGTGTCGTGGGGTTGTCGGGGTAGCGTGGGTAGTTTCATGTTTCGGTGACCCCGGATGAGTTCTCGGTTGTGCGGCAACGCTTGGAGGCGTTCGCTGCGGACGTGTTTGTGCCTGTGGCTCGGTCTGATCAGCGGGCGAAAGGTGAAACGTATCTGCGTGGGCTGTTGCTGGATGGGCGGCGTAAGTCGATGCGGCCGATGGCGGCGCGGCTGGGGGTCGATCACCAGGGGCTGCAGCAGTTTGTGACGGCCTCGACGTGGGACACCGCGGCGGTGCGGGCGCGGTTGGCGTGCCGGGCGGTCGAGTTCATCGATCCGGTTGCCTGGGTGGTGGACGACACCGGGTTCCCGAAAGACGGCACCGGCTCGCCGGGTGTGGCCCGGCAGTACTCCGGCACCTTGGGCAAGGTCGCGAACTGCCAGATCGGGGTGAGCGTCCACGCGGTCACCGATACGGCGTCGTGTCCGCTGGAGTGGCGGTTGTTCCTGCCCGAGTCGTGGGATGTTGCCAAGGCCGGACCGGCGGCGGTGAAGGCGGCGAAAGCCAAGCAGCGCAAGACCTTGACGAACGCGCCGCGAGCCGCCGCGCCGGCCGCGCCCGCTGATGTCGATGCCGAGGCGGTGGCCACAGCGGCGACGGAGGCGGCCCGGCAGCGGCGCCGCAAGTCCGCGGTTCCCGACGATAAGGGTCACCGCCCGAAGTGGATGCTGGCGGTCGAGATGCTCGACGGCCTCGCCAGGCACGGACTGCGGCCACCGCTGGTGGCCGCCGACTCCGGCTACGGCGACAGTGGCCCGTTCCGGGCCGCGCTCGACGAACGCGGCATCGTCTACAGCGTCCAGGTCACAGGTGAAACCCTCGCCCACCCCGCCGACGCGGCACCCGTACCACCCACCTGGTCCGGCCACGGCCGCCCACCGACCCGCCCGGACTACCCGCACGACCCGGTCAGCATCGCCCACCACGTCCTGGCCGCCGGCCGCGACACCGCAACCACGGTCACCTGGCGCGAGGGCAGCACAGGCAACCTCAGCTCACAGTTCGTGTTCCTCCGCGTCCGCCCGGCCGGACACCGCATCACCCGTGACACCGACGGCACCCTGCCCGAACGATGGCTGATCGCCGAATGGCCCGACGACGAACCCGAACCCGTCACCTACTGGCTGACCAGCCAGCCCGCCGACACCGACCCCACCAACCTGATCCGCACCGCGAAGATCCGCTGGCGCATCGAACACGACTACCGCGAACTCAAAACCGGCCTCGGCCTGGACCACTTCGAAGGCCGATCATGGACAGGCTGGCACCGCCACGTCACCCTCGTCACCGCCGCGCACCTGTTCATCACCCTGCTGCGACACGACCCAAAAGCGGATGCGCCGGCCTAACCCTCTACAAAGCGATCCACGAGCTGCAATACCTGCTCGCCACCTGGACCGCGCATGCCCCACCTGCCACCAAACAATCAAACCCTTACGGCACAACAGAAACCAACCAACCTAACAAAGTACTACTAGGTGCTGGTGTCCGTGCTGTCGGCGTGGATATCGGTGCGGGGTTGTTGCTCGGGAATCGAGGTCACCGCTCCGGCACTGAGTCGTACCTGGTTGCGGCCCGCGTTCTTCGCGGCATAGAGCGCGGTGTCCGCCGCCAGCACCAGTTCGTCCAGGCTGTTGATCCCGGCGGCCGGATAGATCGCCGCGCCGAGTGAGGCGGTGAGGTTCGCGATCGGTGGGCCGTGCCCGCCGGACCGGTCCAGCCGCACGGACTGGATACGGACCCGGATCCGCTCGGCGACCCGGTAGAGGTTCGGTGCGCTGCCGACGTCCGGGAGCACGATGGCGAACTCCTCGCCGCCCCAACGGCCGCAGGCATCGTGGTCCCTGGTCTCGGCGATCAGTTCCTCGGCGATCGCGCGGAGCACCCGGTCGCCGTCCGGGTGCCCGTAGGTGTCGTTGATGGACTTGAAGTGATCGATGTCGAGGATGAGCACCCCGACGGTGGTACCCCGGTTCCTGGCACGGACCAGCGCCTGCTCGGCGAACTGGTGCCACCATCGTGGGTTGGCGAGGCCGGTCTTGGTGTCGGTGCGAGCGTGCTGCCGATACTGGGCGAGCAGTACGGTGCGATGCATCGCGACCAGCGCGAGCACGATGCCCGCCAGCGCGGCCGGGTGCGCCACCACCACGGCCGCCGCGACCAGGCCGAGCCCCATCGCGCCCACTTCGAGGAGCTGCTGCCCGAAGTTGTGGAACAGGTCCTTCACGCTCGCGGGCGGGTTGGAGAGCGCGATGGCGGCCATCACCAGGCCCATGTTGATCACCCAGCGCAACAGTGCCGCGGCGGCGACGATGCCGAGGTCGGCGAGGCCGGCGAGGGGCTGCGCGGACGGTGCGCCTGGGTAGTCGCGCATGCCGAGGGCCAGCACCGCGACGGCGGCCTGGGTACCGCACAATACGGTCGCGCAGGAGAAGATCCACCGGTGTGGCGGCACGGGGCGGGTGTGTGGCCAGACCCGGTACCAGGCGAGGGCGTAGGTGAACAGCACCATCGCCGAGGCCAGCACCGGCGGCAGCACGATCACGGCGGCGAAGCTCCAGACCGCTTTGCTGTCCACATAGGCCACGGTGCCGCTGCGGTTGTACTCCCGCTGGCGTTCGACCTGCCTGGTCAGCTCGATCGCGACCGCGGCGCACCCGGCGAGGAGGGCGAACCGGATGACGTCGGTCCTGGTGACCGGGAGGAGGAGGGCGGTACCGGCGGAGACCGCGATCGCCACGGTGTTCACGGCGAGCACGTAACCGAGGACGGGCTTGGGCAATTGCCACAGCGCCCAGCCCTTCACCCATCCGCGTGGCTTTCCTTGCCGCTCGCGCACCCGCCTCCACCTGCACAAAGACTCGCATCACAGTCGTGCTGATCGTGGTTTCGCGGCCCTCACCGTAACCGGATCCGCGCGGAACGTCCGCATATTGGGCAAGGACGGTGGGCCCGACCCCGCAAGTCCACCCGGTCGGCCCAACGGGCCCACCGGGTCCACCCGGAGTGCCGACCAGAGGAGGTGCCGGTCATGGCCGACAACAACTGGTGACGACGCCATGCCGCGAGAACGACGGACCGAAGGCCGACACGAGACGGGAGGTGCGCGATGAGTGACAACAACTGGAGCCGATGAGCGGCCGACCGCCGCTGCGGCGGCCGACGCCCGGCGACTGCCGCGGCGGCGATGACCAGGGTGGGTGCGAGCCGCCGACTCAGCGGCCCCGCCCGGCGCGCCAGCGGCAGCGCCGGTGTCAGCCGGCGGTGGGGCGTCGGCCCCAGGCGGCGATCGTCAGCCAGGAGTAGTCGAGGAAGTCCGGCGACTCGTAGAGCACGTAGGCCTCGTCCAGCTCGTGCCGGGTGATCAGCCCGGTCTCGAGCGCATGCGACTCGACCAGCTTGGTGGTGGACTTCAGCCAGCTCGCCAGTGGTGAGCCGCCCCGCGCGGGCAGCATCTGGCCTTCGGTGTCGCAGTCGAGCAGTCCCACCCGCTCGAGCGGGAGTGGCAGTTGCCGGGCCCAGGTCGTGTGCGTGCCGACCCGGTCGGACATCACCCGGCTCAAGGTCTCCATCGAGCGGCGGGTGGCCGGGCGGGAGGACAGTTCGGGCAGGGTGCTGGCGGCCTCGACGCACAACCACCCGCCCGGCCTGAGCCAGGAGGCCATCCTGGCCAGCACGGCCTCGCGTTCCCGCAGGTGATCGAGGACGAACCGGGCGTGGATCAGGTCGAACTCGCCCGGGGGGTCGTCGGCGGTGACATCGTGCTGCCGTACCTGGATGCCGAGTTCGGTGAGCGGAGTCAGGAAGGCCAGGCTGAGGTCCGTCGCGGTCACGTACTCGGGTCCGGCGAGCTCGGCCATATGCCTGGCGACCGACCCGGCGCCCGCGCCGACCTCGAGACACCGTGATCCCGGCCGCACCCCGAGGCGGTCGAGGTTGCGGACGGTGAACGGGTCGAATATCCGCTCGAGGAGGTTCAACCGCTGGTACTCCTCCCGCGTCTCGGTGTCGACGAAGTCGTTCCAGCCCATTGCTTGTGGCATAAGGGGTTCCCTGTCCGTTCGAGCGGCGGATGAGCTACCGGGTTTCGCGAAGTATAGGAGCGAGAGCGCCGTGCCGGTATGGGCTCGGGGTACCGGCAGGCATGACCCGCGAGGTAATCGACCGGCGGCTCCGGCGGGAGGAGAGTCCACCTCGTCCATGTGGTCCGCATGGAGTAGGGCACAGGGATCTGGAGGCGAGAAATGCGGGATCTTCGAACGGTGTTGCGGGTCGACGCGGTCGCGTCCGGTGGGCTGGGGGTGCTGCTGGTGGCGCTGTCCGGGGTGTTGGACGACCTCCTCGGCCTTCCGGTGTTGCTGTCGGTACTGGCGGGCGCCGGTCTGGTGGTGTGGGCGGCGTTCGTCGGGTGGGTCTCGGTCGGTGTGACACCCGGCCCGGTGCGGGAGGTGGTGCTGGGCAACCTGGTGTGGGTACTCGCCAGCGTGGCCTTCGCGGCGGCGGCGTGGTCCGAGCTGACCGGGCTGGGGATCGCCTTCGTGCTGGCGCAGGCGGCCGTGGTGCTCGGATTGCTCGGCCTGCAGGCCGCGGGCCTGTCCCGGGCCGCCACGGCGCGGTCGGCGTCCTGATCCGGCCGGCGGGCACCCGGCCGGGTGCCCGCCGGCCGGATCACGGGCTGTCCGGGGCCAGCGTGGCCGGTAGCTCGAAGGCCGGGAACACCGCGCTGGTGAAGCCGGTGAGTTCCGCGATTCGGCCGTGCACGATCCGCAGCGCGCTCAGCACGAAGGCCTCGAAGGCGGAGTCGCTACCGGCAGGCCGCATGTAGACCGCGATCGCCGGATGCCCGTTGGCGCGCGTCTCCCGGAACCGGAACTCGATGGCGTCGGGACCACGCAGCGCCGGGCTCCACGCGGCGACCAGCGTGTCGCGCCCCTCGTACCAGACCGGCGCGCTGTCCATATGGCCACCGGCGCCAGGCTGGTGGCTGCACCGGGCGTCCTCGCGCAGCATCGCCCCGATCACCGCGTCATCGGCTCGCGCGAGCGCGTCCATATAGCGCCGCACGACGGCGCGTTCCTGCTCGCTCGGGCGCCGCGTGGGGGACCACTCGACCCGCCTGCGCGGCAGGTGCCGCTGCACGGTGACCCTGGCCCGCTGGAGAGCACTGTTCGTCGCCGCGACGCTGCTCTCCAGCAGGACGGCGACCTCCTTGGCCCGCCAGCCGAGCACGTCACGCAGGATCAGCACGGCTCGCTGGCGCGGCGGCAGGTGCTGCACGGCGACGATGAAGGCCAGCTCGACCGTCTCCCTGGACACCGCGACCGCGTCCGGCCCGCTGTCGCTCGGCGCCGGTGGCTCGAGCAGCCGGTCGGGGAACGGACCCACCCACCGCAGGGCCACCGCGGGCAGCGGTGCCGCCGTGGGGTCGGCGGGAAGGGAGCGGGCCTCGGGGATCGGCTCCCGCGGTCGCTTGCCCAGCGTGTCCAGGCAGGTGTTGGTGGCGATCCGGTAGAGCCAGGCGCGGAACGTGGCGCGGCCCTGGAAGGTGTCCAGCCGGCGCCAGGCACGCAGGAAGGTGTCCTGTGTGGTCCTCGGCCTCCTCGAAGGAGCCGAGCATCCGATAGCAGTGTACGCGCAGCTCCCGCCGGTACCGCTCGAACAGCTCCCCGAACGCTCGCTCGTCACCGGCCCGCGCCGCCTCGACCACTTCGGCCTCGCGCACGTCCACATCCACCCCTCCGTCCTGCTTGGGCACCATTGTGCGCACTGAGACGGTCGCCGGGGGAAGAACTCATCGGTGGCTGGACGGCCCGGCGGGAACCCGGCGCGTCCAAGATCACGCGATCTGATCATTTTCCGGCGGGCTCCGCGGGACGAGGCTGGAGGTCGTAGCCACGTCGCCGGACGGAGCACGGGCGTGGTCACGGAACCGACCCGAAGGAGGAACCGTGCGACGTACGGTCGCGGAACATCTGGTCACCACCCTGCGGGACGCCGGGGTGCAACGGATCTACGGGCTGGTGGGCGACAGCCTCAACCCGGTCGTCGACGCGGTGCGCCGGATCGAGGGCATCGAGTGGGTGCATGTGCACAACGAGGAGGCCGCGGCGTTCGCGGCAGGGGCGGAGGCCACGCTGACCGGCAGGCTCGCGGTCTGCGCGGCGAGTTGCGGCCCCGGGAACACCCACCTCGTGCAGGGGTTGTACGACGCGCAACGCAACGGCGCGCCGGTGCTGGCGATCGCCACGCACATCCCCGCGCACCAGATCGGTACCGGCTTCTTCCAGGAGACTCATCCCGAGCGGCTGTTCGTCGAATGCAGCCACTACTGCGAGCTGGTCACCGGCCCGGGGCATGCCGGCCGGGTGCTGCACATCGCCATGCAGCACGCGATCGGCCGCTCCGGGGTGGCCGTGCTGGTGCTGCCCGGCGATATCGCGCACGAGGCCGCGTCCGGCCCCGCTGGCTACGGGGCGCTGGCCGGGGAGCCCGCCGTGGCGGTCCCGCCGCGGTCCCAGGTTGCCGCGCTCGCCGAGGCCATCAACAGGGCGGACACCGTCACCCTGTTCGCCGGTGCCGGGGTACGGGGTGCGCACGCCGAGGTCGTGGGGCTGGCCGAGCACGTGCTGGCGCCGATCGGGCACGCGCTCGGCGGGAAGGAGTGGATCCAGTACGACAACCCCTTCGACGTGGGCATGAGCGGCCTGCTCGGATACGGCGCTTGCTACGAGGCCAGCCAGGAGGCCGACCTGCTGGTGCTGCTCGGCACCGACTTCCCCTACGACGACTTCCTGCCGCAGGGTCACACGGCGCAGGTGGATCATGACCCGACCAAGTTCGGTCGCCGCTGCCCGGTGGACGTCGTGGTGCAGGGTGACGTCGGCACCACCATCCGGGCGTTGCTGCCGCTGCTGGAACGCAAGACCGATCGTGCCTTCCTCGACCGCATGCTGCACAAGCACACCAGGGCCCTGGAACAGGCGGTTTCCGCGTACACCAGGAACATCGAGCACCAGGTGCCCATCCACCCCGAGTACGTCGCGTCCGTGTTGGACGATCTCGCCGCCGAGGACGCGGTGTTCACCGTGGACACCGGGATGTGCAATGTCTGGGCCGCGCGCTACCTGACGCCGAACGGGCGGCGCCGGGTGATCGGGTCCTGGCGGCACGGCACGATGGCCAACGCGTTGCCACACGCGATCGGTGCGCAGGCAAGCCATCCTGGCCGACAGGTGGTGTCGCTGTCCGGGGACGGCGGCCTCGGCATGTTGCTCGGCGAACTGCTCACCGTCCGGCTGCACCGCCTTCCGGTGAAGATCGTGCTGTTCAACAACGCCTCGCTCGGCATGGTCAAGCTGGAGATGCTGGTCGATGGCATTCCCGACTACCAGACCGACCACGAGCCGGTCGACTTCACCGCGATCGCCGACGCGGTGGGCATCCCGGCGACCAGGGTGACCGAACCGGAGCGGGTGCGGCCCGCCCTGCGGGACGGGTTGGCCGCCGACGGCCCGGCGCTGATCGAGATGGTGACCGACGCGAACGCGCTGTCCATGCCGCCCCGGATCACCGCGGACCAGGTACGCGGCTTCGCACTGGCGACCAGCAAGATCGTGCTCAGCGGCGGGGTGGGCAGGATGCTCGACCTCGCCCGCAGCAACCTGCGCAACATCCCGCGCCGGTAGTCCCCGCCAGGCCGCCGGGGCCCGCCTCTTGCCGACCGGGCCGGATACTGGATACAGTAGTTTTGTATACGGTATTCACGCCGGTACGAGCTGAGGAGCCGGTATGACAGTGGACAGTGCCGGCGCTCCGGCCGAGGAGCGCGTACGCGCCGTGGTCGAGGCGCATCGCGCGGACCGCGGCGCGCTGCTGCCGATCCTGCACGACATCCAGGCCGAGTTCGGCCACATCGACCAGCGGACCGTCGCCGTACTCGCCACCGAACTGAACATCTCCCGCGCGGATGTGCACGGGGTGGTCAGTTTCTACACCGACTTCCGTTCCGAACCGGCCGGCGCGGCCACCGTGCGGCTGTGCCGGGCCGAGGCGTGCAGGGCGGTCGGTGCCGAGCGGCTGGTCACACAGGTGGAGCAGGTGTTCGGGGTGCCGGTCGGGCAGACCACCCCGGACGGTTCGGTCACCCTCGAGCAGGTGTTCTGCCTCGGCAACTGCGCACTCGGCCCCGCGGCGCAGATCAACGGCAGGCTGTACGGGCGGCTGGACGAGGGCAGGCTGATGGACCTGCTCGCGGAGGGCCACGCATGATCACCGTGTACGTCCCCAGGGACTCCGCGGCGACCTCGGTCGGCGCGAACGAGGTCGCCGCGGCCATCCAGCGCGAGGCCGAGGCCGCCGGCGTACCGATTCGCCTGGTACGCAACGGATCCCGGGGCATGCTCTGGCTGGAGCCCCTGGTCGAGGTGACCACCGGGCGCGGCCGGGTCGGCTACGGCCCGGTCACCGCCGCCGCGGTGCCCGGACTGGTCGCGGCGGGCCTGTTCGAGGGCGCCGAGCACGAGCTGGGGCACGGCCTGGTCGAGGAGCTGCCGTGGATGCGCGACCAGCAGCGGCTGTGCTTCGCCAGGGTCGGCCGCACCGACCCGCTCTCCGCCGAGGAGTACGTGGCCGCGGGCGGCCTGACCGGGCTGCGCACGGCACTCGAGCGCGACCCGGCGGAGGTCGTCGCCGAGGTCACCGAGTCCGGGCTGCGTGGGAGGGGAGGTGCGGGCTTTCCCGCGGGGATCAAGTGGAAGACCGTGCTGGACACCCCGGGGGAGCAGAAGTTCGTCTGCTGCAACGCCGACGAGGGGGACAGCGGCACCTTCGCCGACCGGATGCTGCTGGAGGGCGACCCGTTCTGCCTGATCGAGGGGATGACGATCGCCGCGCACGCGGTGGGCTCGGGTGAGGGCTACCTCTATATCCGCTCGGAGTATCCGGACGCGGTGGCCACGATGCGGGCGGCCGTCGACATCGCCTACGCGCGGGGCTGGCTCGGCGCCGACGTACTCGGTTCCGGGCTGCGGTTCGACCTGTTCATCCGGGTCGGCGCCGGTGCCTATATCTGCGGCGAGGAGACCTCCATGCTGGAGAGCCTGGAGGGCAAGCGCGGCATGGTGCGTTCCAAACCGCCCATCCCGGCCATCACCGGGCTGTTCGGCAAGCCGACCGTGGTGAACAACGTGCTCACCCTGGCCAGCGTGCCCGCCATCCTCGCCGGCGGGGGAGCGGCCTACGCCGAGCTCGGCATCGACCGTTCCCGTGGCACCCAGGTGTTCCAACTGGCCGGCAACATCGCTCACGGCGGCGTGTTCGAGACGGCCTTCGGCCGGACGCTGGGTGAGCTGGTGCGGGGCTACGGTGGCGGCACCCGGTCGGGCAGGCCGGTGCGCGCGGTGCAGGTGGGCGGGCCGCTCGGCGCCTACCTGCCGGTGTCGCGGTTCGACCTGCCGCTGGCCTACGAGAGCTTCGCCGAGGCCGAGGCCATGCTCGGGCACGGTGGCATCGTGGTGTTCGACGACACCGTGGACATGGCCGCCATGGCCCGGTTCGCCTTCGCGTTCTGTGCGGAGGAGTCGTGTGGCAAGTGCACCCCGTGCCGGGTCGGTGCGGTACGGGGGGTCGAGGTGATCGACCGCGTGGTCGAGGGAGCGGACCCCGACGCGAACCTGGCCCTGCTGGACGACCTCTGCGAGCTGATGACCGACGGCTCGCTGTGCGCGATGGGCGGTCTCACCCCGACCCCGGTGCGCAGCGCGCTACTGCACTTTCCGGACGACTTCACCGGCCACCACAAGGAGGCGACGCATGAGCCTGCTCAAGGAGCCTGATCTCGGTACCCCGGCCAGGCCCGGCCCGGCGACGGTATCGGTCGAGGTGGACGGCCTGCCCGTGTCGGTGCCGGAAGGCACCTCGGTCATGCGTGCCGCCGCGCGGTCCGGGATCGAGATCCCGAAGCTGTGCGCCACCGACAGCCTGGAGGCCTTCGGTTCCTGCCGGCTGTGCCTGGTGGAGGTCGACGGCCGCCGGGGCACGCCCGCGTCGTGCACCACCCCGGTCGCCGACGGGATGAAGGTTCGTACCCAGACGCCGCGGCTGGAGAAGCTGCGGCAGGGCGTGATGGAGCTGTACATCTCCGACCATCCGCTGGACTGCCTCACCTGCTCGGCCAACGGCGACTGCGAGTTGCAGGACATGTCCGGGGTGGTGGGGCTGCGCCAGGTCCGTTACGGCTACGAGGGGGAGAACCACCTCGACATCACCAAGGACACCAGCAACCCCTACTTCGACTTCGATCCCTCGAAGTGCATCGTCTGCTCCCGCTGCGTGCGGGCCTGCGGCGAGGTTCAGGGCACCTTCGCGCTGACCATCGAGGGTCGCGGGTTCGAGTCCACCGTGTCGCCGAGCGCGGGCGAGCTGTTCATGGATTCCGAGTGCGTGTCCTGCGGCGCCTGCGTGCAGGCCTGCCCCACGGCGACCCTGCAGGAGAAGTCCGTGGTGGACCTGGGGATGCCGACCAGGAGCGTGCTCACCACCTGCGCCTACTGCGGGGTCGGCTGCTCGTTCAAGGCCGAGCTGCGCGGGGACGAGCTGGTCCGGATGGTGCCGTACAAGGACGGCGGGGCGAACGAGGGACACTCCTGCGTCAAGGGGCGGTTCGCGTTCGGCTACGCGGGCCATCCCGACCGGGTGCTCAGGCCGATGATCAGGGAACGCATCACCGACGAGTGGCGCGAGGTGGAGTGGGAGACCGCGATCGGCCATGTCGCGCAGCGGATGCGGGACATCCAGGCCAGGCACGGTACCGGCGCCATCGGCGGAATCACCTCCTCGCGGTGCACCAACGAGGAGGTCTACGTGGTGCAGAAGATGGTGCGTGCCGCCTTCGGCAACAACAACGTGGACACCTGCGCGCGGGTGTGCCACTCGCCGACAGGTTACGGGCTCAAGCAGACCTTCGGCACCTCGGCCGGCACCCAGGACTTCCGTTCGGTGGCCGAGGCCGACGTCATCGTGGTGATCGGCGCGAACCCCACCGACGGGCACCCGGTGTTCGCCTCCCGGATGAAGCGGCGGTTGCGCGAGGGAGCCAAGCTGGTGGTGGTCGACCCGCGCCGGATCGACCTGGTGCGTTCGCCGCATGTCGAGGCCGAACACCATCTGCAACTGCAACCGGGCACGAATGTCGCGGTGATCAACGCGATGGCGCACGTCGTGGTGACCGAGGGACTGGTCGATCAGTCCTTTGTAGATGACCGCTGTGCGGATTTCGAGGACTGGCGGGAGTTCATCGCGCGGCCGGAGAACAGCCCGGAGGCCGTCGAACCGGTGACCGGTGTGCCTGCCGGGGAGCTGCGGGCGGCCGCGCGGTTGTACGCCGGCGGTGGGAACGCCGCCATCTACTACGGTCTCGGCGTCACCGAGCACAGCCAGGGCTCGACCATGGTCATGGGGATGGCGAATCTCGCGATGGCCACCGGAAACATCGGCAGGGACGGGGTCGGGGTGAACCCGTTGCGTGGCCAGAACAACGTGCAGGGATCCTGCGATATGGGTTCCTTCCCGCACGAGCTGTCCGGCTACCGGCACGTCTCCGACGACGCCGTGCGCGAGGTGTTCGAGACGTTGTGGCAACGGCCGATCGTGCCGGACCCCGGGCTGCGCATCCCGAACATGTTCGACGCCGCCGTGGACGGCACCTTCCGTGGGCTGTTCGTGCAGGGTGAGGACATCGCCCAGTCGGACCCGAACACCAAGCATGTCACCGCGGCACTGGAAGCCATGGAACTGGTGGTCGTGCAGGACCTGTTCCGCAACGAGACGGCCGAGTACGCGCACGTGTTCCTCCCCGGCACCTCCTTCCTGGAGAAGGACGGCACGTTCACCAACGCCGAGCGCCGGATCAACCGGGTTCGTCCGGTGATGGCCGCGCGGACCGGGCTGCACGAGTGGCAGATCGTCTGCGAGATCGCGCGTGCCATGGGCTACACCATGAGCTACGCGCACCCGAGGGAGATCATGGACGAGATCGCCTCGGTCACCCCGACCTTCTCCGGGGTGTCCTTCGAGAAACTGGACAAGCTGGGTAGCGTGCAGTGGCCGTGCGACAGCTCGGCCCCGGAGGGCACCCCGGTGATGCACGTGGATGCCTTCGTGCGCGGCAAGGGCAGGTTCGTGCCGACGCCGTTCGTGCCGACCAGCGAGCGCAGCACCCGGCGGTTCCCGTTGATCCTCACCACGGGACGGATCCTCAGCCAGTACAACGTGGGCGCCCAGACCCGGCGCACCCGCAACGTGGTCTGGCACCCGGAGGACGTGCTGGAGATCCATCCGCACGATGCCGAGGTACGCGGGATCGCCGACGGTGACGAGGTGTCGCTCAGCAGCAGGGTCGGTGAGACCAGGCTGCGCGCGGTGCTCGCCGACCGGATGCCGGTCGGGGTGGTGTACACCACCTTCCACCACCCGGTGACCGGAGCCAACGTGGTCACCACCGAGAACTCCGACTGGGCGACGAACTGCCCGGAGTACAAGGTGACGGCGGTGCAGGTGGGGTTGAGCCGGGCCGGTGCGGGACCGGAGGCCGAGTGGGATGCCGAATCCGCGGTGTCGCTGGTGGACCGATGACGGCGACCGTGCCACCACCGATCCGGTTGGCGAACGATGTCGCGGCGCAGTTCCACCACCAGCCGCCCGAGCAGGCGGCGCGGGCGATCACCACGCATATCCGCTCGTTCTGGGAACCGCGGATGCTGGCCGACCTGCTGCGGTACGGGGAGAGCGACCCGGCGGCGCTGGACCCGCTGGCACTCGCCGCCGTCCGGCTGCTGCGGCAGGTCTGGTATCCACCGGCACGATAGCGGGTCGTTTCCGCCGGGGGAGACGGTTGGCAACTCGCGCACCGCCGACGTCGGCGGCGACCAAGAAACGAGCCGGACGGTGTAACGGAACAGCCCGGAGGGACGAAGAAGGGGTCGGCTGATCCGTGCGGAAAGAGGTCCACTATGGCCAGGCTGTCCCCCACTCGTCGTGTCGCCGTGCTGGCCTGCGCCGTCGGACTCGCCGCGGGCGCGGCGGCCGCGACCCCGGCGTACGCCGAGACGCCGGAGGTGCAGCTCACGCTTTCCGCCGGGACGGTGGAGGCGGGCGACACCGTCACGGTGACCGAGACCGTGACCAATGTGCACGACTTCTCCGTCCTGCAACCGACCGCGCGGCTGTTCAGCGAACCGACCGTGCTCACCGGCTACACCGAGCTTGTCGACTGCACCGGCGCGGTCAGTTGCTCCACAGTGGATGGTGAGAACGGCCCGATCGGGTACCAGGCCGTGCTGCCGGAGGCACTGTCCGCGCGGGAGTCGGCCACCGTCACCTTCACCCTGCGAACGGCGCAGGACAGCCCCGATCTCCAGGAGACGATCCAGGGCAGGCTGTCCGGGCAGAACTACGGTTCCGAACTCGTGGACGGTCCGGTGCTGCGGGTCGACGGCAGCGCGGACGTGGGCGTACGGCTGGACGTGCGGCCACGGTTCGGCCTGTTCAACGGGCGCCTCGAGTTCACCGTGCGGCTGACCGGTAACGGCCCGGCGGTGGCCAGGGATGTCGCGGTGACCACCACCCTGCCGCAGGGCCTCTCGGCCACCTCCGGCAACGCGGCCTGCGTGCCGTCCGCAGGGAAGGTCACCTGTACCGCCGAGGAGATCGCCGCGGGCGACAGCACGGCCCTTGGTTTCTCGGTGCGGCTGGGGCTGGCGAGTATCGGCCTGCCGTACCGGTTCACCGCTGCCCGTACCGAGTCCTCGCCGCAGGATCCCGAGGCCGGGAACGACACGGCCGCCGTGGAGTGCACCGTGCTCACCCATCTGCTGGTGAGCTGCGCTGACGCGCCGACCGGGTCCGCCCGTTCGTGAGGTACATGCGAATGAGTGACCCGCGTCGCGGGTCGCGCGGAGTCCGCCCGGCGTAGCCGGCCGGCCGTTGCCGCTCAACGTTGGTGCTCAACGTTGCCGCTGCCGGTTCCCCGGCATCGACCGGTAGACCGCGGTGATCACCAGGATCAGCAGCCCGATGATCCCCGCGGTGACGGCGACGTTCGCCACCGTCGGCAGGTCTTCCACCAGCTGTTGTTTGAGCAGGTTGACCCCCACGATCGGTACGACGTACACGTACCACGGCGCCCACCTGCCGTCCGCTTCCCCACGCTCGCTCATGCCGCTCTCCCTGTGCTCGGTTACCCCGTACCCGAGAGCCTGCCCCGGTGGGCGCCACGGCCGCGCCACCGGTTCGGAGGAGTCCGCGTCCTCAGTTGGTAGGACGTGCCAGCAGGGCCTCCGCCCGCGCGCGGACCACGCTCATCCGTGCGGCGCGTTCGACCGGGTCGTGGTGGGCGGGATGCCTGGTGACCTGTCCCGGCCACTTCCGGTAGTGCATGCCGGGTGTGCCGATGAAATAGCCGTCCGCCACGGCGTTCGCGGCGAGGACGAGGCCGGTGTCCTCCGAGGCCGGGAGGGCCATCCAGCCGCCGAGTGCCAGCAGCAGGTCGCGCCGGACGCACAGCGTCCCCGGAACCACCGGAAGGGCGAACTCGTTGTCGACCCAGTACCGCAGCACCGACCCCCTGGCGAGCGGGCCCTCCGGCGGGTCGCCCGCGAACCCTGCCGTGGATCCGTCCGGGAACAGGTCCAGCACGCCGCAGGTGGTCCAGGCGAGTCGCCGGTCGGAAAGAACCGTGATGTCCCTGGCGAGCGCGCCCGGCAGCAGGAGATCGTCCGCGTCCAGTGCCTTGACCAGTTCCCCGCCCACCCGGGACAGGGCCATCGTTCGCGCCAGGCCGGGGCCGCCCTTCCGGCCGGAGCCCGCGCTGATCCGGTCGTCGGTGGGCAGGGTGCCGCCGATGACGCCGTCCTGGCCGTCCTCCTGGACCACCCACTGCCACTCCCAGCCCGCCGGCAGGACCTGCGTCACCAGTGACTCGTACGCCTCGCCCAGGTACCGCACGCTCGCCGCATGTACGGGGGTGACAATGCTGATCAGCGGCACGGGTCGTCCTTTGTGTACCTTTTCCGCGTGGAGAGCGTGCCCGAGGCTCCGGTGGTCAGGGTCTCATGGCGGCCCGCCCCGCGGCATACTGGTGTGCGGGTGCCCACCGACGATAGGATGATCCGGAATCTCGGCGCGAGGCAGAAGTAGTGACGGGCGACACAGTGAGGGTTGTTGTGAATTCACCGGCGCGGCAGCCGTCCTCGTACTCGTTCTCTGCTCTGATGTCGGTCGATGACTCCTCGTTCTTCCGGTTGGTCCAGGAACACGCGCCGCAGACGCTGCGTCGACGGGACGGCGCCCCGGTGGACCTGCCGCACGGGACCACCATCTTCGCATTGCGTTTTCGGGACGGCGTGGTAATCGCCGGTGACCGGCGCGCCACATCCGGAAATCTCATCGCCCAGCGCGACCTTCGCAAGGTTCAGCAGGCGGACAGTCATTCGTGCATCGCCTTCGCCGGTTCGGTGGCCACCGGGAAGGAAATGGTGTCGCTCTTTCGGCTCGAGCTCGAACACTACGAGAAGCTGGAAGCCGTCGAGCTGAGTTTCCCGGCCAAGGTCAACCGCGTTTCGGTCATGCTTCGCGAGAATCTGCCGCAAGCCATGCAGGGCTTCGCCGCGGTGCCGGTCTTCGCGGGCTGGGACAAGCTGGAGAACGCGGGTCGCATCTTCACCTTCGACGTCGCCGGCTCACCCGCGGAAGAGCATGAGTTCGGCGGGTCGGGATCGGGTTGGCATTTCGCCAAGGGGACACTGAAGAAGCGCTGGCGGGCCGACCTCGACCGGGGCGAGGCCGTGCGGGTCGCGGTCGAGGCACTCTTCGACGCCGCTGAGGAGGACACCGCCACCGGCGGGCCCGATGTTCCCCGGCGCCTGTACCCCACGGTCGCCGTCGTCACCGAGGACGGGTACGTCGAGGTCGGCGAGGAGGACGTGGCCGGTTACGCGGCCGAGTTGCCCGCGTGAGGCCCGCGGGTCAGCCGGTGCCGCGTTCCCTGGCGGCGACGTAGGGCTCCGGGTCGTCGAGAATGGCTCGCACGGCCGCGGCCGCCGCGCCCCGCACGGCGGCCTCCGAGCCGAGACGGGAGCGGAGCACCGTGATCGGGGACCACGTCGCGCTGAGCACGCGACGGTCGAGTTCCGCTCGCAACGGTCGCTCGAGCCATGGTTGCAGGATCGCGTAGGTGCCGCCGAGCACGACAGCCGGCACGTCGACGGCGTTGACCACGTTCGCGAGCCCGGCACCGAGCCAGCGGCCCGCGGCCTCGACCGCGGCCACGGTCTGGGGGTCGGCGGCCTCGAGCCGTCGCAACAGAATCTCCAGCTCCTGCTCGGCGGTGTCGCCGTCGATCCCCGCGGCCCGCAGGATCTGCTCCTGGCCCGCGAGCCGTTCCAGGCAACCGCGCGCCCCGCATCGGCACTCCGGGCCGGTGGGATCGACGCCGAGATGGCCGATCTCGCCGGCGTAACCGCGTACCCCCCGAAAGACCGCGCCGTCGATGATGATGCCCGCGCCGATGCCGACCTCGCCGGAGACGTGCACGAAATCGCGCGGGCCGTCCCCTCCTCCGCTCAGGAGCTCGGCGGAAGCCGCGAAGTCGGCCTCGTTGCCCGGCACGATCGGCAGCGTGCCGAGGTCGGTCCGGGCACGCAGGGACTGCGCGATGTCCACCTCTTGCCAGCCGAGGTTCGGCGCGGTGCGCAGCAGGCCGGTGGCCGCCTCGACGAGCCCGGGCACCGCGACCGCGACACCGCCGACCGGGACACCCCGTTCCCCGGCGTCGAGCAGCGCCGTGCGCACGGCGCGCGCGGCCAGTGCGAGCACCTGGCGCACGGAGCGAGGCCGGTTGTCGCCGTGCCGGACCCGGTGTGCGTGTAACTCGCCGTGCGGGTCGGCCAGGCAGGTGGCGATGTAGTCGACGCCGATCTCCAGGCCCAGCCCGTGCGGTCCGCTCGTGGACAGGGCGAGCCCGGTACCCCTGCGCCCGCGGCCCGCGCGGGACTGCGGGCCGGTGCGGGTGACCAGGTTCGCCCTGGCCAGCCGCTCGGTGAGGCTGGAAACCGTGGCCTTGGCCAGTCCGGTTCGGGTGGCCACGTCCGCCCTGGAGATGCCGGGGGCCGCGGAGATGGCGCGCAGCACGAGCGCGCAGTTGTGCCTGCGCACGGTGTGCTGGCCGGCGGGTGGTGAGCTGTGCACCAGGCGATTGTATTAGTTCAACGCCCGAACGAATCCTTGACGTCGCCGGTGTCCGACTCTAAGTTCATCCACTGAACGAAATCGGCGACCCACTCGGCGTCCGGGAGGCACGATGACCGCGCGGCCCACTCGTCAGGACAGGTTCAGCTTCGGCCTGTGGACCGTGGGCTGGCGGGCGAACGATCCGTTCGGCGATCCGACACGGGAGCCGCTCGACGCGGTGGAGGCGGTGCACCGGCTGGCCGAGCTCGGGGCGTGGGGCGTGACCTTCCATGATGACGACCTGGTCCCGTTCGGTAGTGCGGACACCGAGCGGGACCGCAGGATCGCGCGGTTCCGCTCGGCGCTGGAGGGGGCGGGAATGGTGGTGCCGATGGTGACCACCAACCTGTTCGGCCATCCCGTGTTCAAGGACGGTGGCCTGACCAGCAACGATCGTTCCGTGCGCCGGTTCGCGCTACGCAAGGTGATGCGTAACATGGATCTCGCCGCCGAGCTGGGCGCGCGGACCTACGTGCTGTGGGGCGGTCGGGAGGGATCCGAGACCGACGCGGCGAAAGACGTGCTCGCGGCGCTCGATCGCTACGCGGAGGGCATCGACACTCTCGCCCAGTATGTCCTCGATCAGGGCTACGACCTGCGCCTCGCGCTGGAACCCAAGCCGAACGAGCCGCGTGGCGACATCCTGCTGCCCACGATCGGGCACGCGCTGGCCTTCATCGCGCGGCTGGAGCATGGCGAGCTGGTCGGGGTGAACCCGGAGGTCGGTCACGAGCAGATGGCCGGGTTGAACTTCGTGCACGGCGTCGGGCAGGCCCTGTGGACGGGCAAGCTCTTCCATATCGACCTCAACGGCCAGCGCGGGCCGCGCTACGACCAGGACATGATCTTCGGGCACGGCGACCTGCTGTCCGCGTTCTTCCTCGTCGACCTGCTGGAGAGCGGTGGGTACGACGGGCCACGGCACTTCGACTACAAGCCGCTGCGCACCGAGGGCATCGAAGGGGTGTGGCAGTCCGCGGCCGCGAATATGCGCAGCTACCTGCTACTGCGGGAGCGCGCCGCGGCCTTCCGGGCCGATCCGGAGGTGCGAGAGGCCAAGCGCGACGCCGGCCTTGACGAGCTGAGCCGGCCCACCCTCGCGGCCGGGGAGAGCGTCGCCGACCTGCGCACCGACCGTACCGCCTACGAGGAGTTCGACGCCGAGGCCGCCGCGGCGCGCGGCTACGGTTTCGTCACACTCTCCCAGCTCGCACTGGAACATCTGATCGGCGCGCGTGGCTGAGGCCGCGACCCCGCGTGCGGACGCGGGCGCGGCGTGATGGTCCGTGTGGAGGTATCACGGATCATCACACAGTGGTTATGATTTCACCCCGGCTGTGCGGGAGCAGCCGACTACTGGGGTGGTCTGGGGGTCATCGCGTACTCGCCCGCCAGGGCTCCGTTCACCTAACCGTATACGGCTCGACGGGAAGGGGCAGCGCCACGTCGGCTGTCCTTGTTCTCGCGCGGCCGCACCGAGTAGAGAGGTCTGCGAGCCTGCATGGACGAGAAGGTTCTCGAAGCCCAGGAGTGGGTGAACGCCACCTACGGCGGTGTGGCCGGGTACCAGAGATGCCCCGAGGACGGTCGCACCGGCTGGAACACCATGTGGTCGCTCACCATGGGTCTCCAGCACGAGCTGGGTATCTCGCCGGTGGTGGCGAACTTCGGTCCCGGCACCCTCTCCGGGGTACGGGCGCTCGGCGATATCGGCTTCGGCTGGGACCAGAACTCGAACATCGTGCGGATCATCCAGCATGCCCTGTTCTGCAAGGGTTACTGGGGCGCCAATGGTTACGGCGGGTACGGGGCCGTCACGACCGAGGCGGTCAAGGAAATGCGGCGCGACATGGGGCTGCCGGACGGCGGGTCCGGTACCACCGGCGGCCAGGTCACCCCGAAGATCTTCAAGGCGCTGCTGACCATGGACGCCTATATCATTCTCGGCGGTGGCCGGGAGGAAGTCCTGGAGATCCAGCGGTGGTTGAACGGTCGATACTGGACAAAGCCGAACTACTTCATCGGCCCCTGTGACGGTCATTTCTCGCGTGACGTGCAGCAGGCGTTGGTGAAAGCGCTCCAGTACGAGATGGGCGTTCCCGGCCCCAACGGCAACTTCGGCCCCGGTACGAAGGCCGCGTTGCGGCAGCATCCCCAGCACGTCGGCAGCTCCGGGCCGGTCACCCAGTTGTTCCATGCCGCGTGCATATTCAACGAGCCCGTGCCCGGTACCTCCGGCGTGGGGTTCCGGGACGAGTACACCTCCGCGACCGCGGAGTTCATCCGGGCGTTTCAGACGTTCTCCGCCCTGCCGGACACCGGCGACGGCGACTTCGCGACCTGGGCGCAGCTGCTGGTGTCCACAGGGGACCCCGACCGGCCCGCTGACGCGTGTGACACGCGGTTCACCATCACCCCTTCCCGCGCGCAGGCCCTGTACCAGGCCGGGTATCGCGCGGTCGGCCGCTACCTGGACGAGCATCCCAGCGGCACCCTGGACAAGGAGATCAAACCGGGGGAGCTGCAGGCGATCTTCGATGCCGGCCTGCGGTGCTTCCCGATCTGGCAGTACAACGCCCGCCAGCTGGAGGACTTCACCTACTCCTCCGGCTACCAGCACGGGCTGAAGGCACACGCGCGGGGCGAGCACTACGGTTTCAACAGCGGAACGGTGGTCTACTTCGCCGTCGACTACGACGCGACGGATCCGGAGATCTCCTCCAACATCGTGCCCTACTTCCACGGCGTCCGGGGCGCCCTCAACAGCCAGGGAAGCAAGTACATTCCCGGCGTATACGGCTCGCGGAACGTATGCGCCCGAGCCAGCGCCGAGGCGTACGTGTCTCACTCGTTCGTCTCCGGCATGTCGTGGGGCTTCTCCGGCAACCTGGGCTTCCCGTTGCCGTTGAACTGGTCGTTCAACCAGATCAAGGAGTTCGAGTTCCACAACGGCGACGACGTGTTCGACCTGGACCGGGTGGTGCACCGGCCGGGCGCCGATTTCGGGGTGAACTCCATCAATCGCGGCACCACCACGGTGGACGAGTTCCTCACCTACCTCGAGCAGGTGCACAACCTGGCGGTCGGCTACGACTCCTCCCGCGCGTCGAAACTCACCCTGGAGTGGCTGCGCTATCCGAAGTACAACGACTTCGAATGGCGCAACATCTTCGAGGGTGTGGACGAGGGGTTCATTGCCGAGTGCCGGAACGCCGGGCTCGAGTACGCCCCGAAATACGACTACCAGGACCCCTCGTTCGGGGTGGCGATCTCGGTGGATCACCTGTGCGCGACGGCGAACGCCTATCTGCTGAAGGGGTCCGGCGACCGTGCCGGGCTCAGCCTCGGCGATCTGGGTGGCTGGTGTGGGGACCTGATCACCTTCTACGGTGAGTGGGTCCGGGACGAACCCACGAACAAGGACGGCTACAAGTACGCGATGGACAGGCTGGCGAAGCCGAACGTGGCGACGACGTTCATGCTGAACGACCTGATCGAGGATATGGACGGCCACCACATCGGAATGGCCGTACGGGACGGCGCGAACGTGGTCACCGAGTTCCGGAACCTGCTGACCGGAGGCGGGCACCTTTCCCGGGTCAACAGGTTCTTCTCCAGCCGGTACGGCACGATGACGGATACCAACAACGCCGCCGTGGCGTGTTTGACCGGCGCCCCGGCGAACCCGGTCGACGCCGCGAAGTACGCGGCCGCTCGCGAGGTGCTGGTCGAGCGGCAGAGTGGCGAGTGGATCGACCCGACCTCCATCACCCCGTCCGACCTGCGAGCGTTCTGCAAGGGCTACGCCGACACGCTCAACACCCTCCGCGGGCTGGAGGACCGGCGCCTCCGCGCGTTGAAGGAGGACTGACGGGCCATGGAACAGCTCGCGAGCGATGCCGCCGTCATGCTGCTGGTCGGAACCCCGTTTCTGATCTTTGCCAAGATCGTGCACGGGCTCGCCACGCGGAGGGTGTCGCTCGCACCGCGCGGCTCGCGTGGGGCGCGGGCCGAGCTCGTGGTGTGGTCGCTGATCGCGGCCGTCGACTCCCACACGCTCGCGTTGTGGTCGAGTGTCGCCAACCAGCCGGAAGATCTGTGTGCACCCTACCGGCCGGCGATGGGCGCCGACGTATACCTCGACGGCGGGTACTTCTTGGACTACCCGGTCGAGGTGCGCTGCGTGTGGCCGGACGGGGGCAGCGTGAATGTCGTGCCCTGGCCGCTCAACGTCGCCACCGCGCTGCTCTTCGTCACGGCCGTCGCCATCGCCGCTCACGCGGGTGTTCGTGCCTACCGCCGCCGGCGCGCACGGCACCACACCACACCCTAGGCAAGAAGCCACCGCGAGGACCTTCGAACGACACACGCTGGGAGACACGCAACGATGACATCGATCAACCGGCGCCGCTTCCTCACCCTGGGCGGCGCGACCCTCGGCGGTGCCGCCGTGTTGGCCTCCGCTCCCGCCATCGCACAGGCCGTGCCCGCGACGTCGACGTGGCGGGGGACGGTGAGTGGCAACGGTTGGCCCGTCCTCGACCGGGACGAGGCCGAGCGGTTCCGGATCGAGGGCAGCACCCTGTCGGTGCGCCTTGCTCCCGCCGCGGCCCCGGTGCTGTTGTATGTCGCCCGGCGGTTCCTCTACGAAATCGAGTCCCAGGTGCAGCCCGGCGAGATCACCGGCCACACCACGGACCGGCACCTCCGTGCCGGATACGAGTCGACATATCTCTCGGGCAGTGGGATCGCCATCCGTCCGCTGCTGTACCCGCTGGGGGCGAAGGACGGGTTTTTCGAGGATCAGCAGATCGTGATCCGCGATATTCTCGCCGACTGCGAGGGGATCGTCGCCTGGGGTGGCGACCTGAACCCGGTCAAGGAATCCCACTTCCACATCACCGCGCCCCCGGCCGGCGCCCGCTATCAGCAGCTCGTGGCCAAGCTGCGCGGCTGGGACACCGACCCGGGCAAGGGTGCGGGCAGCATCGATGCCTTCGCCCCCGAACGCCTCAGCCGGGCCCACCCCAACTGACGGAGCCGGCCGCCGCGTGCGGTCCGCGGGGAGGTGATGATCGTTTGCTGACCGCCACGACGAGAAGCACCAACGCGCCGATCGCGGCTGCCACCCGGAGGTCGTGGAAGAGCGCCCAGGTGTCGAGCCGGTCCTCGTATCCGGCAGGCGGAGCACTCGCGGCCCAGCGCTTGATCTCGCCGTTGATCGGCACGTTCCCGAAGACCGTCGTCAGCAGGGCGGTGAGCGCGAGGACGGCGCCGCAGGTGATGAGGGCCCGGGTGCGGCCCCTTGTCGCGACGGTCGACCAGGCCAGGGTGACGATCGCCAGTCCCATCAGGATCGGCATGATCGTCCCGTTGCGCTTCATCAGTTCGACCCGGTAGGCGAGGTGCACGTCCAGCGGAACGTTGGCGAAGGTGGCGGCCACGTTGGCCCAGCCATAGAGGAACGCGCCCGCGAGCAGGCCGGTGCACAGCAGCGCGGCTCCGGTGCTCAGTCGTGAGTGGAGTGTGTTCATCGGATACCCAGGCTCTCGGTCGGGTTCAGGTACGGGATGTACGCCACGGCGTCCAGCGCTTCGAGCACCGGAACGTCGAGAAAGTCTTCCTGGTGGCGGAACGCGCGGACGGCCTCGGCGTCCTCGATGTCCCGCCGCGCGGCGCGCAGGTCGGCGATGGTCAACGCGGCCTCGTCGGTGAAGGCGGCCTCGACGCTGCCCGGTACGGGTTCGGGCAGCGGCCGCTCGGTGAGCGCGATACCGGTCGGTTCGGCGGGGTCGGGTTCGCCGCAGATGACCCGGCCGTGGTTTCCGGTGGCGGCGATCGCGACATAGTCCTCGCCGAGCGCCGCGCGCAGGTGATATCCGGCGGGGAACAGCCCGGAAGGTCCGGTGTGTTCGACCGGCGTGGTCCGCAGGTGCACATTGTGCAGTGCCAGCACGATCCTGGTTCCGGGCTCGCGGTCGAGAGTGCGCAGCACGGACTCCGCCATGAAGGCGTCCAGCGAGGTCGAGCCGAGCGCGAGGCCGTGGCCGACCAGGTCGCGGTACTGGTGCTCGGCCAGCCAGGCTGAGCGCAGGTAGGTCATCGCCCGCTTCCACTCCGGCGTGTTCCCGGAGGACATGCTCTCCATTCTGGCCAGCAGCCTGCTCACGGCGGCGGCGAGCGCATCCCGTTCCGGCTGGTCCGCGGCGGTGTGGTCGTGCGGCGCTTGTGCGAGGGACCGTTGGTGGAACCGGCGGGCCGAGGTGAGCGCCCGGTTCAGCAGGGGAAGCGCGTCGGGGTCGGCCACGCGCAGGTACTCGCCGAACCGCTCCAGGGCGGGCAGTTCCTGCGCGAGCGTTCCGGTGAACCGCACCGACCGCCGTGCCGTCGCGTTGTGTCCGCGTAGCCACGCGAGCGTGTCGTGCATGTCCCGGCAGTGTGCCAACGCCATCCCGGGCGTGCCGGTGAGCGCGTCGAGCTCGCCCGGACCGCCGCGCGTCCAGCGGTCCAGCGGTTCCGACTCGACGTACGGCGCCTCGAAGGCGTAGCGGGTGAAGCCGTGTCGCTCGACCAGAAACCGCAGCAGGCGGTGCCGCAGCAGGTAGAACTCTCGGGCGTGGTGGGCGCTCTCGCCGATCGCGACGACCCGCGCGTCGCCGATCAGCTCACCCAGCGGCTCCAGGTCGTCCAGCGGCGCCGCCGGATCGATGGTGTCCGCCGTGAACGCCTTCTGCTTGACCCATTCGGCGAACCGCATACGCTCTCCTCGTTAATTTTGACAACGATGTAAAAATTAACTGAACTCTGACAGTGACGTCAAGGTTGCTAGGATTCCCGTGATGCCCGAGAACAGCCGCCCGCGGCGCCGCGCCGACGCCGAACGCAGTCGTGCGGCGATCCTGCGGGCCGCCGCGACGGTTCTCGGCCGGCAGCCGGACGCGGGTATCGACGAGATCGCGAGGGCCGCGGGGGTCACCCGGCAGACCGTGTACGCGCACTTCAGTACGCGGGACAAGCTGGTCGAAGCCGTGCTGGAGCAGGTGACCGCGGAGGTGGTGGCGGCCATGGACACCGTGACCACAGGGGAGGGGGAGTCCGCGGCGGCCGTGCTCGTGCGGCTGCTGGACGTGAGCACGGATGCCGCGGGCCGCTATCCCCTGCTGGGTGCCCAGCCCATCGCCGCCGACACGGCACACGATCTGCACGGCCCGATCGTGGAGCGCTTCGCCGAGGTGATCCGCCGGGGCAGGCGGAGCGGAGAGTTCGGGTGTGATCTCCCACTGGAGTGGTTGCTGGCGGCCATCATCGCGCTCGCGCACACCGCTGCCGACGAGGTCACCTCGGGCACGCTGCCTGCCGAGGAAGCGCGGCGCGCGCTGTCGCTCAGTGTGTCCCGTTTGCTGTGGTAACCGAGGTAGGAGACGGGTACCTTCGCGGGTCGACGAGGGCAGCCACGTCTGGAAACCTCGTCAAGATCAGGGGCGGTGTCCTCGTCCGCACCGGGGAGTGAGCTGGACCGGTGACCGGACCGAGGCCGACCCGGTCACCTCCATCACATACCTCGCACCAGGTTCCCGGCGCGTCACGGGTGTTCCGCGCAGAAGCGGCCGACGCCCTTGCCGATCCAGTCCTGGCCGGCCCACTCCGGGTGCCGTTCGATCATCAGCGCCGTGACCTCGGCGGCGATGGTTTCCCGGGGCATAGCCGAGTCGCGCCGTACCCAGGTCTCATCGCGCAACGACTCGAGATAGTCGCGGACATCGACCAGCAACCGCGGGCCGGAGATGTCGCCATGGCCGGGTACCACCACGTTCGGGTCGGTGGCGATGAGGCGGCGCATCACCTCGATCCAGCGCACCACCGAGACGTCGGTGTCATGCGGCGGGAACCACGGGAAGATCGAGAACTGGCCGGCCTCGACCAGGTCACCCGTGAACAGGACACCGGCGTCGGGGACGGTCACCACCTGGTCGCCCCTGCTGTGGGCGCGCCCCGTGGCGCGCATCCGCGCGACCCGACCACCCAGGTCGAGCTTGTAGGTGTCGTCGTAGACCACGTCCGGTGCGACCAGCTCGACGCCTTCCAGTTGCCGCGCGATCGGGGCGCCGAGGCCGCGGAACATCTCCAGATAGCCCGGCCCCTTGCCGGCAAGGTCGGCGGCCTGCGAACGAACATACGTCGTGAGCTGCGGCTTTCCGCCACCGTCGGGATTATTCGGCGTCGGCGCGGTCAGGGTGTTGGGGGCGATGCCTGATGGTCACCACCGGGTACGACTCATTAAACCCGCTGTCGACGGGGCCGGTGGCCAGTGCGGCGAGCGCGAGGGCCGCGTCAAGCCCGCACAGGAGGTAGTGACCGGTCTGGCTCGGTATCGCGAACTGGAGGGTGAACAAGTCCGAGCAGGGTCCACGCGGCCCAGCGGGGAAGCGCAGGGCCAGCAGGACGGCCGCTCCTGCCGCGCCCACCGCTGTCGGATGTCCGCGGTCTGCACCGTCACGAACGTTTCCTGGCGGGCTACCCGGCAGCGCGAGTGACCTGATTAGTCAGGACCGTTCAGGCCACTGAGGTGATCTCAGCAAGATCAGGATCGTTGGTGCGTGAGTAGCGCCTGACCTGCTGGAGGCCGTGCGGGTGGGGTGAAGATGGGCGTGGAGTCCCTGGTAGAAGGTCTCTCGCCAAAGATGATCTTCACCAGAAGGACTCCACGTGATTGCCTATCGTGCCATCCTCGACGTGCCGCGTGAACTGGCCTGGTTCCTCAGCCGGCTCCTGCACGCCGAGCGTCGCGAGCGCGGCACCCGCCGCGGTAGCCGGGCGCTGACGTGTTTTCGACAGGCCGTGTTCGGGCTGCGCTGGTTCCGGGACAACCGCGACGTGGCCGCGCTCGCGCGTGATCACCGCATCTCGCGGGCGACCGGCTACCGCTATCTCACCGAGGTGATTGAGGTGCTCGCCGCCCAGGCGCCGGACCTGCACGATGCGCTTTGTCAGGCCAAAGCCTACGGCGCGCCGCATCTGGTCTTGGACGGGACGGTGTTCTCCACCGATCGGCTCGGCGAGAAGACCACCAGCGTCAAGGGTGAACAGATCGACGCCTGGTACTCCGGCAAGGCCCGCAAGTCGGGCGGCAACGTGCAGGCGCTGATGGACCCAGATGGCTTCCCGCTGTGGGTCTCCGAGGTCGAGCCCGGCTCGGTGCACGACCTGACCGCGGCCCGCGACCAGGTCCTCGGCGCGCTGTACTGGGCCGCCTCCCGGCTGGACCTGTCCACGCTGGCCGATCCCGGCTACGAAGGGGCGGGAATCGGTGTGCACACGCCCATCAAGCAGCCAGCCAACGGGCGAGCACTCGATGCGGACGCCCGGACCTACAACGCGCTGCTGCGCAGTCTGCGCTGCCTCGGCGAACGTGGCTTCGCGCTACTGACCGGGCGCTGGCGATCGCTGCGCCATCTCACGACCAGCCCTCGCAGGATCGACGACATCGTCCAAGCCGCCCTCGTGCTCACCCATTTCGAACACGGCCGACTCACGTAAAAGTCGCTGAGATCACCTCACTGGCCGCGTTTTTCGTCTGGCTGGAATCACTCGGACTGGTGGCTCCGGGAACGCTTCAGATTACGATCATTATCGCTGCCGCCAGCTGGATGGCGGTACTCACGAGCGCACACATTCGATTGCAGAATCGTGCCGATTTTGATAAGATCAAGCAAGAAATCTCCGAACTGCGCGAGGAAATCGCGCAAGAAAACGATGCAGAAGTGACAGCAGGACTTCGCAGACGACGCACATCCGCGGTACATCGCCTCGACGGCAAACGATACTGACCACCACGTCAGAAGCGGTCGCCGAGCTGCGCTCGCTTGTGCGCCTCGCGAGCGCGCTCGTCGGCCGCCGACGCCGCGTAGCGGGCGACCATCTGCCGCGAGGTCCAGCCCATCAACCGCATCAGGTCGGTCTCCGACCCGCCGTCGGTCAACCAGGTGTGCGCGAACAAATGCCTGAACCGATGCGGGTTGAACTTCTCCAGTCCCGCGTCCTTCGCCCGACGTTCGAGCATCTGCCGGATGCCCCAAGTGGTGAACGGACCCTTGTCGGTGAGCCACAACGCCGTGTGCCGGTCGGCCTGCGAATGCTTGGCGCGTGCCCGGCGGTAGCGGCGCAGGGCATCGGAGGTTTTCGCGCCGAACGGCAGCGTGGACTCGCGGCCGCCCTTGAGCACGACGCGCACCGTGTCCACATCGAAATCGAGATCGTTCAGGTCGATCCCGGCCATGCCCGCCACGCGCACACCGGTGTCGGCGAACAGCCGGATGATCGCGGTGTCGCGCAGCGGGATGAACGAGCGCCCCTGGCAGGTCTTCAGGAGCGCTCGCACGTCGTCGTCGGGCGGCACGGGTACTGGCTGGACCGGCGCGGCCGGGGGAGACGTCTTGTGGAAGGGGTTGGTCTGGATCTCCTCTTCCTTCTCCAGCCAGCCCCAGAACTGTTGCAGGCTGCGGTACTGCGCGCTGGCGTAGGCGGGCTTGACCTGCTCGCCTTCCTGTCCGTTGCGGCGCGTGGCGCGCGTGAGCAGCTCTTGGAAATACGTCTCGATCTGGTCCTTGGTGATCTCGGCCACGTCGAGTGGCGCGCCGCGCTCGGTGAGCCAGGCGCGGAAGTAGCGAAGGTGGCGAAGGTAGAGCTTCACCGTGCCGTCGGCCTTGCCCGCGGCGCGCAGCGACCGCTCCCAGTCGGCGGTCAGCATGTCCAGATCGGCGCTCATACGGCCACACCGTAGCTCGTGCTCTCTTGCTCTGCTAGCGGTGTGGCCGTACTCTGACCCTCGTTATCCCTGGTGGTGCCCCCGGCAGGACTCGAACCTGCGACCTAGAGATTAGAAGGCTCTTGCTCTATCCAGCTGAGCTACGAGGGCCGGTGCGCCGACGGCTGGCGGCCAGGTGCGCCCCGCCAGCTTAGTCGCCACTACTCAGTCGATCGTCTGACACCTGTGAAGCGTTTCAAGGCGGGTACCCAGCTCCGGCGGCGACGCGTGCCGCGGCGGGAGGTGAGGGTGCGGCACACGACCCTCAGTGGCCGCCGGAGCTGGGGAGACCCGCGGGCGCGACCGTCGTGCCATGCGGCGCGCCCGCGGGCGGGCTGTGCTCGGGGTCACAGCCCGGATCGGATTCGCGGCAGCCCGTTGCGGCTTCCCCAGGAAGTGGGCTGGGGCGAATCCGGCTGGGGGAGTGGCAACGATCGTGCCGGACGTTGCCACTCGAAATGGTGAGCAGGAAGCCCACGAACGACGCTCAGTTCCAAATCTGGACGGCGCGACCGAGGTACTGTGCCCGCGGAACGAACGTGCCGCCACCCGGATATGTGCTGAAGTCGCCCTCGGTGGAACAATGGCGATCCTGGTACACGGTGACGTGCCGATCGATCCGGTTGGCGAACGACCTGGCAACAATGTCTTCGGGGAGCGGAACGCATTCCTCCGGATTGGTGTTTCGCAGGTCGAGCCGGGTCGGTACCCCGCCGTAGAACTCCTCCGGCCAGGCGCAGAACTCTCCTTGCTCGCAGGCGGGCTGCGCGGGCGGTGTCCGGCGTTCGGGCGGGTCGTCCTCCGCGTTGGCGACGCCGCTGCCGGCGAGCAGGCCGACCGCGGCGAGGACGAGGATTCGTGGCAGATACGAACGCAAAGGCAGAAGGTGGCGTGACATGTGACCGGTACCTCGCATCGAAATCGTGGTGTGTTCGGCGGCAGAACTCGATGCTCTTACTGTGCCGAGAATTCGTGGGGTTGTCAGCCCGCAAATCTACTTCTGTGGATAAGTAGGTTTGACTCGCTCGATCGGGTAGGAGATATCCACATTTTTGGCGAACGCGTTGTGGCGGGCGGGCTCGGCTGCTACGCGGGTACCGGTCCGGTCGAGTCGCGGACGATCAGCTCGACCTCCAGGGTCGCCGGCTCCGGGGCCGGGTCGCCGGCCAGCAGGGCGAGCGCGAGCTCACCGGCCAGGCCGCCTTTGCGTGCCAGGTCCTGCCGCACCGTCGTCAACGGGGGATCGCTCCACCGCGCCGGCGGAGCGTCGTCGAACCCCGCCACCGACAGGTCCCCTGGCACCCGCAGCCCTCGTTCCCTTCCGGCCGCGATCGCGGCCAGGGCCAGCTCGTCCGACATGCACAGGAGGGCCGTCGGTCGGGGCTCGCTGTCGAGCAGGCCGCGAGCCCCGACCATGGCCTGCTCCCTGGACAATCCCGAGGTCTCCCAGACCGGTACGGACTCCGGATCGAGCCCGGCGGTCGCCAGCGCTTCCCGGTAACCGGTGAGCCGCTCCCGGTTGTCCCGGAAACGGCTGCGCATCGCCTCATCCATGGTCAGCGGACCCTGCCTGGGTCGGGAGAGGCACTGCGCGGACAGGATGCCGAACCGCCGGTGTCCGAGGTCCAGCAGGTGCCGGGCCGCGGAGGTCGCGCCGCCACGGTCGTCGATGCCCACCCTGGCTCCCCATGCCAGCACCGGATGGTCGATCACCACGAGCGGCAGCCCACGCTCGCGAACCGCGTGCAGGGCCGGTGCGTGGTCGGCCAGCGAGTAGGCGACCGCCAGGTCGGCCTGGGCGGCCAGCACCCGCTCGACCCGTGGGCCGCCGTCGTCCCCACCCGGCAGCAGCAGCAAGGCGTGCCCCTCCGGATCGACTCGCGTGGACAGCGCGTCGAGTGTGATCGACAGCGCCGGATCGGAGAACGCCGCGGACAGTCCGGTGTCGAGCATGAACGCGATCGCCCCGGCACGCCGCGTGGCCAGGCTTCTGGCGGTGGGGTTCGGGCCGGCGTATCCGAGCGTGCGCGCCGTGCGCAGGATCCGCTCCCGCAACGAGGCGGAGAGCTGGTCCGGCCGGTTGTAGGCGTTCGAGACCGTCGCGCGGGACACGCCGACCGCACGTGCGAGGTCGTCGAGGGTCGGCTGGCGCCTCGATCCGGTCACCCCGAGGAGTCTAGGTCGAGCCGAATCCACTGGCCTTTCTGAAGCGCTTCAGTCACGCTGATGATCGGATCGGACGAGCAGCGAGGGGATGCCGGTGGTTTCTCGTAAGTCCGCGGTCATCGTGGTGTTCGCGCTGAACGGTGCCGCGTTCGGCTCGTGGGCACCCCGGGTGCCGGCGCTCACCGAACAGGTCGGCGCCGCGCACGGCTCGCTCGGGCTCGCTCTGCTGGGCGCGAGCGTCGGCATGCTCATCGCGGCCTCGGTCACCGGCAGGCTGGTCGAGGCGTTCGGCCCTCGGGTGGTGATCGCCGTGTCCACGCTGGCCGCCTCCGCCGCGTTGCCGGCGATCGGCGCAGCGGGGTCGGTGCCGGCGCTGGCTGCCGCACTGTGCGGGCTCGGCATGTCGGTCGGCGCGCTCGATGTCGCGATGAACGTGGCCGGGGTCGTCGTCGAACGGCAGACCGGCCGCAAGGCCATGCCGATTTTCCATGCCGGGTTCAGCTTCGGTGCGCTGGCCGGTTCGGCGGGTGCGGCGCTGGCCGCCGCGCACGCGTGGTCGCCGGCCCGGCAACTGATCCTCGCCGCGCTGGCGACCGTGCTGGTCCTGGTGCTGGTCGTCGGCGCCCTGCCGGGCGCCGCGCCGCGCGAGCCCCGCGCGAGCGAGCACCGGGCGACGGGCCTCGCCCCGGCTCGCCGCGTCACCTTGTGGCTGCTCGCGGCCATCGCCTTGTGCTCCGCGGTCGCGGAAGGGGCCAGCTCCGACTGGTCGGCCCTCCTCCTGGTCACCGTGCAGCAGGTCGGGGAGGGCGCGGCCGCGCTGGCGTACTCGGCCTTCTCCCTGGCCATGGCCATGACGCGGCTGGCCGGTGGCGTGGCGCAGGCGCGATTCGGCGCGGCCAGGGTCCTCGCCGGCGGGGCCCTGTGCGCGGGCGCGGGACTGTGTGCCGCCGCCGTGGTGCCGGTGACGGCGGTGGCCTACCTCGGATTCGCGTTGGCCGGTGCCGGCCTCGCTGCCTCGTTCCCGATCGCGTTGAGCCTGGCGGGCGAGGCCGGCAGGCGAGCCGATGGCGGCGGAGGGGAGCGGGAGATCGCTTTCGTCACCGCCATCGCCTACAGCGGCTTCCTCGCCGGCCCGCCCGCGATCGGCGGAATCGCCGAGCTGACCTCGCTGTCCACCTCGTTCGTCACGGTGGGCCTTGTCGCCGTGGCGATCGGCCCGGCCGCGATCACCGCCGCGCGGGCACTGACCAGGGAAGGGTCCTCGGTGGGCTGACCGGCGTGCACCGGCCACAGCACCGGCGTACGACGACGCCGAGACCCATCCTGGCCTCGAAGGCGAGCTGTCCACATCACCCGGGTTGTCCACAGCTCGGCGGCCCGATCATGCCGCGGGCCCCGGCCGCGGGTGCACGCTGAGTAGGAGCCGCACATCGGGTACGGCCGGGACGGGAAAGGGTGAGTGACGATGGCTGTTGGCGAGACTTTGGTGACGGTGGTCGGCCATGTGTGCGGTGACCTGTCACACCGCGTCGTCGGGAACGGCAGCGAGCTGGCCAGCTTCTGGCTGCGCAGCAACGAGCGGCGAATGGACAAGGAGACCGGCGACTGGGTGGACGGGCGGCACTTCGCGGTGAAGGTGCTGTGCTGGCGCAAGCTGGCGGCCCCGGTGTACGCCTCGCTGTCGAAGGGCGACCCGGTGATCGTCAACGGGCGGTTGCGTACCAGCCGGTGGCAGGCCGGGGACGGGCAGACACGTTCGATGCCCCAACTGGACGCGCTGGCGGTGGGCCCCAACCTGCTCTGGTGTACGGCCGAACTGAAACGCCTGCCCAAGGTCGGAGCACGGGGTGACCCCGACGTCGACACCTGGTTGGAGACCGAGCCGGGCGGAGCGGCGGAGCTGGGGCCGGAGCTGACGCCACCCACCGCCGATGCCCTGCCGGTCACCTAACGCGGAGCACCGGTCAGCGCCGGAAAACGGTGACCGCCGTCAGGCCGCGGAGCGGACGGCTCTACGATCGGAACCATGGCCGAGTTCATCTACACCATGAAAAAGGTGCGCAAGACCGTCGGGGACAAGGTGATCCTCGACGATGTCAGCACCGCCTTCTTCCCGGGCGCCAAGATCGGCGTCGTGGGACCGAACGGTGCAGGTAAGTCCACCGTTCTCAAGATCATGGCAGGGCTCGACCAGCCGAGCAACGGAGAGGCGTTCATCCAGCCGGAGGCGACCGTCGGCATCCTGCTGCAGGAGCCGCCGCTCAACGAGGAGAAGACGGTCCGGGGCAACGTCGAGGAGGGCCTCGGCGAGACCAAGGTGAAGCTCGACCGGTTCAACCAGATCGCCGAGCAGCTCGCCACCGACTACAGCGATGCGCTGATGGAGGAGATGGGCAAGCTCCAGGAGGAGTTGGACCATGCCGATGCCTGGGAGCTGGACTCGCAGCTCGAGCAGGCGATGGACGCCCTGCGCTGCCCGCCTGGTGACGAGCAGGTCGCTCACCTTTCCGGAGGTGAGCGGCGTCGGGTCGCGCTGTGCAAGCTCCTGCTTTCGAAGCCCGACCTGCTACTGCTGGACGAGCCGACCAACCACCTGGACGCGGAGAGCGTGCTGTGGCTGGAGCAGTTCCTCGCGGACTACCCCGGCGCCGTCCTCGCGGTGACACACGACCGGTACTTCCTGGACAACGTGGCCCAGTGGATCATGGAGCTGGACCGTGGCCGGGTGGTCGGCTACGAGGGCAACTACTCGACGTACCTCGAGAAGAAGCGGGAGCGGCTCGAGGTTCAGGGCAAGAAGGACGCCAAGCTCGCCAGGCGCCTGAAGTCCGAGCTCGAGTGGGTACGTTCGAACGCCAAGGCCCGGCAGACCAAGTCCCGGTCCCGGCTCGACCGGTACGAGGAGATGGCCGCCGAGGCGGAGAAGACCAAGAAGCTGGACTTCGAGGAGATCCAGATCCCGCCGGGGCCGCGGCTGGGCAACGTGGTAGTGGAGGTCGACCACCTGCGCAAGGGGTTCGATGACAGGCTGCTCATCGAGGACCTCTCCTTCAACCTGCCTCGCAACGGCATCGTCGGCGTGATCGGGCCGAACGGCGTGGGTAAGACCACCCTGTTCAAGACGATCGTCGGGCTGGAGGAACCGGACTCCGGCACGGTCAAGATCGGCGACACGGTCAAGCTGTCCTATGTGGACCAGAATCGGGCGGGGATCGACCCGGACAGGACTGTATGGGAGGTCGTGTCGGACCGGCTGGACTACATTCACGTCGGGCAGGCCGAGATGCCGTCGCGGGCCTACGTGAGCGCGTTCGGGTTCAAGGGGCCCGACCAGCAGAAACCGGCCGGGGTGCTGTCCGGCGGGGAGCGCAACCGGCTCAACCTGGCGATGACCCTGAAGCAGGGTGGCAACCTGATCCTGCTCGACGAGCCCACCAACGACCTGGATGTGGAAACGCTCGGCTCCCTGGAGAACGCGCTGGAGCAGTTCCCTGGGTGCGCCGTGGTCATCTCGCACGACCGCTGGTTCCTCGACCGCGTAGCCACGCACATTCTCGCGTGGGAGGGCGACGAGGAGAACCCCGCCAAGTGGTTCTGGTTCGAAGGTAACTTCGAGGGCTACGAACGGAATAAGATCGAGCGCCTCGGCGCCGAGGCGGCACGTCCGCACCGGGTGACCCGCCGCAAGCTCACCCGCGACTGAGGGGGTGTTCGCACCATGAGGAGCCTGCCGGCAGGTGGGGCGCCACGCGTCCCACCGCGGGCGTGCCGCGAACCGGCGCCGCCCAGCCGCACGACGAGCTGAGACGGTGCCATGACCATCAGAACGAGTGCCGAACGCGACGACCGCGCGTTTCCGACAAGATACTGAGGTAGCGGTACTCCTCGTCACTGCTGAGCACGCGAGAGCCAACATTGAGCGGAGTCCCCGTGGTAGCCAGCAAGCACACCAGGCCAGGCGCCGTCGCCGGTGAGCGAGCCGACGCTCGAGGCGCGGCCTCCGCCGCTCGCGGAACGGGCGCGGTGGAGCAACTCCTCGAGCGTGCGGCGGGAATGACCTTGCGCGCCCCGGAGCTGATGCTGATCCTCGGCGAGCGGGCGGCGGCGCTTGCGGAGGCCTCCGGGTCGAATGAGCTCTGGGTGCGGGCGGAATGTCTGGTTGTCTCGGCGCGGGTGCGGCTCGGGGTACGCGCCTCCACGGTGGGCCGCGCCGTGGCGGCGTTGCGCGCCGCGGAGGACATCGGCCAGGTGACGATGGCCGCGCAACTGCGCACCGACCTCACCGTCTGCGCGCGTAGCGTCGGCGCACCCCTCATCGGGCTCGCCGCGCTGCGGCCAGCCCTGACCGCGGGCGGCCTGCACCACGCGCGCAAGGCGGCGGCACTGGGTCACCTCGTCGGCTGCCTCGGCCAGCTCGGGCGCAAGCCGGAGCTGGACAGGGCGTTCACCGAGGCGGATCGCCTGTGCCAGGCCGACGAGACCCTGGACCAGGACGGGAAACTGCTGTCCAGGGCCCTGCTGCGGGTCGGTGTTTCCGCGCACCGCAGGCGGCACGGCGACCTGATGGGGGCAGCGGATGCCGCGCGCACCGGTCTCGGCCTGCTGGACGACGTCGAGGACGCCGAGGCGGACGGCGGGGTGGTGCGGCCGCGCCTGGTGCTCGAACTGGTCTGCGCCCTGCTCGACCGCGGCGACAGCGAGCTGGCGCTCGAACTCGCTCAGCCGGTGCTGGAGACTCCACCGCGGGCCGCCGGAGTCGGCCCGCTCGGGTGGCTGGGTCTGGCCATCGCCACCCGGGTCCACCTGCCCGAAGGCGCGGGCGGCGCGGCGACCCGATTGCTGCGGGAGACCGTACACGGTACCGAGCAGCACGGGCTGCACGCGCTCAGCGCGCGGTTGTGGTTCGAGCTCGCCCATATCGAGGAGCAGCTGGGCAGTGCGGCGGACGCCATCCAGTGCCTGCATCGCTCCCGCGCGGCCGAGCACGTGCACGGCCGGGCACGTAGGCAGGCATTCGCGCTGCTCACCGGGGAGTTCGGGACCGGGGAGCAGGCACCCATAGACATCGAGGACCTGTTGTCCACGGCGCCGGCACGGTGGACGGCGGTGCAGCCGCAGGTAGCGCCGCCGCCCGTGCAGCGGGAGCCGCGGGCGCCGTCGCTACACCCGGCCCCGCGGCGGCAGGAACCTCCGGCCCCCGAGCCGGTACCGGCGGTGATCCCGGAACCGCCGCCCACCCGGGAGCGGGCAGAGCCATCGCGCCCCTCCCGGTACACGGCGGACTCGCCGGCGGCGAGCACCGGCCGCAGCACCCGGCACGACTCCGAGCACGGTTCCGTGGCGGCGCGCTCGGTGCTGGACCGGCTGGGTATCTCGGCGGGTGGAGGCGCGAGCGGACGGCGCAGGGCCACGGACAGCTCCGAGCACTCGGCCTCCGCCGACGGCCACGACGATGCGGCCGACCGGGGGGAGTTTCGCGCCGACTCCGAAACGGCGGCCACGGGTTTCGAACCGGGCCCCGGGCCGGTTCGGGAGAGTCCCGGCGCGCCCACGGAACGGGCGGGGCCGACCGGGCGGCCGGCATGGGGGACGGTCGAGCCCGAGCGGTCCGCGGGCGAACCCGCCGGGGCGGGTTCGGAGCCGGACACGAACGACTGGCTGCCCCGGCTCCGCCTGCCGCCCTCGCTGGCCCCGATGGACGATCTGGATTTCGGTGACTCGCCGGACTCATCAGGCCCGCCGAGCTCGGCGGACACATCGGGCTACCCGGAGCCGTCCTCCTCGATGACCTCTGCGCAGAGGGGCACGGACTTCGGCGGCACCGACTTCCGCGGCGGCGACTTCGGCGGCACCGGTTTCGGTGGTACGGACTTCGGTGACTCCGGGTCCGGCGGCGGCGCGGGCTCGTTCGACAGCTCGTACGGCAGTTCCCACTCGTACGGCAGTTCCCACTCGTCTCACGAGTCCTACAACAGCGACTCGCGCGAGACCCCCTACGACCCGATAGCACCCGCCGAGGAGCCGCCACCGGGAGCCGGGTTGGCCGAATTGCTCACCAGGGCGCTCGCCGAGCACCAGGCGGGCACGTCCAGCGCGGCAGCCCTGGTGAAACGGCTCGGCGCGGGCCAGGAAGAACCGGACACCCCGCGCCGCGTCAACGGCCGGCACCGCGAGGACGGCTGACAAACCGCCCCGGTGCGGACCCATGGGATCGGGACCACGCACGACCGGCCGTCCCGGGCAGGCGCGCGGGGTGTGATCCCGAGCCGGTGCCCTGGACTGAGCCGGATCTCGCCGCACCAAGGTGTGAGGGTTAGTCAGAACGACCCAGCGACCGCGGGCCGACAGGCCCGTGCGAGCGGTCGTTGCAGGTCGCCGCACTGGTGACGCGCATTGCAGACCTGAATAACCCGACCGCGGAATAAGACACTGTGTATTCGCTTACCGTGCAAGACCATTAGGGTGATGTTCGGTCCGGCCAGAAGCACGGACCGAACCCGAGGTACTAACGGCACAACGGTGTGTCATGGAGTGGAGTGTTGCCTGAGATGAGCTCGACGGGAGTGTCGGCGTCACGGTCAGAAGCGGGCGCAAGGGGGGATGGCCAGCAGCGGCCGCGCAGTCCGGAACAGGTCCGCGACGAGCTCGTCGCGGCGGCGGCCGCCTACGCTCCGGAGATCGGCGACCTGATCCGCCTCTACTACCGGCACATCCCGGCCGAGGAGATCCTCGGCGACGAACCGGCCAACCTGGTCGGTGCGGTGCGCTCCCACCAGGAGCTGGCACAGGACCGGGTACAGGGACGGCCCGCGGTGCGGCTGTTCAACCCGACGACCGACAAGGACGGCTGGAGCCGGGAGGCGACCGTGATCCAGGTCGTCACCGACGATATGCCGTACCTGGTGGACTCGCTGGCCGCGCAGCTTTCCCGCGCGGGCCTGCACGCGCAGCGTATCGTTCACCCGATCATCGTGGTCACCCGTGAACTCACCGGGGACCTGCGTGCCATCCACCCGACCGCGGACGTGGCCGACCCGCCGGCCGGGTCCTCGATCGAGTCCTGGATGTACTTCGAGATCGACCTGATCACCGATTCGAATCGGGCGCGGGAGCTGACCGACCGGTTGACCTCCGTGCTCGGCGACGTGCGCGAGGTCGTCGAGGACACCGAGAAGATGATCGAGGCGGCCCGCAGCATCGCGAGCAACCTGGAGGGCGAGCCGCCCCCGCTGGACGGGCAGGAGGTCGACGACGGTATCCGGCTGTTGCGCTGGCTCGCGGCGGGTCACTTCACCTTCCTCGGCTACCGGCACTACGAGCTCGTCCGCAACGAGGACGACGGGGACGAGCCCGCCCTGCGTGCCGTGCTGGCCTCCGGGCTCGGGGTGCTGCGGCAGGACAGTCTCGCCGCCCGCAGCCTGACCGCGGGCCCGGACACCGCGGCGGCCGCGCTGGCGCCGACGCTGCTGGTGTTGACCCAGGCCAGCGCGCCGTCCACGGTGCACCGGCCGATCTACCCCTACTACGTGGGGGTCAAGATCTTCGACAGCGAGGGCAATGTCGCCGGGGAACACCGCTTCCTCGGCATGTTCACCACCACCGCGTTGCACGAGGACGTGCTGGACATCCCGGTGCTGGATCATCGGGTACGCGAGGTCATCCACCGGGCGGGCTTCCCGATGGAGTCCTACTCGGGGCAGCGCATGCTGGAGGTGCTGCAGAACTGGCCGCGCGCCGACCTGTTCTCCGCCGACGTCGACTCGCTCTACGCCACCGCGACCGGTGCGATCACGCTCGCCGACCGGCGCAGGCTGCGCCTGTTCCTGCGACCGGACCCGTACCGGCGGTTCTACTCCTGCCTGGTGTTCCTACCGCGGGACCGGTACACCACCCGATCCCGCCTCGCGATGCAGGAGGTGCTGCTCGAGGAGCTGGAGGGCACCCACCTCGAGTACGGCACCCGGGTCGGCGAGACCTTGCTCGCCCAGGTGCACTTCACCGTGCACACCGATCCCGCCCGCTTGGTGGAGCCGGACACGCTGCGCATCCAGGAGCGGCTGAACGAGGCTGTACGGAGCTGGGACGACCGGATGGTCGAGGCGATCCTCGCCGAGCGCAGGGAGCGGACCGGCGGAGCGGTCGGCGTCTCCGGTGAGGAGTCGGCCACCGAGCTGGGTCAGCGGTACGCCGGGCTGTTCCCGGAGGCATACAAGGAGGACTTCGCCGCCGAAGCGGCGCTGGCCGACATCGGCAAGCTGGACTCCCTGACCGAGGACGCCGACCTGGCGATGTCTTTCTACGTTCCGGCGGGCGCCAAGCCGGGTGAGCGCCGGTTCAAGCTGTACCTGCTCGGGGCGGGGGTGACGCTCTCCGAACTGCTGCCGGTGCTACAGCGGATGGGGGTCGAGGTCGTCGACCAGCGCCCCTACGAGCTGGGCAGGGAAGACGGCACCCGGTCCTGGATCTACGACTTCGGCCTGCGTATCGAGCAGCGCGTGCTGGACGAGATGACCGAGGCCGCCCAGCGGGACCTGCAGGAACGGTTCCAGGACGCCTTCGACGCGGCCTGGCACGGTCGGTGCGAGGTGGACGGGTTCAACGCGCTCGTGCTGCGCGCCGGGCTGACCTGGCGGCAGGCCGCGGTGCTGCGGGCCTACTCCCGCTACCTGCGCCAGGCCGGCACACCCTACTCGCAGGAGTACGTCGAGAACGCCGTGCTCGCGCACACCGACATCGCCACCGCGCTGGTACGGCTGTTCGAGGATCGGTTCCGGCTCGAATCCGACCAGCAGCAGCGGGAGGAGCACAACGAGGCCAAGGTCGCCGAGATCAACGCGCTGATCGACGCGGTGACCAGTCTCGACGAGGACCGTATCCTGCGCAGGTTGATGGCCGTGGTCGAGGCGACCTTGCGCACGAACTACCGGGTCACCGACGCCGACGGCAACCCACGGCCCTACCTGGCGCTGAAGCTGGACCCGCAACGGGTGCCCGACCTGCCCGAACCGCGTCCGCAGTTCGAGATCTTCGTCTACTCACCTCGGGTGGAGGGTGTGCACCTGCGCTTCGGCTCGGTCGCCCGCGGCGGGCTGCGCTGGTCGGACCGGCGAGAGGATTTCCGCACCGAGATCCTCGGCCTGGTCAAGGCGCAGGCGGTGAAGAACGCCGTGATCGTGCCGGTGGGCGCGAAGGGCGGCTTCGTCGTCAAACGCCCGCCGCTGCCGTCCGGTGACCCCGGTATGGACCGGGAGGCACAGCAGAACGAGGGCATCGCCTGCTACCGCATGTTCATCTCGGGGCTGCTTGACCTCACCGACAACCTGGTGGACGGTCGCACCGCGCCGGCAAGGGACGTGGCGCGCTACGACGGTGACGACAACTACCTCGTCGTCGCCGCGGACAAGGGCACCGCCACCTTCTCCGACATCGCCAACGAGGTCTCGGCCGGCTACGACTTCTGGCTCGGCGACGCCTTCGCCTCCGGCGGCTCGGTCGGGTACGACCACAAGGACATGGGCATCACCGCCCGCGGTGCCTGGGAGAGCGTCAAGCGGCACTTCCGGGAACTCGGGGTGGACACCCAGGCCGAGGACTTCACCGTGGTCGGCATCGGCGATATGGGTGGCGACGTGTTCGGCAACGGCATGCTGCTGTCCGAGCACATCCGGCTGGTGGCCGCGTTCAACCACCTACACATCTTCCTCGACCCGAACCCGGACGCGGCCACGTCCTTCCGCGAGCGCAGGCGGCTGTTCGAGCTGCCCCGCTCGACCTGGGACGACTACGACCGCTCGCTGATCAGCGCGGGCGGGGGCGTGTACCCGCGCAGCGCGAAGACCATTCCGATCACCCCGCAGGTGCGCGCGGCACTCGGCCTCGAGGAGGACGTGCAGAAACTGGCGCCCGCCGAGTTGCTGCACGCCATCCTGCTCGCTCCGGTCGACCTGCTGTGGAACGGCGGCATCGGCACCTACGCCAAGGCGGCGACCGAGACCCATGCGGACGCGGGGGACAAGGCCAACGACGCGTTGCGGGTCAACGGCGGTGAGCTGCGGGTCAAGGTGGTCGGCGAGGGCGGCAACCTCGGCCTCACCCAGCGCGGCCGGATCGAGTTCGCCAGGAACGGCGGCAAGATCAACACCGATGCGCTGGACAACTCCGCGGGGGTGGACTGCTCGGACCACGAGGTCAATATCAAGATCCTGCTCGACCAACTGGTCACCGGGGGCAGGCTGAGCCGGGAGCAACGCAACGAGCTGCTGGAGCAGATGACCGAGGAGGTCGCGGAGCTCGTGCTGACCGACAACCACCGGCAGAACGCGGTGCTCGGCATCAGCAGGGCCCACTCCGGGCCGATGCTGTCGGTGCACCAACGCCAGGTGGCCGCGCTGGAGGCCAGGGGAGCGCTGGATCGCGAGCTGGAGGCACTGCCCAGCGCGAGCGAGTTCAAGGCGTTGGACAAGGCGGGGGAGGGTCTGACCTCGCCGGAACTGGCCACCCTGCTCGCGCATGTGAAACTAGACCTCAAGGACGAGCTGCTCGCCAGCGAGCTGCCGGATGTCGAGGTGTTCGCCCAGCGGCTACCGGAGTACTTCCCGCGGCCGCTGCGGGAACGGTTCGGCGACTCGATTCCCGGGCACCCGCTGCACCGGCAGATCATCACCACCTTGCTGGTGAACGAGGTCGTGGACGGGGCCGGGGTCTCCTTCGCCTACCGGCTGAGCGAGGAGATGAACGCCACCGCGACCGACGCGGTACGCGCCTACGCGGTGGTGACCAGCGTGTACGACCTGTCCTCACTCTGGGCCGAGATCGATGCGCTGGACAACCGGGTCTCCACCGAGATCGCCGACCGGATGGTGCTGGAGACGCGCAGGGTGCTCGACCGTGCGGCCAGGTGGTTCCTCACCAACCGGCCGCAGCCGCTGGCCGTGGGGGCCGAGATCACCCGGTTCGGCGACACCGTCGCCGAACTCGTGCCGAAGCTGCCCGGCCTGCTGCGCGGTCGGGAGGCCGACGCCGTGCGATCGAACGCGGCTGAGCTGGTCGAGCAGGGCGTCCCGGCCGGGTTCGCCGACCGGATCGCCTGCCTGTTGCACGCCTACGGCCTGCTCGACGTCACCGAGGCCGCCGAACTGGCCGAGCAGGAGGTCGGGCTGAACACCGAACGCAGCCCGATCGAGACGGCGGAGCTGTACTACGCGCTGTCCGACCATCTCGGCATCGACAAGATGCTCACCTCGATCAGCGCGCTGGAGCGCGGCAACCGCTGGCACGCGCTGGCGCGGCTGGCGCTGCGGGACGACCTGTACGCCTCGCTGCGGGCGATCACGCTGGATGCGTTGCGGCACAGTGATCCGGAGGACAGCGCCGACGAGAAGATCGCCCAGTGGGAGCAGACCAACGCCAGCAGGCTGGCGCGGGCGAGGGTCTCGCTGGACGAGATCGAGCGTTCCGGTCGGCACGATCTCGCCACGCTGTCCGTGGCGACCAGGCAGATCCGCAGCACGGTCCGATGACATATACCACGATGGTCCGGCCCCGCTGGTCCGATATGGACGTTTTCGGGCATGTGAACCATGCCAGTATCGTCACCTTGCTGGAGGAGGCGCGTGTCGAGTTACTGTTCGGCCGCGCCGGTGCGGAAGGGCTGACCGGCCTCGCCAAGGGAGTCGTGGTGGTCCGGCTCTCGGTCGACTACCGCGCACCCCTTGTGGTCGACGGTGGTGCGGTGCGGGTGGAGATGTCGTTGACGGAACTGAAGTCCGCCTCGTTCACCCTCGACTACAAGGTCGATGGTGGACAGTCCGATTCGGACCAAGTCGCGGTGGTCGCGCGGACCGTACTGGCGCCGTACGACGTCGACGGGGCGCGGCCGCGCCGGCTGGCCGATGCGGAGCAGCGCTTCCTCACGCAGTGGCTGGGGGAGGGGGAGTCCGGTGCCTGAGCTGCATATCCCCGATCCCGGAGACCGGGACACGCTCGCCGCCTTCGTCGCCCGTGCCGTGCGGTTGGACGGCCAGACCATGGTCCGGTTGCGGGAACGGGAACGTGGTGCCGGGCTGATCGAGGCCTGGGTCGCCACCCCCTTCGACGTGCTCGTCACCAGGGCGGTGGTCGGCGTGGTCTCGCCCTCGGACCTCACCGTGTCCGGCAACGAGTTGCTGGCCGCGCTCACCGTGACCGGCGGTAAGCGGATGGACCCCGGTCCGCCGCGGGACCTCTACTGGCAGTCGGAACTGCCGATGGGCGGCAGTTGGCGGGCGGTCGACGACTTGCCGGCCGAGGAGATCGCGAAGCTCGCCGAGCGGGGGGTGACCCTGGCACGGGACAACGTCGGGCCGCAGGGCACGCCACCTGCCTCGCTGATGGACCAGACGGTGCTCACCGTCAGCAGCGAGGCCATGCAGATCAAGGTGCCGATGCGCTGCCTGTTCGCGCTGTCCGGGATGGGGTTCCTGGACGCTTCCCGCGCCGAGGACGTGGTCCGGGTGACCGCTACCGACTCCTGGATGCGCCTGGATGCCCGTTACGGCGCCGCGCTGCGGCGCAGGCATGCCCTGCTGCCGCTGCTGTTCTGACCGGTTCGATGGAAATACCCGGGCCGGCCTGCCATCGTGGGCGGATGACCGGACGCGATCAAGCGGGACCCGATCCCACCGCCGAGTGGCTGGCGGAGGTACGGCCGCCGGAGACGCCGTGGCGGGTGGACCGGCCACCCGAGGCGGCCGCAGAGCAGCAGGTGGCGGGGGAGCCGGGCCCGGCTCCGGGGACGTGGCAGCGTGCCCGCACGGCGGCACGGGCGGTGGGCCAGGCGGTGCCCTACGTGCAGGCGGGTGCCGTCCTGGGCTGGGCGGCAGGTGCCGCGTTTGCCGAGGACGGCACCGAGTCCGAGCAACCGGGGTTCGAACCGGGCACGGACGGCTGAGTCTCAGCCGGCGCGGATGTCCCGCATGTGCTCGATCTCGGCGGCCTGACCCGCGATGACCTCCTGCGCCATCTCCAGTGCCCTGGTTTCCAGGCCGTTGGCCAGCTCGTCCTCGGCCATCACCAGGGCACCCTCGTGGTGAGTGATCATCAGGTCGAGGAAGAGCCGGTCGAACTCGGCGCCGGTCGCCGCGCGCAGCGCGTCCATCTGTTCCGGCGTGGCCATGCCGGGCATCAGCTCGCCGCCCTCGTGCCCACCGGGGCCGGCGTGCGCGGTGTGTCCCGTGGCCAGTCCACGATCGCCGTGCCGCCCCGCTTCCGGCGGCACCGGTTTGCCGTACCGGATCAGCCAGGCCGCCATCAGGGCGATCTCCGCGTCCTGCGCGGCGGCGATCCGGCCGCCGATCGTGCGTACCCGCTCGTCCCGCGCGCGTTCGGTGATCAGGTCGGTCATGGTGATCGCCTGCCGGTGGTGCGGGATCATCATGTTCATGTAGTCGACGTCCGCCTGGTTCGGGCGGAGCTGCTCACCGCTCTCGTTCGCCCGCTCCGGCGCCAGCACGGTGGGTTCGGCGCCGGGGCCGCCCGGAGCAAGCACGGGTGCCGAGGGCTCATCCGGCGGTCGCTCGACCGGCTCGTTGACGCAACCCGCCAGCAGCATCGCGGCACCGGCGGCCACCAGCACCGTGGCGGCACGAACTCGCATTCGCTCAGCGAACCGGTTCTGCCCACGAGAAGTCAATCCCGCACGGGAACTACCGCCGTTCGTCGCTGGTGACCGGCGGCAGGCAGGCGCACAATCAAGGCACGGTGTGACGTGGCCGAGAGGAGACCGTGCCATGGGGAAGGTGCACCACGCTCGCAAGCTTGCGCGAGTCCTTGCCGCCATCACCGGAATCCTCTGCCTCACCGCGATGGGCGTGTTCGTGGCGCCGGCTGCGGTCGCCGAGCGGGACGGGACTCCGGGCGTGGACGAGATCGTGCACAGCCACGACCTGCGCCAGGTCGCGAACATCCCGAAACAGCCGCCGTTCGACACCGAGGACGCCTACGGCACCGATATCGCGTTCACCAAGGGGCACGCGATCGTCGGCAACTACGACGGCTTCGTGATCTACGACGTGCGCAACCCTTACCGGCCGCGGGTGGTCAGTCAAGTGCTGTGCCCTGGTGGGCAGAACGACGTGTCGGTGCACGGGGATCTGCTGATCCTGTCCACTGACTATGCGCGCAGCAACGACTCTTGTGCCAGTGAACCGATGCCGGCCGCGAACCCGCAGGCATGGGAGGGCATCAAGGTCTTCGACATCAGCGACCTCGCGCGGCCGCGGTACGTGGCCTCGGTGCGCACCGACTGCGGCTCGCACACCCACACGATGGTGCCCGGAAAGCGGAATCGGTCGCTGTATGTCTATGTCTCCTCCTACTCGCCCGCGCCGGAGCTACCGCATTGCCAGCCGCCGCACGACCGGATCTCGATCGTGGAGGTCCCGCTGCGCAAACCCGCCGATGCCAGGCTGGTCGCCGAGCCGGTGCTGTTCCCGGACGGCGGGAACGCGGGTGGCACCAACCCGGACGGCACCCGGCGCTCGGCCACCAGTGGCTGCCACGATCTCACTGCCTACCCGGAGAAGAAGCTCCTTGCCGGGGCCTGCATGGGCGACGGGGTGCTGATCGACATCCGGAAGCCGCTGCGGCCCCGGGTGATCAACCGCGTCCAGGACAACGTCAACTTCGCCTTCTGGCACTCGGCCACCTTCAACAACGCAGGCACGAAGGTGGTCTTCACCGACGAGCTGGGCGGTGGGGGCCTACCGACCTGCAACGCCACCTTTGGGCCGGAGCGGGGAGCGGACGGGATCTACGACATCACCGGCCGCGGCGCCAACCGTAAACTGGAGTTCCGTAGCTACTTCAAGCTGCCCCGGCACCAGGCGGAGAACGAGAACTGCGTCGCGCACAACGGCTCGCTGGTCCCGGTCTGGGGCAGGGACATCATGGTCCAAGCCTGGTACCAGGGCGGCGTCTCGGTGTGGGACTTCACCGACTCGGCCAACCCCGTGCAGATCGCCTACTGGGAACGTGGCCCGCTCTCCGAAACCGAGTTGGTCGTGGGCGGTTCCTGGTCGGCGTATTACTACAACGGCTATGTCTACTCTTCGGACATCCAGAAGGGGCTCGACGTGCTGAACCTCGTCGACTGGCGCACCTTGCCCGCGAAGCTGGTGCGGTTCGACGAGTTCAACCCGCAGACCCAGCCACGCTACGGCTGGCGCTGAGTCGGCGCGTCCTGGTGCTGAGTGCCGGCGACCAGCCAGGCGGCAGCGTCCGGTGGTAGTTTGCCGTCCACCAGCGGTGCGCTGGACAGCAGGAGCTCGCCGGGTGGCAGCGCCACCGGGGCGGCCGAGGTGTTCAGCGCGCAGGTGAGCCCACCCGGCCTGCGGCGCAGCGCGAAGCATCCGGCCGGGGCGCCGTACCATTCCACCTCGGTGCCCGCGAAGGCCGGATGCTGCTGCCGGAGCTCGAGCGCCTGCCGGTACAGCGAGAGGGTGGAGTCGGTGTCCTCGAGCTGCGCCTCCACGGTCAGGTCCGCCCACTCGGTGGGAATCGGCAGCCAGGTGGCCGGGTTGCCGGAGAAACCGAACGGCGGCTCGGGCCCCTCCCAGGGGAGCGGCACCCGTACACCGTCCCGGCTGGGACGCGCGCCGCCGGAGGCGTGCCAGCGCGGGTCGGTCAGCGCCTGCGCGGGCAGTTCGACGTTGCCGAGGCCGAGTTCCTCACCGTTGTAGAGGAACACCGCTCCCGGCAGGGCCAGCTCCACCAGCGCCATCGCCCGTGCTCTGCGCAGCCCCTGCTCGCCGCCGCCGTAGCGGGAGACCTGCCGCCATACATCGTGGTTGGACAGCGTCCAGGTCGCCGGCGCGCCGGCCGTCGTGGCGACGGAAAGGGAGCGTTCGATGGCCGCCTGCAGCGCGTCGGCGTCGAAGTGGGTGAGCACCAGCCGGAAGTCGAACCCGAGATGCAGCTCGTCCGGGCGCAGGTAGCGGGCGAAGCGCTCCTCGTCCAGCGCCCAGATCTCGCCCACCGCCATCGCGTGCGGGTACCCGTCGAGCACCTTGCGGATCATCTTGTGCAGGTCGTGCACGCCGTCGTCGTCGAAGCGGGGATCGAAGTAGTCGCCGGTGCCGAAGGTCTCCACCGCCCGCGGGTCCATGTCCGGAAGACCGGGTGGTTTGGCCATCCCGTGCGCCACGTCGATCCGAAAGCCATCCACGCCGCGGTCCAGCCAGAACCGCAGCGTTCGTTCGAAATCCGCCCGCACCTCGGGGTTGGCCCAGTTCAGGTCGGGCTGATCGGGGGAGAACAGGTGCAGGTACCACTGCCCGCCGCCGGACTCGCCGGATCCGCCGGGAACCCGGGTCCATGCCGGGCCACCGAAGGCGCTCACCCAGTTGTTCGGCGGCCGCTCGCCGTGCGCCCCTTCGCCGTCCCGGAAGTGGTAGCGGTCGCGCTGCGGGCCGCCCGGTGGCGCCGCCAAGGCCTCGGTGAACCACGGGTGCTCGCGGCTGGTGTGGTTCGGCACCACGTCGACGATGACCTTGAGCTCGCGCCGGTGCGCCTCCTCGAGCAGGGCGTCGAAGGCGGCCAGATCGCCGAACAGCGGGTCGACATCCCGCGGGTCGGCCACGTCGTACCCGTGGTCCGCCATGGGGGACCGGTAGAACGGGGTCAGCCAGAGCGCGTCCACCCCGAGTAGTTCGAGGTAACCGAGCCTGCTGCGGATGCCGTCGAGGTCCCCGACCCCGTCGCCGGTGGAGTCGGCGAAGGAACGTACGTAGACCTGGTAGAACACGGCATCGCGCCACCACTGGGAGTCCCCCGGTGTCGCCTGCCTGCTTTCGGCCGCTCTGCGCACGGCGCGCAATCCTTCCACCTCACGACGCGGGTGTGGCCATCAGGTTGGACCTGTCGTCGTGCCCGCCGCGTTCGTTACACCCAGCTGTTCATCATCGAGTGCGCGGCCATCTCGAGGTACTCCCACAGTTGCTGCCGGTAGGGCTCCCGGATGTCCGACTCGTCGACCGCGATCCGCATCGCGCGCAGCCAGGCGTCCCGCTCGATCGGGCCGATCTTGAACGGTGCGTGCCGCATCCGCAGCCGGGGATGCCCGCGCTGGTCGGAGTAGGTGTGCGGGCCGCCCCAGTACTGCATGAGGAACAGCCGCAGTCGTTCCTCGGCCGGGCCGAGGTCCTCCTCCGGGTACAGCGGGCGGAGTACCTCGTCCTCGGCGACCTCGGCATAGAAGCGGGCGACGATCGCGCGGAACGTCGGCTCGCCGCCCACCGCGTCGAAGAAGCTCTGTTGGTCCGCCTGAGTCACGTCTGCCACGTTCTCCATCTCGTCTAGTGTGCCTGCGCGTTGGTGCTAGGGCGCGTTTCAATGTGTTGACCAGGAAAGACGCCACTGGTCTGGCGGTGTCGGCGTGTCGTTGATCAGATAGGCGAGGTCTCCGGTAGATCGATCAACGACCAAGCTGATCGAGAACACCGGAGACCTCGTGGCCAGCGTAGCGGCGACGGGACGAGCCGACCTTACCGACGCGCAGTGGGCGATCCTGGAGCCGCTGCTGCCCGTGGGTAGGAAACCGGGTCGCCCACCGACGTGGACCAAGCGGCAACTGATCAACGGGATCCGCTGGCGGGTGCGCGTCGGCTGTCCTTGGCGGGATATCCCACCGGCCTACGGCTGCTGGCAGACCGTCTACGGGCTGTTCCGGCGCTGGCAGCGTGCCGGAGTCTGGGCGTTGATCGTGGCTGCGTTACAGGCGCGGGCCGACGCCGCCGGACTGATCATCTGGGACGTCAGCGTCGACTCCACGATCAACCGGGCGCATCAGCACGCCGCGGGGGCGCGGACCCATCCACAAGCACAGAAGGAACCACCCGGTGGGGTGGGTGAGCCCGAACCAGACGATCACGCGTTGGGCCGTTCACGGGGCGGGTGGACCACCAAGCTGCACCTGGCCACCGAGCAGGGGCAAAAACCGTTATCGGTGGTCGTGACGGCGGGGCAGCGGGGTGACTCGCCTCAGTTCCAGGTGGTGCTGGGGCGTGTTCGGGTCGCTCGGCTGGAGGGCGGTCCACCCCGCACGCGACCGGACCGGGTGCTGGCGGACAAGGCCTACGGGTCCCGCGCCAACCGGGCCTCTCTGCGTGGTCGGGGGATTCGGTGCACGGTTCCGGAGAAGGCCGATCAGGTACGGCACCGCACAAACAAGGGACGTGCTGGTGGCAGGCCACCAGCGTTCGACCCTGAGGTCTACAAGCAGCGTCATGCCGTGGAATGCGGGATCAACCGGCTCAAGCGCAACCGCGCCGTGGCCACCCGATACGACAAGTTGGCAGTCCGGTACGAGGCCACAGTCCAGATCGCCACAATCAACGAGTGGCTACGCCTTTGAAACACGCCCTAGTTGCCGGGGTTCTGCGGGCTCGTGAAGAAGCGGCCGAGCGGTGGCTCGAACCCCGCCTCCTCGAGCGCGGACATGACCTGTGCGCGCAGCGCCCGCTGTACCGCCCACTGCCTGCCGGGGCGGACCTTGACGGTCAGCCGGATCGTGATGGCCTCCGGGGTCACATTCTCCACCCCGAGCATTTCCGGCGGTTCCAGCACGTCGGGCGCGATCGGGTCGGAACCCGCGGCGTCGGCCGCGACCTCGGTCAGCAGCGCGGTGGCTCTCGTCACATCGGTGGTGTAGCTGAGCGGGACGTCCACCAGCGCGACGGCGTAGCCCTGGCTGGAGTTGCCGACCCGGAGCACCTCGCCGTTGCGGACGTACCAGACCGTTCCGTTGATATCGCGCAAGGTGGTGATCCGCAGGCCGACCGCCTCGACCGTGCCGATCGCCTCGCCGACGTCCACGACGTCCCCGACGCCGTACTGGTCCTCGACCATCATGAACAGCCCGGACAGGAAGTCGCGGACCAGATTCTGCGCGCCGAAGCCGAGCGCGACACCGACGATGCCGGCCGAGGCGATGATCGGTCCGAGGTTGATGCCGAGTTCACCGAGGATCAGTACGAACGCCAGCCCGTAGACGATGAAGCCGGTGAGCGACTTGAGTACCGAGCCGACCGTCGTGGCCCGCTGCCTGCGGCGTTCGGTCACCAGCGGGCCGAGCACGTCCGGCGCCCGCTCCCGGAACGGCCGCAGTGCCACCGGCAGCTTGCCGCGGTCGTCCTGCGGGATGATGGTGACGCGGTCGATGACCTTGCGCGCCACGTACCGCAGCAGGAAGGCGACCAGGAGGATCAGCAGGATCCGCAACGGCCTGGCGACCAGCCAGTCGGCCGAGGCGGCCAGCCATTCGTTGCCGGTGATCTCGAACACACGTTCACACCAGGATCCCGGATCGCACTTCGGGGGGTCGCTGAGCAACTGGTTCACCTCGGTACGCACTCCTTGTGCATGTGATGCCGGACACTCCGGCGGGTGGGGGACGGGGCCGGGCGGCGCGATCGAGCGCGGCCGACCCGTACACAACGGTACTTCTCTGTGACACGTCAGCTAACCCGCGTGCTTTTCCGGGGGGATCTGTGGTCGACTATGCCTGCACCGGTGGAGGTGGTCGAGTGCCAGACCGACAACCGATCCCCCGCGGCGTCTCCGGCCAGTCATCGGTCGGGCCGGCGCCGCAGGCAGCCGCGCGCGCTGTCGCGGGGGGAAGTTCTGTAGGACCGCAGCCCAGTGGGCCGCCTGCGCGTGGCGGCCGGATTTCGCGGGGCCATGGCCCGCGGCGATCGCGCGATCCGGTGCCCCCTTCCTGGGGACGGCGCCGGGTGCTGCTGCTCAACGCCACGTTCGAGCCGCTGACCGCGCTCCCGCTGCGGCGCGCGGTCGTCCTGGTTGTCTGTGGTAAGGCGGAGGTCGTGCACGGCGACCCCGCCGGCCTCACCCTGCACGCGGCCACCGTGAGGGTTCCGGTGCCGTCGGTCATCAGGCTGAGCAACTATGTACGAGTCCCCTATCGCGCGCAGGTTCCACTCACCCGTGCCGGCCTGATGCATCGCGACCGGTACCGGTGTGCGTACTGCGGCGGCCGGGCGGAAACGATAGACCATGTCGTTCCGCGCAGTCGCGGGGGTGACCACTCCTGGCAGAACTGCGTGGCCTGCTGCGCGCGGTGCAACCATCGCAAGGCTGATCGTCTGCTGTCCGAGATCGGGTGGAAGCTACGAATGGTGCCCCGTGCGCCACACGGTCCGCACTGGCGGCTGCTCGCGCATTCCACCGAGGCGGACCCGCTGTGGCGTCAGTATCTCGGCGCCCCGGCTGCATGAGCTGAGCGGAGCCGGTCGGAGCGCAGCCTGGGCGGCCCAGCCGGGGCGTGCCGAGTGGTGTCGGTTGGTGATCAGGCGGCGAGTGCGAACTGGCCCTGGTGCCGGGTGACCCGCGTGCCCATCGTGACGCGGGTGCCCATGGTGACCCGCGTGCCGGCGGTGACCCGCGTGCCCCTGGTCACCCGGGTACCACGCGTGACCCTCGTGCCGGCCGTGACGCGGGTGCCCCGGGTGCCCCGGGTCACCCGGGTGCCCATGGTGACCCTGGTGCCGGCCGTGACACGTGTACCTGCGGTGACTCGGGTACCCCTGGTCACCCGAGTGCCACGCTGAGTGGAGTGAGGTATGGCGTCGATCTGTGACGAAATGCGGTCGGTGCTCGCCTGGGCGGGGGTCTGGGCGATGTGCATGACGTGTCCTTCCGGGACCGGTGCGTCAACTGTTGGGGATGGGGAGCGGGGCGCAAGGCCCGTACAGGTGAAAAAACTACGAGGATTTCACTCTGGGAACAAGACGGTGTCGGTGGGTGCCACCGCATGTACGTTGAGTTGCAACCTTTCGCGCGACATCTTTCGGCCCAACGTGGGATCGGTTCCGTGGCAGTCGGCGGACGGGGCTCGGATGACGCCGGGTGGCGCACGACTTCCGTCGCTACCGGTGAGTCGGCGCACTCGACGTGACCGGGACACCATCCGATACGCTGCGCGCGTGAACATCGTCGAGACGATCTTGGTCTTCGCGCTGATCCCGCTGGCCATCTACGGAGCCTGTGCCCTGGCCACCATGCGGTCGAAGGCTGCGGGCAGGACGCGGTACCGGCCAGGACAACCGTGGGAGTACCCACCGTTGTGGTGGAGCGCCAACCCGGAGGGCGTCGGGGACGTGCAGGTTCATACCGTCTCCGCGGCGGGTGCGCCTGCCGGGTCAGCCGAGCAGCCGACCCGGTCGACGGTACGAGGAGGTGCCCGTGGCAACTGGTGAACTGGTCCGGGAGGATCGTGTCTCGCTGCCGGAAGGTGTCGAGATCGACCACGGCGCCGCGGTGACCGCGAGCGGCCGCGTCTCGGTCGCCAAGATGTACGAGCCCACTGCCCCGGCCGGCCCGTTCAACATGGTCCAACTGGCCCGCCTGGACGAGGCGCTGACTCTCTCGACCCGCGAGACGGGGTTGGACTTCAGCATCTACATCGGTGAGCTCGGACAGGACAGCAGGGCGCGCGCCGAGCGGCTGCACGCGTCCATCGGTGAGCAGGCGACGCGCGCCGTGCTGATCGCCGTGTCTCCCGGTGAGCGGGTGGTCGAGGTGTGCACCGGCGAGGAGGCCTTCCGCCGGCTCCCCGACCGTGGCGCCAAGCTCGCCGTGATGAGCATGGTCGCCTCCTTCAAGGAGGGTGACCTGGTCGGTGGCCTGGTCAGCGGCCTGCGCATGCTGACCGACCAAGCAGGCCCCGCCCCCGGCTGACCGCCGTGAGTGACCCGCTCCGTTCGGGCGGGTCACTCACGGCAGGCCGTCAGGACTGGTCGAACTCGCGGGCGGCCAGTGCGCGCACGACGCCCGCCCTGCCCTCGGAGACCAGCCTGCGCAGCGAGTTCGCGTGCTCGCCGGCCAGCCAGGCGTCCGCCGCGTCCACGGTCGACTGCTCCACTGCCCAGGACGGGAACAGGCCGACCACGGTGGGCTGCGCACGCTCGCTGGATCGGCGCTTCCACACCTCGTCGATCACCGCGAAGTACTGCTCCACGTAGTCCCTGAGCAGCGACTTCTGCCCGGGGTGCGAAAAGCCCATGATCAACGCGTCGCTGACCGCGTTCGGCAGCTCGTCGTCGTAGACCGCCCGCCGCCACGCGTCGGCCTTGGCCTGCGGGGTCGGCCGCAGTGCTCGGGAGCGTTCCGCATGCCGCCGCCCGGCGGCCGTGTCGTCCCGCGCCTGTTCCGCCTCGATCTCGGCCTCGCCGGCCTTGCCGTGCGCCACCAGCGCGTGCAGCAGTCGCCAACGCAGGTCGGTGTCCACGGTCAGCCCCTCCAGCGGCGCCGATCCGTCCAGCCAGCCCGCCAGCGTGGCCAGCAGTTGCTCGTCGAGCACGGAACTGGTCAGCGAGTTGACGAAGGCGAGCTGGTGGTCCGAACCCGGCTCGGCGGCCCGCACCAGCTCCAGCAGCTTGCCGGTGAACCGGGGCCAGCCGTGCTCGGTGGCCCAGTCCTGGTCGGCATAGGAGTTGAGCGCGGTCTGTGCCTGCAGCAGCAGCCGTTGCACCACGCCGACCTCGGACTCCCCGCCGATCCCGCGCAGGACCAGGGTGACGAAGTCGCGCGCCTTCAGCTCGGCCTCGCGGGTCATCTCCCACGCCGCCGACCAACACAAGGTCCGGGGGAGGGGCTCGGCGATGTCGGCGATCCGGTCGATCAGGGTGACCAGCGAGCCCTCGTCCAGCCGCATCGTGCAGTAGGTCAGGTCGTCGTCGTTGACCAGGACGAGCTTGCCCGCGTCGATGCCGACCAGGTCCGGCACCTCGGTGACCTCGCCGTCCACGTCCAGCTCGACGCGATGGGTGCGCACCAGCCTGCCCGCGTCCGGCCCGGTGCCCTCGTCGTAGACGCCGATCGCGGCCCGGTGCGTGCGCAGCTCACCCGCACCCGGCTTGGCGCCGCCCTGGAGCACCGTGAACGAGCTGAACCGGCCCTGCTCGTCCAGCGTGAAACGGGGACGCAGGGAGTTCAGCCCGGTCGTCTCCAGCCACTGCGCACTCCACCAGGACAGGTCCCGCCCCGAGGCCTCCTCCAGCGCGGTCAGCAGGTCGGACAGCGTCGCGTTGCCCCACGCGTGCCGGTCGAAGTAGACCCGCAGCCCGGCGAGGAAGTTGTCCAGCCCGACATAGGCGACCAGTTGCTTGAGTACCGAGGCGCCCTTGGCGTAGGTGATGCCGTCGAAGTTCACCTCGACCGCCTGCAGGTCGACGATGTCCGCGGCGATCGGATGCGTGGAGGGCAGCTGGTCCTGCCGGTATGCCCAGGACTTCTCGATATTGGCGAAGCTGGTCCAGGCGTGCTTGTACTCGGTCGCCTCGGCCTGCGCGAGCACGCTGGCGAAGGTGGCGAAGGACTCGTTCAGCCAGAGGTCGTCCCACCAGCGCATGGTCACCAGGTCGCCGAACCACATGTGCGCCATCTCGTGCAGCAGGGTCTCCGCCCTGCGCTCGTAGGCGTACCGGGTCACCCGGCTGCGGAACACGTAGTCCTCGAGGAAGGTCACCGCGCCCGCGTTCTCCATCGCGCCCGCGTTGAACTCCGGCACGAAGAGTTGGTCGTACTTGCTGAACGGGTAGGGCGTGCCGAAGTTGCGGTGGTAGAAACCGAAACCCTGCTTGGTCTCGGTGAACAACCGGTCGGCGTCCATGTGTTCGGCCAGCGAGGCGCGGCAGTAGATCCCGAGCGGGATCGTGCGGTGCTCGTCGGAGTACTCGTCGCGCCACTCGTGGTAGGGGCCGGCGATCAGCGCGACCAGGTACGTGGAGATGCGCTCGGACGCCGCGAACACGGTGCGCACCGCCCCCGCTTCGGTGACCTCGGTGGATTCGACCAGCGCGTTGGAGACGACCTTCCAGTCCTTCGGTGCCACCACGGTCAACCGGTAGGTCGCCTTCAGGTCAGGCTGGTCGAAGCACGCGAACATGCGCTTGGCGTCGGCCGTCTCGAACTGGGTGTAGAGGTACACCCCGCCGTCGACGGGATCGACGAACCGGTGCAGCCCCTCGCCGGTGTTCATGTATCGGCAGTCGGCGCGGACGACGAGCTCGTTCTCCGCGGCGAGGTCGGGCAGCGCGATCCCGTCGTCCTCGACGTAGGAGGAGACATCCAACTCCACCCCGTTCACGGTGGCCGAACGCACGTCCGCGGCCACGATGTCGACCCAGGACGCCTGGCCTGGCCGCGTGCTGCTGAACCGGACGGTGCTGACGGAGTCGAAAGTCTTCGCGCCGGGGCCGCCGTTGCCGTCGGTCAAGTCGAGCTCGACCGCGTAGGACTCCACATGGAGGAGTTCGGCACGCTGCTTGGCTTGGTCACGGGTCAGGTTTGGAGCGGGCACGGGCACCTCTGGTCGTGATCGTGTCATTGGTTGTCGTTTTCTGTTGCTCTCGCATCCAATCATGCGGGCGTGGTGGATGACGATGGGGAACAATGGGAACAAGGGATGCCATGGCGCTGTTTGCCCGCACAGCGGCGGATCGCGCCGCGGCCAAGCCACCGGTACCAGGGAGATTGTGATGAGCATGACCGAGCAAGCCGCCGGACCCACGAAGGTCGACTTCTACTTCGACCCGGTCTGCCCCTTCGCCTGGATCGCGTCCCGGTGGATCCTGGAGGTCGAGAAGCACCGCGACCTGGACCTGCGTTTCCGGATTATGAGCCTGTCCGTGCTCAACGAGGGGCGTGAGGACCTGCCGGAGCAGTACAAGGAGTTGCTGGAGTCCGGGTGGGGACCGGTGCGGGTCGCCGCCGCGCTCGCGCAGAGCAAGGGGGAACAGGTACTGCGCGACTACTACACGGCCTTCGGTATCCGCCAGCACAACCAGGGATGGCAGGACCGCAGGGCGGTCACCGAGGCCGCGCTGGCCGAGATCGGCGCCCCCGCGGAGCTGATCGGGGCGGCCGACACCACCGAGTACGACGACGCCGTGCGCAAGAGCCATCACGAGGGCATGGACCCGGTGGGTATGGATGTCGGCACGCCGACCCTGCACATCGACGGCGTCGCGTTCTTCGGTCCGGTGCTGAGCTCGATCCCGCGCGGCGAGGAGGCGCTCAGGATGTTCGACGGCGCCCGCCTGCTGGCCGGCTACCCCGACTTCTTCGAGCTCAAGCGCACCAGGACCGGCGAGCTCAACTTCGACTGACCGAGGCCAGCGCGGCCAGCGTGACCGCACGGGGGTAGGGCGAGCGGGCCACGGCGTCCTCCGGGGCGAGCCCGGCCGCGCACAACCCGGCGAGTTCGGCCAGTGGTTCGCGCTGGGCCGCGACGAACTCCGGGTCCACGGGCTCACCGTGGCCGGGGACGACGATGCGTGGCCGCAGCGCGAGGATGCCGTCCAGCGCGGCCGGCCAGCCGGAGATCGTGGTGTCCGCGCCGAAGGACTCGCTGCTGAACGACCCGCCCGGCTCGTGCTCGACCAGATCCCCGGCGAACACCACCCCCGCGTCGGGCACCTGCACCACCAGGTCGTGGTCGGTGTGCGCCGGACCGAGGTGGATCAACCGCACGATCCGGCCGCCGAGGTTCAGCACGGCGCTGCCGGCCACCAGCTCCTCCGGCGGGGCGACCTCGGTCGCGGCGGGGTCGGCCGCCAGCGCGGCCCGGCAACCCGGGTGCGCCCACACCGGGCAGGGCCGGAAGGCCGGAGTGCCGAAGGCATGATCGAAGTGTGCGTGGGTGAGCACCACCGACCACGGGAGCGGGGTGCGCTCGCGGATCGCGCGGGCCAGTTCGGCACCCTGCGCCGCGTCGCCTCGGGTGTCGATGGCCAGGCAGGCCTTCGCGCCGATGACCAGGCCTGTGGTCAGGTCGAGCTCGGCGTGGCGGCGGGCCAGCACACCCGCACCGAGTTCGATCCATCTCCCCTGCTCGGCCACCGCGCTCATCGGGCCGCGACGTCCTGAAAGGCGCCCTTGGTGAGGTAGGGCGCGACGTCCGAGGTGTTCACCGCGATCGCCAGGTCGACATCGCGACCGTGACCCGCCTCGATGAGTTCCTTACCGGAGGAGGATCCGGCCACCACCGCCCCGACGTCCGGGCCGGCGGCGCGAAACGATCGCGCCGCCATCGCGGCTTCCGGTGAGGGGCGCTGTACACCGAGCGAGATGAGCGCGTCCACGATCGCTCCCGCGGCGAGATGGTCCTCGGCACAGGGGCGCAGCGGCCCGATCGTGCCGGGTTCGGCCGGGTACTCCACCGGCCAGCGTTCGCCGGCCGGGATCACGCCGATCGGCTGGTCCTCGGCCGCGGCCTTGGCCAGTCGCGCCACCGCGCGGGCGTTGCGCAGGCAGCCGGTGAGCACCTCCACCCCCGTCTCGGCGGCGGCCACGCACAACGTGGCGCCGTTCGGCGAGCGCACGGCGAGGAACGAGCCGGGCGGGGTGCCCAGTATCGCGGCGGGCCGCAGTGGCAGGCCGCCGGTCTGCTCCGGCACGGTCGCGCCGGCCGCGACCGCCTCCTCGGCCGCGCGCGGGTCGCCCCAGCGCATCGGCCGGACCCGGCCGCCGCGCATCAGGGTGAGATCGACCACCGTGGAGAAGGACAGCACGTCCACCACGATCAGTACGGCGCACTCCGCGCTGAGCGCCGAGAGTCCCTCGGAGCTCCACTCCAGCCGGATCTCGTGCCCACCTTGCCCGAAGATACTCAGATAGGGATCCACGCCACCAGGATGCCGGGCCGACGCGTGGGGTCGCCCGGCGGATGGCACACTTCCGTCTCGTGCGTGTCTACCTTGGATCCGACCATGCGGGCTTCGAGCTGAAGAAATACCTGGTGACCTGGCTGTCCGAGCGCGGCCACGAGGTGACCGACGTCGGCCCGCACCACTACGACGCCGCCGACGACTACCCGGCCTTCTGCATCGAGACCGCGCGTCGCGTGGTGGCCGACCCCGGCGGCCTCGGGGTGGTGATCGGCGGTTCCGGCAACGGCGAGCAGATCGCCGCGAACAAGGTGCCCGGGGCACGGGTCGGCCTCGCCTGGAGCCCGGAGATCGCGCGGCTGACCCGTGAGCACAACCATGCCCAGCTGATCGGGGTCGGCGCGCGGATGCACACCGCCGAGGAGGCGGCCGGGATCGTCGAAGCGTTCCTGGAGACGCCCGCGTCCCCGGATGAGCGGCACCGCCGGCGGGTCGAGCAGATCCTCGACTACGAGCGCACCGGAACGCCCCCGGCGTTGCCGGACGCCTGAGGGGCACTCCTGAACGGGACGTGGTTGCCTGAGGCGAGCGGAAGAACGCGCGCGGCGCAGCCCGCGGGCGGCGAGGCCGGGCGTGTCACCTGCGAGGGTGACGGCGGTGGCGGAGTCCGGTCGAGCCGCGCGTTCAGGAGCAGGCACTGATGCCCGAGGGGCACACGCTGCACCGGCTGGCCCGGCTGCACCAGCGGCGGTACGCGGGAACTCCGGTCGGGGTGTCCAGCCCGCAGGGCCGATTCGCCGCTGAAGCGTCCATTTTGGATGGCCAGGTGCTGGTCCGGGCGGAGGCCTACGGCAAGCACCTCTTCCACGACTTCGGCGCCGGTGGAACGGTGCACGTCCATCTCGGCCTGTACGGCACCTTCACCGAGGCGACGCTACCGGCGGCGGATCCGGTGGGGCAGGTGCGGTTGCGCCTGGTCGGACGGACACATTGGACCGACCTGCGCGGGCCGAACCGGTGCGAGCTGCTGGATGAGCAGCAGGCCGACGCCATCAAGGCAAAGCTGGGCCCGGACCCGCTACGCCGCGATGCGGACCCCGACCGGGCATGGCGCCGAATCTCCCGCTCGCGTACCTCGATCGCGGTGCTGCTGATGGACCAGTCCGTGCTGGCCGGGGTCGGCAACGTCTACCGCGCCGAGGTGCTCTTCCGGCACGGCGTCCCGCCTTCGCTGCCCGGCCGCTCGCTGGACGTCGCGCTGTGGCGGGAGATGTGGGCGGATCTGGTGACGCTGATGCGTGGCGGCGTGCGGACCGGACGGATCGACACCGTGGCCCCCGAGCACCTGCCGGAGGTGACCGGGAGGGCGCCACGCGAGGACCGGCACGGCGGGGAGGTCTACGTCTACCGCCGCGCGGGCCTGCCCTGCCTGGTGTGCGGGACCGCGGTGGCGAACAGCGAGCTGGCCGGTCGCAACCTGTACTGGTGCCCCGGCTGCCAGCCGGCCTGAACGCTCATAACCCGCCGAAGTCGCCCCCCATGTCCATACCGCCGAAGTCACCGCCGCCGAAGTCGCCGCCCATGTCGGAGGCTCCGCCGTCGCCCATGTCCCCGCCGTCGCCCGCGTCCCCGGACTCCATCGCCTCCTGCTGCCCGGCGTCGTAACCCGCCTCCCAGGCCGTGGCGTCCGGAATACCGGCCATACCGGAGAACATGGCGCTGAACAGGAACATCGAGCCGAGGCCCCAGGCGCCCGCCACCAGCGCCGGCTTCCACCACGGCTCGCTGTACCAGCCCTGCGGCACCGGGCGCCCGGCGACCCTGCCGCCGGGGTAGTAGTGCGGGGTGTCCTGGCCGGGTTCGGGGGACGCCTCGTAGGTCCGTCCCTCCACATCGACCGAGCGGTGCTCGGTGACCTTGCCCGCGCGCTCGCGTTCGGCATCCTCGGGCAGGGCGGGGCCGGGGTCCAGGCCCATCGCCGTCCTGGCTGCGCGCGCGTAGTACAGGCCCTCGAGGGCGGTCTGCCGGGCCAACCTCGCCTGCTCCGCGGTCCGCGCCTGCTCCAGTTCCGAACCCGCGGCGTTGTACCGCTCCGAGGCGTCCGCCATCGCCTGCTGCGAAGCCGTGTCGGCGCCGGTCAGGTTGAGCACCTGGCCACCGAGCCGCTCCATCCACCGGCGGGCGTCCGCCATGGCGTCATCCACTTCACGTTGCTTTCTCGCTGCCTGGACGCGCACGAGGTAAAGGCCGCCCCCTACCACGAGGACGAGCAGGATGATCAGCACGACGGCGGTACCCATGGTTCACTCCTCCTTGGAGGGGTTGCTGAACCGGACAACGCGGACTCTAGCTCAGTGGTTCCCCGCGTGCGCCGTCATGCCCGGCCGTGGCGAGGACTGGCCTGCAAAAGTAGAACATGTTACAGTTCTCAGGACCCCCTTCGGCGCGGCAGGGATGGTGCTATGAAGTTCACGTTGTCGGTGGCGATGAGCCCGCTGGACCAGCTGGCCGAACTCGCGGTCATGGCCGAGGAATGCGGTTTCGCCGCGGTCGCGCTCCCGGACTCGCTTTTCTACTCGGAGACGGTGTCCGCCGACTATCCCTACACCCCGGATGGGAACAGGTTCTGGGACGAGGAGACGCCCTGGGTCGATCCGCTGATCGCGGCAGCCTCGATGGGTGCGGTGACGAGCACGATCAGGTTCTACACCTCGGTGCTGAAGCTGGGCTCGCGCAACCCGGTGCTACTGGCCCGCCAGGTCGGCTCGGTGGCCGCGCTCACCGGCGACCGGTTCGGGCTCGGCCTCGGCGTCGGCTGGTCGCCGGAGGAGTTCGCCTGGTGCGGTGCGCCGTACGAGCACCGGGGCAAGCGGGTCGACGAGGCGATCGAGGTGCTGCGGCTGATCCTGGGCGGGGGAATGGTCGAGTACCACGGCCGGTTCTTCGATTTCGACAAGCTCCGGATGAGCCCGGCCCCGCGAGCCAGGGTGCCGTTCTACGTCGGCGGGCACACCGAGGCGGCGTTGCGCCGGGCGGCCAGGGCGGGGGACGGTTGGTCCTCGGCGATGATGAAGTTCGACGACCTGAGCTCGACGATCCAGCGGCTGCGGCAACTGCGGACCGAATTCGGCCGGGCGGGCGAGCCGTTCGAGATCCAGGCCGTGTGCATCGACCGGTTCGGTGTGGACGGTTACCAGCAGCAGGCGGACATCGGGGTCACCGACGTGATCACCATGCCCTGGGTGTTCGACGGACTCGGCTTCGACGCGGACGTCGGCAAGAAGAAGGACTCGATCAAGAAGTTCGCCGACGAGATCATCACGAGTTTCTGACCTGGGAGGCAGCAGATGCCGGTGACCGTGCCCTGGGATCCCGAAGCCGAACAGCCCGCCGCGCGGCAGGCGGCCTGGCGCTCGATGCAGGCGGTGACGAAGGGAGCCAAGGAGGATTGGCTCGCGTTGTTCGCCCCGGACGCCGTGGTGGAGGATCCGGTCGGCGTGTCCGGCTTCGACCCCGAGGGCAAGGGGCACTACGGCCATGAGGCGATCGCGGCGTTCTGGGACATGACCATCGCCAACGTGGAGCGGTTCGAGTTCGTGATCCGCGACTCGCATGCGGCGGGGGAGGAGGTCGCCAACGTCGGAACGATCACCACCTTCCTGCCCGGTGGCTACCGGGTGGACACCGATGGCGTGTTCGTCTACCGGGTGGGCGAGGACGGCCTGATCCGGTCGATGCGCGCGTTCTGGGAGGTCGAGCGGGCGATGGCGACCGCGAGGCAGGTGGGCGAGGGCTGATCGGCGCCGCGATGGCAGGATCGGGCCCATGAGCAATCCGGCCGAGCGAAGGCAGGGGGTGCACACGCCCCGCCAGGTCAGGGCGATCGCGATGCTGACCGTTCTGGGGATCGCGATGTTCGTGGTGGTGGCGGTGGTCGCGGAACCGAGTTGGATCCTCTGGGTCCTCGGCGGCCTGATGCTGTTCAGCGCCGCGGCTTTCTGGGGCAGCTACGCTCTCGACCGCAGGCGCCGGCGCTCGTCCTGAACACTCGAGGTGCGCGCGGCACGGCCGCGCCGTGCGGTCGGGATCGTTGTGGTTCGAGCCCGGCGCCGCATGTCACACTGCGGTATGGGTGTCCGGTCGATGTCGCTGGTCGATGTCGTAGCCTTGTGTGTCGCCGCCGGATGTTCCCCCGGACGTGACGAAGCGCCGGACGCCGCGGAACCGGGCGGAGCCGGTTCGTCGTCGCCCGGTACCTCGGACGGCGCCCGTCCGGATACCTGCCAGGCCGCCACGCCGCAGCGGCCGAAGCCGCTACCCCCTGCGCTTCGTGGTGCACGCGACTTCCCGCACTGGTACGGCCGCGAGGGCCTGTGGTTGAGTCTGCGGTGGGTGACGGAGCCCGAATCCTCTTCCATGCACGATGACGACGGCACCTACCGCGTCAAGTACGCGACGGTCACCACGCATGATGGCCTGCTGACGTCGCGGTACGGTCCACCCACGGTGCGAGCGCAGCGCACCGACGGGCCGGGCTCGATCCGCGCGGCGATCGGCGGGTACGCGCACGCGGCGCAGACCACCCTGTCGCAGGAGACTAGACGCCCAGCTCGCCCGCGAGCCGTCGGAGGTAGCCCGCGAACTGCTCCCGATCGTGCTCGCTCCAGCTCGCGGTGAGTTCGACGAAGACCGCCCGCTGCCACTGGCGTGATTCGGCGAGCAGCTCCTCTCCCCCCGGAGTGAGTCGTAGCGTCGCCCGTCGCCGGTCCTGTTCGGACTCGGTGCGAAGCAGGTAGCCGGCCGCGGTGGCATCCCGGACGATCCTGCTGGCACCCGAGTGGTCGAGTCCGAGCTGGTGCGCCACCGTGCTCACAGTGGCCTCCTCGGTACCGCCGCCGGCCGCGCGCACAGCCTCGACGGCCAGAATGTGTTGCACCTGGCGCAGGTCGCCGGGTAGCTCCTCGGCTGCGCGGTTGATCCAGCGGCGGGACCAGAAACGGACCAGCCGGAACAGCGCCGGTCCGCCATCGGGGGTGGCGTCCATCGGCTCACCGTAGCCCGCTTGCGGTTGTATGCGATCCGCATGTATATTGCGTGCGGATCGCATACAATTGACCGAAGGTGACGCCATGCCGGTACTGCTGAACCACACCATCGTGCCCGCGACGGACAGGGCAGCCGCCGCGCGCTTCCTCGCCGACCTGCTCGGCCTCCGGGTCGGTGCCCCCGCGGGACCGTTCGTGCCGGTCCAGGTCAATGCGGATCTCACCTTGGACTTCGACGATCGGCACGGTGTGCGGCCTGGGCACTACGCGTTTCTCGTCGACGACGAGACCTTCGACGCTCTGCTGGAACATCTGGAGGCCAATCCGTGGATCGACTACGGGTCGGCCCCCGAGCACGGCTGGGACCGTCGGACCAGTCAGCTCGGCGGCGGCCGCGGGGTGTACGTCCGCGACCCGGACGGGCACAGCTACGAGGTGTTCACCGCCGTGCCCTGAGGCGTGGTCGTGGTGGAGCGGGTGACGGGAATCGAACCCGCGTCACCAGTTTGGAAGACTGGAGCTCTACCATTGAGCTACACCCGCCGAGGTCCTTGCGGACCGCGTTCGCGAACAGTGTAGCGGGGCACGGTAAGGTGATCGCACACCGCCCTTGGCGTGGCGGATCGGGGTGTGGCGCAGCTTGGTAGCGCATTCGCTTTGGGAGCGAAGGGTCGCAGGTTCAAATCCTGTCACCCCGACAACGGCGGTGGCCTCCGCGTGGGAGGTCACCGTGTCGGCATCTCCGACGCCCCCGCCCGCGACCGCGGCTGGGTCGGGTCGCCGTCCGTGAAGGCGGGGCCGGTGTGGCGATCGCCGATGGCACGTCCGCTCAGGCGGCGGACCGGGCGCCGAACTTGTCAGGGGTCTCTCCGGAATCACTGGTGACGTGATTACGCCGGTCCGGTATCCGGTCGCGTCCCGGACGGGGATTGGCTAGCATGACATCGACCACGGGCGATCTTGACAATGGCGGTGCCTGCGTGATGCGCAAGAAGCAAGTTCTGATTTTCGACGCGGATGACACGCTCTGGGAGAACAATATCCGATTCGAGCGCGTCATCAACGATTTTCTGGACTGGCTCGCGCACCCGACGCTGGACCGCGTCGACATCCGTGCCGTACTGGACGACATCGAGGCCGCGAACGCCGTCACCCACGGATACGGAAGCTCGATGTTTCTGCACAGCCTGGGGGAGTGCTTCGAGCGACTGTACGAGCGGCCGACGACCTTCGAGGAACGGCGCGGGATCAACGATCTGGCCGCGGCCCTCGTGGACCACCGGGTGGAGTTGCTCCCGGGAGTCTCCGAGACGCTGGACAATCTCGGTGGCCGGCACAAAATGTTGCTGCTCACCAAAGGCGATGTCGATGAGCAGCGACGTAAACTGGAAGCTTCCGATCTGGGACACTTCTTCGAAAGCATTCACATCGTCCCGGAAAAGAATGTGGACACCTACCGGCGACTGGTGGACGCTTACGGATTCACGCCGAGTCGGACGTGGATGATCGGCAACTCGCCGAAGTCGGATGTCATTCCGGCGCGGCAGGCGGGGATGAACGCCGTGTTCATCCCCAACGACCACACCTGGTCGCTGGAGCAGAGCGAGCTCGACCCGAGTGACGATCGGGTGTTGCGGTTGAGCCGTTTCCCGGAACTCATGCGGCACTTCTGACCCGGGAGTCCCCGATGTGCGCACCGAGCGGAAGGGTTGACGCTAGGGTGAGCCGGTACGGTAGCCACTGACACTCGGAGCGACTGGTGAGCGAAGGCACCGAATCGGCTTACGTGCCGAAGGGCGTCGACCTGGAGAAACCGAACGCCGCGCGCACCTATGACTGGTTCCTGGGCGGTACCACCAACTGGGCCGTTGACCGCGAGTTCGGCAAGCAGGTACTGCAGGTGATGCCGTCCTTGCGCACGGTGGCACTGGTCAACCGCGAGTTTCTGCGCCGGGCCGTCCGGCACTGTGTGCGGCACGGCGTCCGGCAGTTCCTGGACATCGGTTCCGGCGTGCCCACCGTGCGCAACGTCCACGAGGTCGCCGACGAGCTCGATCCGGACAGCCGGTGCGTCTACGTGGACAACGAGCCGGTCGCCGTGGCGCACGGGCGGGTACTGCTGGAGAAGCACGGCGACCTGAAGCGGCACGCGGCGCTCAACGCCGACCTGCTGAACGTGGACAACCTCTGGGAACAGACGAGAGCGACCGGCGTGCTCGACCCGAACGAGCCGATCGCCCTGCTGATGGTCGCGGTGTTGCACTTCGTGCCGCCCGGTGGCGGCGCCGAGGAGGCGGTGGCCAGGTACAAGGAACTGCTGCCGAGTGGTTCGTACCTGGTCGCCTCGCACGCGACCAACGACGGCATCCCCGCCGACCGCGCCGCCGAGGCCGCCACCGCGGAGGCGCAGTACAAGCGAGCGAACACGCCGATTGGCTTCCGCAGCCGCGAGCAGTTCACCGGCTTCTTCGAGGGCTGGGACCTGGTGGATCCCGGGGTCACCTGGGCGGCCGAGTGGCGCCTGGACGACCTCGACTCGGAGCTGACCTCGGAATGGGCGGACAACCCCAATGCGAGCTGCGGATTCGTCGGCGTGGCCCGCAAGCCCTGACGGCGGGCGGGCCCGCGGAGTGGTCACCGGGCCGCCGGGCGGCCCCACCGGCAAGTGAGGTGCACAGCTTGTCTTAGACTCGGGCAGTCCGGCTACGGACCTGACCTGGGACCACTCCCACATCACCATCCCGAAGACAACACTGTTACGGCTCGAGGAGAAAACGTTGAAGAGCACCGTCGAGCAGCTCAGCCCGACGCGCGTAAAGATCAATGTCGAGGTGCCGTTCGACGAGCTCAAACCAAACTTCGACCGCGCCTACAACAAGATCGCCCAGCAGGTGCGTATCCCCGGCTTCCGTCCCGGTAAGGCTCCGGCGCGGGTGCTGGAGAGCCGGATCGGCCGCGCCCCGGTGCTCGACGAGGTCGTGAACGAGGCCATCCCGGCGAAGTACCTCGAGGCCGTGCAGGCCGGCGAGGTCCGCACGCTCGGCCGCCCGGAGTTCGAGGTGACCAAGCTCGAGGACAAGGACGTGCTCGAGTTCACCGCCGAGGTGGACGTGCGTCCGGAGATCACGCTGCCGGACCTCAGCGGGCTTTCGGTGAGCGTGGACGACATCGAGCTGAAGGACGAAGAAGTCGACGAGCAGCTCGACGAGCTGCGTGCCCGGTTCGGCACCCTCACCGGGGTGCAGCGGCCCGCGCAGAACGGCGACTTCGTGTCCATCGACCTCTCGGCCACGGTGGACGGCGAGGAGGTGCCGGACGCCTCCACCTCCGGTCTGTCCTATGAGATCGGCTCCGGCCAGCTCGTGGACGGCATCGACGAGGCGCTCGTCGGCGCCGAGGAGGGCGAGACCAGGACGTTCACCACCAAACTGATGGCGGGCGACCACGCGGGCCGGGATGCCGACGTGTCGGTGACCGTGCAGTCGATCAAGCAGCGGGAGCTGCCGGAGGCCGACGACGAGTTCGCCCAGCTGGCCAGCGAGTTCGACACGCTGGACGAGCTCAAGAACGACCTGCGCCAGCGGCTGACCAGGATGAAGCGGATGCAGCAGGGCGTGCAGGCGCGGGACAAGGTGCTCGAGACGTTGCTGGAGTCCACCGAGGTGCCGCTGCCGGAGAACGTCGTCGAGGGCGAGGTCGAGAACCGCAAGCATGACGCGGTGCACCAGTTCGACCACGACGAGGACGCCTTCGCCCAGTCGCTCGAGGCGGAGGGCAGGACCCTCGATGAGTTCAACGCCGAGATCCGCACGGAGTCGGAGAAGGCGGTGGCCACCCAGTTGCTGCTGGACACCATTGCCGACCAGCAGCAGGTGAACGTGGACGACTCCGAACTCACCGAGCGGATCATCTACCAGGCCCAGCGCTACGGCATCAGCCCGGACGAGTACGTCCAGCGGGCCCAGCAGTCCGGCCAGCTCGGCGCGATCTACGCCGACGTGCGGCGGGGCAAGGCGCTGGCCTCGGTGGTCCGGGACGCCACGGTGACCGATGCCTCCGGCGCCGAGATCGACCTGGACGAGTTCTTCGGCAAGGCGGAGGCCGATTCGACCCCTTCGGGTGCGGACGAGGAGAGCCAGGCCACCGAGAAGGCAAGCGCGGCGGATCAGTAATGCTCTGAGCGAACTCGGGCGGTGTCAGGCATTCTGCGCCGCCCCTGTTCGTTAGGGTCGGTTACAAGATTCAGGGAAACCGCAAGAACTGACTACCGTGGGTCCCGCTCGCGAGGCCCACAGCGGCGAAAAGGCAGGCACAAGTGACGCAGCACATGCCCGAGGGGCGGATCAGCACCGCGGGGCTCAACTTGACCGACTCGGTGTACGAGCGGCTGCTCCAGGAGCGCATCGTCGTGCTCGGCTCCGAGGTCAACGACGATGTCGCCAACCGGATCACCGCGCAGCTGTTGCTGTTGCAGGCGGAGGACCCCGAGTCGGACATCACGTTCTACATCAACTCCCCGGGCGGCTCGGTCACCGCGGGTTTCGCCATCTACGACACCATGCAGCTGATCCAGCCGGACGTGGCGACGTATGCGATGGGTCTCGCCGCGTCGATGGGACAGTTCCTGCTCTCCTCCGGCACCCCCGGCAAGCGGTACTCGCTGCCACACGCGCGGATCCTCATGCACCAGCCCTCGGCCGGTGTGGGCGGTACCGCCTCGGACATCGCGATCCAGGCCGAGGTGTTCGGCAAGTGGAAGCACGAGCTGGCCAAGATCACGGCCGACCAGACGGGGCAGACCGTCGAGCAGATCATCCAAGACGGTGACCGGGACCGGTGGTTCACCGCCGAAGAGGCCAAGGACTACGGCTTTGTCGACCAGGTCCTGACGCGGGGCGCCCCGCGGTCCAACTCGGCGAGCTGACCGGGTACTCGCGTCCACGAGGAGACTTACATGAGCCAGCTTCACCTTCCCCAGTCCCGTTACGTCCTGCCGTCCTACGTCGAGCGCACCAGCTACGGCGTCAAGGAGTCGAACCCGTACAACAAGCTGTACGAGGAGCGGCAGATCATGCTCGGCGTGCAGGTGGACGACGCGTCGGCGAACGACGTGATGGCCCAGCTGCTGCACCTCGAGCACGAGGACCCCGACCGGGACATCATGATCTACATCAACTCGCCCGGCGGCTCGTTCACCGCGCTGATGGCCATCTACGACACCATGCAGTACGTGCGTCCGGATATCGCGACGGTGTGCCTCGGCCAGGCGGCCTCGGCGGCGGCCGTGCTGCTCGCCGCGGGCACCCCGGGCAAGCGGATGGCCCTACCCAACGCGCGGGTGCTGATCCACCAGCCCGCCACCGAGGGCAGCTACGGCCAGGTCTCCGACCTGGAGATCCAGGCCAACGAGATCCAGCGAGTGCGGCGCGTGATGGAGACCACCCTGGCCCGCCACACCAACCGCTCGGCGGACGAGGTCAGGGCCGACATCGAGCGGGACAAGATCCTCACCGCCGAGGAGGCCAAGGAGTACGGCCTGATCGACGAGGTGCTGCCCTACCGCAAGGCGTCGGCGCAGGATTGAGGTCGACGAAAAACCCCGGGAGCCGGTGTGTTGTCGAGGGACACACACCGGCTTCCTGGTTTAGGGTCTGCCCCGGCACGCCTCGGTGACCATCGGTGCTCCCGTTGGACGCGCCGGGCGGGTACCGTCAGTGGCAATGCGCGTGACCCCCGCTGTGGCGGGGACAGCTGAGACAGTCAGGTGCTGGCGCACCGGAGGGGACGAGGTCAACGGTCATGGCACGGATCGGCGACGGCGGGGACCTGCTCAAGTGCTCTTTCTGCGGGAAGAGCCAGAAACAGGTGAAGAAGCTCATCGCCGGACCAGGCGTGTACATCTGCGATGAGTGCATCGATCTGTGCAACGAGATCATCGAGGAGGAACTCGCCGAGGCCGGGGACGTCAAACTCGACGAACTGCCCAAGCCCACCGAGATCCGCGACTTCCTCGAGCAGTACATAATCGGTCAAGACGACGCGAAGCGGACCCTCGCTGTCGCCGTCTACAACCACTACAAGCGGATCCAATCCGACGACAAGGCCGGGCCGAAGGACTCCAAGGAGGAGGCGGTCGAGCTCGCCAAGTCGAACATCCTCATGCTGGGCCCGACCGGCTGTGGCAAGACCTATCTCGCGCAGACGCTGGCCAAGATGCTGAACGTGCCGTTCGCGATCGCCGACGCCACCGCGCTGACCGAGGCGGGGTACGTCGGTGAAGATGTGGAGAACATCCTGCTGAAGCTGATCCAGGCGGCGGACTACGACGTCAAGCGGGCCGAGACCGGGATCATCTACATCGACGAGGTCGACAAGATCGCGCGCAAGTCGGAGAACCCCTCGATCACCAGGGACGTCTCTGGTGAGGGCGTACAGCAGGCGTTGCTGAAGATCCTGGAGGGCACCACCGCCAGCGTGCCCCCGCAGGGTGGGCGTAAGCATCCGCACCAGGAGTTCATCCAGATCGACACGACGAACGTGCTGTTCATCGTCGCGGGTGCGTTCGCCGGGCTGGAGAAGATCGTCAACGAGCGGGTCGGCAAGCGCGGCCTCGGCTTCGGCTCGGAGATCCGGACCAAGTCGGAGATCGAGGAGAGCGACGTCTTCGGCGAGACCATGCCGGAGGACCTGATCAAGTTCGGCCTGATCCCGGAGTTCATCGGCAGGCTGCCCGTGGTGGCCAGCGTGACGAACCTGGACAAGGACTCGCTGGTACGGATCCTCACCGAGCCGCGCAACGCGCTGGTGAAGCAGTACAAGAAGCTCTTCGAACTCGACAACGTCGAGCTCGAGTTCACCAAGACGGCGCTGGAGGCCATCGCCGACCAGGCCGTGCTGCGCGGAACCGGTGCCCGTGGCCTCCGGGCGATCATGGAGGAGGTCCTCCAGCCGGTGATGTACGACATCCCGAGTCGGGATGACGTCGCCAAGGTCGTGATCACCGAGCAGACCGTGCGGGAGAACGTCAACCCCACAATCGTGTCGCGCCAGCCGTCCCGCCGGCAGCGTGGCGAGCGTGGCGAGAAATCCGCCTGATCTCCGTACCCGCATGCCGGGGTGCCGATAGGTGAGTCCACGGGAACGGGAGCCGGAGGTTCGTGGTATCAGCGAGCTGACCCAACGTCTGGTGACCGTGCTGTGGCTGCGGCATCCGGTGCTGCACCAGGTGGTCGCCGTGGCCATCGGGGTGCTGGTCGCCGTATGCCTGGTCGCCTCGATCACCCGGCTCTCCCCACTCCCGCTGTTGCCCCTGCCCCTGCTGGGGCTGGCCGGCTATGCCCAGTGGCGGGTACGCGGCGCCACCACACGCAAGCCGCGCCTGGCCTGGACCGTGATCCTGCTCGGTGGGATCGCGGTGGGCTTCTGGCTGATCGGAGTCGTCGGACGCTGGCTGGGCTGACCTGCTGTTCCTCCCTTGTGACGGGTAAAGTCGGACGACGAGAAACCAGCCGAACCAGGTTTGCTCCGTTCCGGCCGCGGGTAATCCCCGCAACCTCGATCGGAGAGAATGCCGAGGTGACGGGCGCGTGCACCGAACGCCGTTACGCCATCCCGCGTTGTTCTACCGGGGTGCGGACGAGTATTTGGCCGGGACCGTGCCGTTCGTTCTCGACGGGTTGGCCGAGGAGGAACCGGTCGCCGTGGCCGTCCCGCCGCCGAACCTGGAGCTCATCGTCGCTGACCTGGGGCCGCTGGCCGGCTCCGTCGAGTTCATCGACATGGCGGAGGCGGGCCGCAATCCGGGCCGGATCATCCCGGGGGTGCTGTTCGCCTTCGCCAACGCGCACGCCGGCAGGGTGCGGATCATCGGTGAGCCGATCTGGCCGGGCCGCACCGAGCGCGAGTACCCGGCATGCCTGCAGCACGAGGCGCTGATCAACCTGGCGTTCCGGGACCGGGCCGCGACCATCCTGTGCCCCTACGACAGCGAGCGGCTGGCTCCTTCCGTGGTCGCCGATGCCCGCGCGACTCATCCGCTGCTGGTCGACTCCGCCGGGTACCGACCCAGCCGCCGCTACGCCCCGGAGCGCGTGCTCGCCGCCTGCAACCAGCCGCTGCCCGCCGCGCCGGAGGCGGTGACCCTGCAGTTCGAGGCCGGGGGGCTGAGCGCGGTCCGGCATTTCGCCATGGACCACGCCCAGCGGCTCGGTCTGGCCGCCGCCCGGCTGGACGACCTTGCCCTCGCGGTGGCCGAACTGAGCGCGAACAGCATCGTGCACGGCTCCGGTGGGGGCGTGCTGCGGCTGTGGCGGGAGCGGGGACATCTCGTCTGTGAGGTCAGCGACGGCGGCCGGATCGGGGATCCGCTGGCCGGACGCAGGCCGGTGCCGCCCCGGCAGGTCGGGGGCAGGGGGTTGCTCATGGTCAACCAGGTGGCCGACCTGGTGCGGACGTACGGGGACGAGTACGGCACCACGATCCGGACCTACCTGCGGTTGTGAGCGGTGGGTGCGTGCTTGCCGAGGAAGCCGACCATACTGTGCACCACCGTGCGGTTGAACGTGTCGCCGTGCCTGCCGCGGGCGGTGTAGGCGAGCACGGGATCGGCCCTGGCGATGAACCGGCGCACCCCGGAGATGAACTTGTCCTCGGTTCCGCACCAGACGGCGGTGTGAATCCCCCGGATGGCGGCAAGGTTGCGCAGCGGATCCAGGCTTGCCCAGGCCGTGGCGTCCCGGAAGGCGTCCCGCTTGCGCATCTCCGCCCAGGAGGTGATCAGCGCGGGCGCCAGCGTGCCGATGGCCGCGGGCGGGCGGCCCCGCTCGGCCCGCCTGCGCGCGTACAGCAGCGCGCCGAACCCGCCCATGGACATCCCGGCGCAGGCGAAGGGGGTGCCCGTGGGGTCGCCGAGGCCGCGCTCCCGGAGCCAGCCGGGCAGTTCATCCAGCAGCATCGCCATCGGATCGTCGCCGGGCAGACGCTCGTGCCAGTAGCTGTTCCCACCGTCCACCGCGACGAAGCCGAACGGCGGCACCGCGCCGCGCGCGACGTCGTTGCCGAGCCGCTCGACCAGGCCGGTCGGATCGGCCGTGCGAGCGCTGCCGTGCAGCCCGTGCAGCAGCACGCACATGGGCAGGCCCGGGGGAGGGGACTTCGTCGGCAGGATGGTGACCAGGTCGATCGTGCGGCCACGAGCGGAGGAGAACACTCGCTCGGTCCGGCTGAAGCCCATTCGGCGGCTCGGGGAGGAGGCGGCACCGAGCGAACGATGCAGGGCCGGGCTGAACGGCACCTTCCCGGCTCCCGCCCCGAACGCCAGGCCGGCCACCGCGAGCCCCGAGGCGCCCGCGATCACCACCGACCGCCTGCTGTGCCGGCGGCCGGGTCTGCCGCCAGGTGAGTCCTGCTCCGTTCCCCGCCGCATAGTCACCGTCCCGCTGCGCACGCCGTGCCAACCGGCTGGTCCAACTCCCGAGTCTAGGCGGAAACTCGCCCCGCCCGCCGCCGCTCGCCCGATCAGGCGAGGTCGGTCAGCCGGTGTTCCCCGGTGTAGAGATTCATCGTGTCGCCGCGCAGGAAGCCGACCAGGGTCATGCCGTTCTCCTCGGCGAGCTCGACGGCGAGCGAGGAGGGAGCGGACACCGCGGCGAGCAGCGGAAGCCCCGCCATCGCCGCCTTCTGCACCAGCTCGAAGGAGGCGCGCCCGGATACCAGCAACCCCGCGGCGCCCAGCGGCACCCTGCCCTCCAGCAGCGCCCAGCCGAGTACTTTGTCCACGGCGTTGTGCCTGCCCACGTCCTCCCGTACGGCCAGTAGCGAACCGTCCGCGGCGAACAGCGCGGCCGCGTGCAGGCCGCCGGTGGCGGCGAACACCCGCTGCCGCTCGCGCAACGCGTCCGGCAGGGTGGCCAGCATGCTCGTGCTCACCGGGAAGGGCGTACCCGCCGGGCTGAAGCGCGTCTTCAGCCGGACCGCGTCCAGTGCCGCCTTCCCACACACCCCGCACGAGGACGTGGTGTAGAAGTTGCGCTCCACGCCGAGTTCCGGCGGTGCCACCCCGGCGGCCAGAGCCAGGTCCAGCACGTTGTAGGTGTTGCGGCCGGTCTCGTCCACCGAGTCGCAGTACCGGGCCGTGGCGACGTCCTCCCGGTCGCCGAGTACGCCTTCGGACAGCAGGAACCCGTGTGCCAGTTCCACGTCGTTACCGGGGGTGCGCATGGTGACGGCGAGGGACCGGCCGCCGACCCGAAGCTCCAACGGCTCTTCCGCGGCCAGCGCGTCCGGGCGGTGTCGCTGCCCGGACGCGGACAGCATCCGCACCGGTCGACGCACGATGACCCGGCCCATGGATCCTCACCCCTGTCTCGAAACGTTGGAGGTTCGTCCCGAATCGTCTCGGGTGTCGACTGGGTCGCTGTATGGTGTAGACAATATAGTGCACCTTCAGCAACTTCACGACTCTCCTGGACTCTTCCAGCGTACGGAGGTGCCCGATGGCCGTCAGCTTCCTGGACCGGTCGCGCAGCGTTGCCCCCGCGGGCTGGAGCCGGTGGCTGATTCCGCCGGCGGCGCTCTCGGTTCACCTCGCGATCGGCCAGGTCTACGCCTGGAGCGTGTTCAAACCGCCGCTGGAGGAGTCCCTCGGCCTGTCCGGAACCCAGAGCGCGCTGCCGTTCACGGTAGGGATAGTGATGCTCGGGTTGTCCGCGGCTTTCGGTGGCACGCTGGTGGAGCGCAAGGGTCCGCGCTGGGCGATGTTCGTCGCGATGACCTGCTTCTCCTCCGGTTTCCTCGTCTCCGCGCTCGGCGCGGCGACCGCGCAGTACTGGCTGGTGGTGCTGGGCTACGGCTTCATCGGCGGCATCGGGCTCGGGATCGGCTACATCTCGCCGGTCTCCACGCTGATCAAGTGGTTCCCGGACCGACCGGGGATGGCGACCGGGATCGCCATCATGGGCTTCGGCGGTGGGGCCCTGATCGCCTCCCCCTGGTCCAGCCAGATGCTGAGCTCCTTCGGCAGCACAACCGGGGGCATCGCGGCCAGCTTCGCCGTGCACGGGGTGGTGTACGCGGTGTTCATGTCGGCCGGCGTACTGCTCGTGCGGGTACCGCCGGAGGGCTGGCGGCCTGCCGGCGGGTCGCCGAAGCCGCACAGCGGGAAGTCCATGATCACCACGGCCAACGTGTCCGCGTCCCAAGCGGTCCGGACTCCGCAGTTCTGGTGCCTGTGGATCGTGCTGTGCTTCAACGTGACCGCCGGGATCGGCATCCTGGAGAAGGCCGCCCCGATGATCACCGACTTCTTCGCGGAAACCAGCGCCCCGGTCGGGGCCGCGGCCGCTGCCGGTTTCGTCGCGTTGCTGTCCCTGACCAACATGCTCGGCCGTTTCGTCTGGTCGTCCACATCGGATCTGGTGGGCCGCAAGAACATCTACCGGATCTATCTCGGTGTCGGTGCGCTGCTGTACCTGACGATCGCGCTCACCGGCAACTCGTCGAAGCTGGTGGTGATCGCCAGCGCGTTGGTGATCCTGTCCTTCTACGGCGGTGGGTTCGCGACCGTTCCCGCGTACCTGAAGGACCTCTTCGGCACCTACCAGGTCGGTGCCATCCACGGCAGGTTGCTCACCGCCTGGTCGACGGCCGGGGTGCTGGGGCCGCTGATCGTGAACGCCATCGCGGACGCGCGTGCCGCCGAGGGGCTCGACGGGCCCGCCCTGTACGCCACCTCGTTCTACGTGATGATCGCCCTGCTCGTGGTGGCGTTCCTGGCCAACGAGCTGGTGCGGCCGGTCCATCCGAAACACCATGAACCAGTGCCGGGCCAGCAGGGCGAGCCGGCCGTACGGGAGGCGTGATGACCGAGCGGGAGACGCGCAGGCCGGTGCTGATGGTGCTGGCCTGGTGCTGGGTAGGGGTGCCGTTCGCATACGGCCTCGCCGAGCTGGTGCGCAAGGCGATCCAGCTGTTCGGCGGCTGACTCCGGGATACCTCTTGCCAACTCCTTAGCAGGACGAAACACTTGTCGGACTTCTTCCGGCTGAGGGAGGTCTGGGGTGTTCGTCCGTCCGGTCCGCCGCCTGCTCGTGCTGCTGGCGCTGCTGTTGATCCTGCCCGCACTGGCGCTGCCGGTACAGGCCGATGACGCTGACCGCCCCCATCGCGAGCGGGCCAACGGGCCGGAACGCAACGCGGTCGCCGCCACCGATCCGCCGCCGCGTGCGCTGGCCGCGGCGGCGGGCGAGAGCCACCGCCACGGCGACTGGCGTGGCTACCCCCGGCGGACCGAGCTGCGCGTGTTCCCTGAGGACCCGGCGGACAAGTCGATCAAGCTCGGGCTGACGCCGTACCACGCGATCGCGCCGGAGCTGAACGAGCTGCAGGCACGCAGTGACCGGGTGTCGGCCGAGGTGATCGGGCAGTCCACCCTCGGCAGGGACATCTATCTGGTGACGGTGACCGCACCCGAGCGGCCGTTCGAGACACGGTTGCAGCGGCACTGGCGGGAGCTCATCGAGAACAATCCGAGACTGGCCGCACGCAGCCCGTGGCTGCGGCATGCCTACAAGGCCCCGGTCTGGATCAACGCGAACATCCACGGGGACGAGTGGGAGGGCACCGACGGCGCGCTGCGCGTGATCGAGGACCTGGCCACCAGCTCGGACCACGCGACGAGGCGGCTGCTGGAACGGACCAGGATCTACTTCACCGTCACCAACAACCCGGACGGCCGGGTGGCCGGAACCAGGACGAACGCGGCCGGGTTCGACATCAACCGGGACCACATCACCGGGACCCAGCCGGAGTCCAGGGCCATGCGGGACGTGGCGATCCGCACGCAGCCGCTGCTGATGCTGGACGAGCACGGCTACACCGGCACCACGCTGATCGAGCCCGGTACCCCACCGCACGGCCAGAACTACGAGTACGACCTCTACATCAAGCACGCCTACGCCAACGCGCTGGGGATGGAGAAGGCGATCGGCGAGCTCGGTCACCCGGAGACGGCACGGGCGGATATCCCGTTCCGTGACTACGCGCCCGGCGACTGGGACGACTGGCCACCGATCTTCACCCCGATGTACGCGATCTATCACGGTGCGGTCGGGCACACCGTGGAGATCCCGTTGCGGGTGAACCGGGACGCCTACGAGGAACTGCCGGTCGAGGAGCTGCGACGCCGGTCGAGCATCAACACCGACGTGGCCGCGGCGACCATCCGGGCCGGTGTCGAGTACGCCGAGACCAATCGTGGCGATCTGGTCGCCGACCAGATCGAGCAGTTCCGCCGTGGCCACGCCGGCGAGTCACAGCCGGAGATCCCGGACGGCTTCGTGCCCGGCTTCGGGCCGGAGGACCGGTACTCCGTGGAGTTCCCGCGTGCCTACGTCATCCCGGCGGGCAGTGGGCAGCGCTCGGCGCCTGCCGCCGCCCGGCTGGTGAATCATCTGGTGGCCAACGATATCCGGGTCGAGCGCGCGCAGCGGCCCTTCCGGTTGGCCGGGAAACGTTACCCGGCCGGCTCGTACCTTGTGGACATGCATCAGGCGAAGCGCGGGCTCGCCAACGTGATGCTCGGCGCGGGCAAGGACATCTCCGCTGACGTGCCGAGAATGTACGACATCTCCGGCTGGAGTCACCGGTTGTTGTGGGGTGCCTCGGTACACGTCGTGGCCGAGGAGAAGCCGCGCGTGTGGACGAAGCCGGTGTCGGCCGCGGCTCCGACTGGCGGGATCGACGCGGCGCCGGGCCGGGACCTCGCGCTCAGCCTTACCGACGGTGCGGATGTACGAGCACTGAACTACTTGCTGGGCAAGGGACTCGAGGCGTACCGCGGTCGCGAGGGCACGGTGATCATACCGGCCGCGGCACGGGTGGCCGCGCGCGAGGCCGCCGAGGAGTTCGGTGTGCGCTTCCGGGCCGCGCCCGCGGGGGAGCGTGGTCCGCTGTTGCGTACGCCGGTACTCGCCGCGGCGGTGGCCGCCGACGAACTCGCGGTGTTGCGCGAGTTGGGTTTCCAGGTGCGACCGGTGTCCACCGAGGTGCTCGACGGCGGCTTCGACCTGAGCGGAGTGGACACGCTGTTCGTCTCGGCAGGGCTGGACTACCGCCGGCTGAACGAACGAGCGAAGGCCGAAGTGGACGGTTTCCTCGCCGCGGGCGGCGGTGTGGTCGCCCGCGGCAGTACCGGGGCGGCGTTCAACGAGGCGGCCGGCTTGCTCGCGGTGCGGGCGGTCGCCGGAACCGGCAGCGCGAACGGGGTCGTCGCCATGACCGGATCCGCCGGGCCGGTCGGTTCCGGATCGCCCGCTCATTCCTTTGTGTACTCCCCGTACTGGTTCACTGATCTCGGTGCCGGTGTGCGTGTCGAACAGCGTTACGCGGAGGGCGATCCGTTGGTGGCGGGTCACTGGCTCGGCTCGGACCAGGGTCGGGGCCCGGAACAGGCAGCCGGATCGGCGGCGGTGGTCTCCGGTACCGCGGAGGGCGGCGCGCGCACGGTCCTGTTCGGCACCGAGCCATTGTTCCGTGGCCATCCGAAGGGTTTGTACGCCCAGGTTGCCCGTGCGGTGTTCTGGGCGGGACCCTGAACCGCATGCTGCTCGAACATCGCAACGAGGTTCCCGAGGTACACCCGACCGCGTATGTCGCTCCGAACGCGACACTGGCCGGCAAGGTCGTGGTCGGTCCGCACTGCCGAATACTGTTCGGTGCGGTGCTGACCGCCGAGGGCGGGCCGGTGGAACTCGGCGAGGGATGCATCGTGATGGAGAACGCGGTGCTACGCGGTACGCCACGGGATGTGTTGCGGCTGGGGCGACATGTACTCGTCGGTCCCGGTGCTTACCTCACCGGGTGCACGGTGGCCGACGACGTGTTCCTGGCTTCCGGGAGTCGGGTGTTCAACGGCGCCGAGATCGGCCCGCGCTCGGAGGTCCGGATCAACGCCGTGGTGCACCTGCGTACGGTGCTCTCCGCGGATACCACGGTGCCGATAAACTGGGTCGCGGTGGGCAATCCCGCGCAGGTACTCGCGCCGGAGGAGCACGAGCGCATCTGGGAGGTGCAGCGAGAACTGGACTTCCCCGGTTACGTGTTCGGTCTGGACCGCCCAGGCGAGGGGGAGACCAGCATGCCCGAAGTCTCCCGCCGCTACGGCCGCGCTCTCGATCGCCACCGCAACGATCGCCCCCTCACCTGACCCACCGTGTTTGCTCCCCACGCGCACGCGTTGGCCATTCGTATACGCGAGTTTGCTCCCCACGCGCGCGTGTTTGCTGCTCATGTAACCGTGTTGGCCATTCATGTAACCGAGTTTGCTGTTGGCGTAGGCGAGTTTGCCGTTCGCGGGGAAGGGATGGGTGGATGCGGGTGGCGGGGCAGCTCGGGGTTGGGTCTCGGGCACGCCTTCGGCACGCCGTGAGGTACTGGCGCTCCACGGATCACCCCGGGCAGGCCTGTTCACCAGCGCCAGCACCCCACGGAACGACACTCCCCACCCCACCGGCCACCCCGGTCGTTTCGAACACACATTCGGGTGAAAACCGATCGACAGCGTCATCTCCCACCCCATTCTGTCGGGCATTTCGATATCATTGTGGACGTGGAGAGATACCGTTCCGATCCGCAGCAGGATTCCCCGGACGAGGACAGATCCCCCGGGGATGTATTGGATACTTTGGAAACCAATGAGCGGGTGATCGCTCGGGCCGAGGCGCGGAGGGTGCTGCTACTGGCCCGGTTCGCCCGGGAGGGTGGGGTGCGGGAGTCGGTGGTGAAGGAGGTGGCCGGGCGGGTGCGGTGGACCCCGCACCGGGTGGAACGCACCCTCACTCTAGGGCTCGACCTGACGAGTCGGTTGCCGTGCACCCTGGCCGCCTTCCGGGCCGGGATGATTGACCAGGATCGGGCGCGGGCGGTGTCCGAGCCGACGGGGGTGCTGTCAGATGTGCAGGCGGGGGAGGTGGACCGGCGCATCGCCGACAAGCTGGTGGGTAAGGACCCTGCGCAGGTGCGGCGGGCGGTACGGCAGCAGGTACTGGCCGTGGACCCCGAGCGGGCACGAGCCCGGCGGGAGCAACGGTCGCTGGAGGTGGTGCACCAGGAGGACGGGGTCTCCACCCTGGTGGCCGACCTACCCACCGAGGTCGCCACCGCCCTCTACGCCCGGTGTGACCGCATCGCCCGGCAACAGCGGCGACAGGGAGACGAGCGGACGGTGGAGCAGTTGCGGGCGGATGTGTTCGCCGACCTCGCCCTGCGCGAGAGCGGCACGGTTCGGGCGCCGCGCACCGAGGTGTTTCTGTACTTCGCGGCCAGTTCGCTGTTGGGGTTGGATGAGCAGCCGGGGTACCTGGCCGGACATGGGCATATCCCGGCCGCGCTGGCACGCGAGTTGGCCTCTCGACCGGATGGTGTGTGGCGCCGGTTGCTGACCGACCCCGTCACGGGGCATCCGACGGATCTGGGGCGCACCCGGTACCGGCCGACGGCGGCGCTGGACGAGTTCGTGCGAGTACGCGATCGGGAATGCCGAGGGATCGGGTGTCACCGGCCCTCGCAGCGGTGCCAGAACGACCACACCACCGGGTGGGCCCAAGGCGGCACCACCAACGCGAAGGAGTTGGTGGGGTACTGCGAGCGGGACCACCACCTGAAAGATCTACCGGGGTGGAAGTACGAAGTCGTTGACGGGGTACCGACCATCACCACACCCCACGGAGACGTACACACCAACCCGCCCGAACCACTCCACGAACCCCTCACCCCCGAACCAGACGACACCCCACCCTTCTGAGGGGTGATGAGCTGCGATGACACGAGTCCTCGGGAATCCCTCGATCGGCTGACTGCCCGTTTCGGGTACATGAAGGCGGTTCGGCTATTACCCTGCCAAGCATGTTGATCGCGGAGGACCTGTTGCTCCTGGTGTTCGAGGATGACACCGGTGAGCCCGCACGCGGGGTGACAAACCTCGAGCATCTGCTGGCCGGCGCGCTGCTGATCGAGCTGGCGATGCAGGACAAGGTCGCCGTCGCGGGCGAGGGGGAGCAGGCTCAGGAGGGAAGGCTGGTCCTGCGGGACGGCACACCGACCGGGCAGCCCGTGCTGGACGAGGCACTGGAGAAGCTCGGTGAACTCGATGGGGGGAAGCCACAGCAGGCGATCGGTGCGCTCGCGGGTAACCAACTGTCCACCCGGCTGCTCACCGGGCTGGCCGATCGTGGCATTCTCCGCCGCGAGCGTGGCCGGATCCTGGGGATCTTCCCGACCACTCGGTGGCCGGCGGAGGACTCCGCGCACGAGGACGGGATCCGGGCGGGCCTGCGGCGCGTGCTGGTCGACGGCGAGGACCCCGGTGAGCGAGAGGTGGCCCTCATCTCCCTGCTCAGCGCCACGAAGTCGGCAGGCAAGGCCGTGGAGACCGACGACGCGAAACTGGTCGACGAGCGGGCGAAGAAGATCGCCGAGGGCAACTGGGTCTCGGACGCGATGGGCAAGGCCGTGGAGGAGATCACCGCGGCGGTCATGGTGGCCGTGTTCGTCCCGACCATCTTGACCGCGACGACCTGACGACTCAGCTCGTCGGCTCCAGCCGCACCACGATCGACTTCGACACCGGAGTGTTCGAGGTCTTCGCCACCGAATCCAGCGCCACCAGCGCGTTGGCTTCGGGGAAGTAGGCGGCCGCGCACCCCCGCGCGCAGGGATAGGCGATCACGCGGAACCGCGGCGCGCGCCGCTCCCGGTCGGTCCACTCGGAAACCAGGTCGACCAGCTCACCGTCGGCGAAACCGAGCTTGGCGAGGTCGTCGGGATGCATGAACACCACCCGCCGGCCGTCCTCGACGCCGCGATACCGGTCGGAGAGCCCGTAGATCGTGGTGTTGTACTGGTCGTGACTGCGCAGGGTCTGCAGCAGCAGCCTGCCGGCACCGACCCTCGGGAACTCCAGCTCGTTGACCGTGAACTGGGCCTTGCCGGTGCGAGTTCCGGTGAACTCCCGCGAGTCGCGGGGTGCGTGTGGCAGTACGAAACCGTCCGGCTCGCGCACCCGGGCGTTGTAGTCCGCGCAGCCCGGCACCACCCGGCCGATGCGTTCCCTGATCAGGTCGTAGTCGCCCTCGAACGCCTGCCAGGGCACCGGGTGGTCCGCACCGAACAGCGTGCGGGCCGTCCGGCAGATGATCGCGACCTCGGAGAGCAGCTTGTCGCTCGCCGGGCGAAGGCGGCCACGGGAGGTGTGCACCGCCGACATCGAGTCCTCCACCGTCACGAACTGCTCGCCGCCCGGCTGCGCGTCGCGCTCGGTCCGGCCGAGCGTGGGCAGGATCAGGGCGGTCCGACCGGGCACCACATGCGAGCGGTTCAACTTCGTCGACACGTGCACGGTCAGCTCGCACGAACGCAGCGCGCGCTCGGTCAGCTCCGAGTCCGGGGTGGCGGCCGCGAAGTTGCCGCCGACCGCGAAGAACACCTTGCCCCGGCCGTCCCGCATGGCCCGGATGGCGTCCACCGTGTCCCAGCCGTGCGCACGGGGGATCGGGACGCCGAACTCCCGTTCCAACGCGCCGAGGAAGCTCTCCGGCATCTTCTCCCAGACACCCATGGTGCGGTCGCCCTGCACGTTGGAGTGCCCGCGCACCGGGCACAGCCCCGCGCCCGGCTTGCCGATCATGCCCCGCAGCAGGGCCACGTTCACGATCTCGGTGATGGTGGCCACCGCGTGCTTGTGCTGGGTCAGACCCATGGCCCAGCAGTAGATCGTGCGCTTCGAGTCGGCCAGCATGCGCGCGATCCGGACGATCTGATCCCGGTCCAGGCCGGTGGCCTCGTCCACCTCGTCCCAGTCCAGCTCGCCGACCCGCTCGACGTACTCCTCGAACCCGTACGTGGATCCTTCGACGAAGGAGCGGTCCAGCACCGTGCCGGGCGCCGCCCGTTCCCAGGCCAGCAGCAGGTGCCCGATCGCCTGGAAGAAGGCGAGGTCGCCACCCAGCTTGATCTGCGCGAACTCGTCGGCAAGCTGTGTCCCCTTGCCGACGACCCCGCGCACGTTCTGCGGGTTCTTGAACCGCATCAGGCCCGCCTCGGGCAGCGGGTTCACCGCCACGATCCGAGCCCCGGCCGCCTTGGCCTCTTCCAGCGCAGAGAGCATGCGTGGGTGGTTGGTGCCCGGGTTCTGCCCGACGACCACGATCAGGTCGGCCTGATGGATGTCGGCGAGGCTCACCGACCCCTTGCCGATGCCGGTGGTCGCGGACAGCGCGGCCCCGGAGGACTCGTGGCACATGTTCGAGCAGTCCGGCAGGTTGTTCGTGCCGAAGGAGCGCACCAGCAACTGGTAGAGGAACGCGGCCTCGTTGCTGGTACGCCCGGAGGTGTAGAAGATCGCCTCGTTCGGGTCGTCCAGGCCGCGCAGGGTGCTCGCGGTGAGTGCGAACGCCTCGTCCCAGGATATCGGTTCGTAGTGCGTCGCCCCCTCGCGCAGCACCATCGGCTCGGTCAGCCGCCCCTGCTGGCCCAGCCAGTAGTCGGTGCGCTCGGCCAGCTCGGCCACCGGGTGCCGGGCGAAGAACGCGGCGTCGACCAGGCGCCGGGTGGCCTCCTCGGCGACGGCCTTGGCCCCGTTCTCACAGAACTCGGCGAGCTTGCGCCGCTCACCGTCGGCCTCGCGCGGCTCCGGCCAGGCGCAGCCGGGGCAGTCGAACCCCTCGCGCTGGTTGAGCAACCGCAGCGTGCGGACCGTGCGACCGACCCCCATCTGTTCCAGCCCGCGGGCCAGCGACACCGTCACGCCGGTGATTCCCGCCGCCCAGTCCTTCGGGGTGCTCGTCTCGACGCGGTTCTCGTCGACGTCCTGCCGTGGTGCCTTACGTGTCACGGGTTCATGGTGCTCCTTCGGGGGTGGGCTCCGCACCCCCGGGCTGCTTCGTAGACTGGCTAGCTGTGACGGAGAACGCGCCCCAGCAGACCGACCTGCCCCATGCCTGGAACCCGGCCGAGGAAGAGGCCGCCCTCTACCAGCGCTGGGTAGACGCCGGCTACTTCACGGCGGACGCGAACTCGGACCGCCCGCCGTTCACCATCGTGCTGCCCCCGCCGAACGTCACCGGCAGCCTGCACATGGGGCACGCGCTGAACCACACGCTGATGGACGCGATGACCAGGCGGCGCCGGATGCAGGGCTACGAGGTGCTCTGGCTGCCCGGCATGGACCACGCGGGCATCGCCACCCAGAACGTGGTGGAACGGGAGCTCGCCGCGGAGGGTGTCTCCCGGCACGACCTCGGCCGCGAGCGGTTCGTCGAGCGCGTCTGGGAGTGGAAGGCCGAGTACGGCGGCAAGATCCTCGACCAGATGCGCAGGCTCGGCGACGGCGTGGACTGGACCCGCGAGCGCTTCACCATGGACGACAATCTGTCCCGCGCGGTGCAGACCGTCTTCAAGAAGCTGCACGACGAAGGCTTGATCTACCGGGCCGAGCGCATCATCAACTGGTGCCCGCGCTGCCACACGGCCCTGTCCGATATCGAGGTGGACCACTCCGAGGACGAGGGCGAGCTGGTCTCGATCCGCTACGGCGAGGGGGCTGACGCCGTCGTGGTCGCCACCACCCGGGCCGAGACCATGCTCGGGGACACGGGCATCGCGGTGCACCCGGAGGACGAACGCTACGCGCACCTGGTGGGCACTGAGGTCGAGCTGCCGCTGACCGGGCGGAGGATTCCGGTGGTGGCCGACGAGCACGTGGACCCGGAGTTCGGTACCGGCGCGGTCAAGGTGACCCCCGCGCACGATCCGAACGACTTCGAGATCGGCAGGCGCAGGGACCTTCCGGCGCTCACGATCATGGACGAGCGCGGTGTGGTCATCGCCCCCGGCCCGTTCGAGGGCCTGGACCGGTTCGAGGCGCGGCCCGCGGTGGTCGCCGCGCTGCGCGAGCAGGGCCGGATCGTCGCGGAGAAGCGGCCGTACCTGCACGCCGTCGGGCACTGCTCCCGTTGCGACACGGTGGTCGAGCCGCGACTGTCCCTGCAGTGGTGGGTCAGGGTGGAGCCGCTGGCCCGGGCGGCGGGGGACGCCGTGCGGGACGGCCGGACCACGATCCACCCGCCGGAGCTGGCCAAGCGCTACTTCGAGTGGGTCGACAACATGCACGACTGGACCATCTCCCGCCAGCTGTGGTGGGGGCACCGGATCCCGGTCTGGTACGGCCCGGGCGGCGAGACCATCTGTCTCGGCCCTGGCGAGGAGCCGCCCACCGAGGAAGGCTGGCACCAGGACCCGGACGTGCTGGACACCTGGTTCTCCTCGGGGTTGTGGCCGATCTCCACCCTCGGCTGGCCGGAGTCCACAGCCGACCTGGCCAAGTTCTATCCGACCAGCGTGCTGTCCACCGGGTACGACATCCTGTTCTTCTGGGTCGCCAGGATGATGATGTTCGGCCTGTACGCGATGGACGGCGTCCGGCCCTTCGACCACGTCTACCTGCACGGCCTGATCCGGGACGCAGGCGGCAAGAAGATGTCCAAGTCGCGCGGCAACGTGATCGACCCGCTGGACTGGATGAACGACTACGGCGCCGACGCCACCCGGTTCACCCTGGCCCGCGGCGCCAACCCCGGCGGGGACATGGCGCTGGCCGAGGAGTGGGCCGCCGGAGCCCGCAACTTCTGCACGAAGCTGTGGAACGCCACCCGGTTCGCGCTGCTGAACGGCGCGAGCGTGGCGGAGCCGCTGCCGGAACCGGGCGCGCTGACCGAGGCGGACCGCTGGATCCTCGGCAGGTTGGACGCCGTGGTGTCCGAGGTGGACACGCTGCTGGAGCAGTTCCAGTTCGGCAAGGCCACCAACGCGCTGTACCACTTCACCTGGGACGAGCTCTGCGACTGGTATCTCGAGCTGGCCAAGGTGCAGCTGGCAGGCGAGTACGCCGGGAACACCCGGCTGGTGCTCGGGCACGCGCTGGACACGGTGCTGCGCCTGCTGCACCCGATCGTGCCGTTCATCACGGAGAAGCTGTGGACCGCGCTCACCGGCGGCGAGTCCGTGGTCATCGCGCCGTGGCCGGTGCGGGCCGAAGGCTCCGGTCGCTTCGCCGACCAGGATGCTGCCGCGCGGATCACCGACCTGCAGAAGCTGGTGACCGAACTGCGACGCTTCCGGGCCGATCAGGGCCTCAAGCCGGGCCAGCGGGTGTCGGCGAGGCTGTCCGGCGCCGGGTTCGCCGCGCTGGACGGGCACGAGCCTGCGATCAGGTCGCTGGTGCGGTTGACCGAACCGGAGGAGCCCTTCACCGCGAGCGCCTCGCTGGAGGTCGGACTGGCAGGTGGCCTGGTCGGCGTGGAGCTGGACCTCTCCGGCGCCGTCGACGTGGACGCCGAGCGCAAGCGGTTGCGGAAGGACCTCGCCGCGGCGGAGCAGGAACTCAAGCAGACCGAGGGCAAGCTCGGCAATCAGTCGTTCCTGGACAAGGCTCCCGCCGAGGTGGTGGACAAGATCCGGGTGCGCAGGGACACCGCCGCGGCCGATATCGACCGGATCAACGCCCGGCTGGCGGCCCTGCCCCCGGGTTGAGCCGCCGTTACCTCAGCTGGGCGTAGGTCACGCCGGCCACGCCCCGCATCCCGGTCAGGTACGGATGGTACTCGGCCGCGGCCAACAGCTTGCGGTGCTGGCCGTTCACCCAGGCCGTGCCGCGCGGCTGGCAGGCGTCGTGCCCGCGCGAGGGACCGAAGGTGTCCACGTAGGTCGTGTCTCCGTCCGCCGCGGCCGCGTTCTCCAGCGCGGCGTTGAGGGCCCGCTCGACCTCGTTCAGCCAGGCGTAGTCGCCCTCGGCGAACGGCAGCACGTTCGGGCAGTAGCCGGTTTCCGGCGCGATCCGCGGGTAGCCGATCAGCAGCACCCTCGCCCGCGGCGAGCGCTCGTGGATGCCGCGCAGCACCTCGGTGACATTGCGCCGGGTGTCGGAGATCTTCGCCAGGATGGTGTCCACCCCGTCCTCGGTGAAGTGCTCCCGGCAGGGCGCGCCGGTCGGGTCCTCGGCCCGCAGCCCTGGGCAGGTGCCGACCAGGCTGCCGAACACGCCGTGGTCGTTGCCGCCGATGCCGACCGTGACCAGGTCCGTGTGCGGGCGCAGCGCGTCGAACTGCGGCGGGTTCGGCCCCAGGAACACCTCCTGCGGGCTGGTCATATCGCCGGTGTCCGCGCCCCCGCAACTGACGTCGGTGTAGGTGTGGACCCGCAGCTTGTGCGCGAGCAGCGCCGGGTAGTTGCTGGTCGAGCGGACGCAGCCGACCGGGTCCAGCCGCGGTAGCGGGATCAGTGGACCGGAGGTGTAGGAGTCGCCGAGCGCGACGTAGTGCCGGAAGGTCGTGGTGGAGCCGCCGGTCGCGGCGGCGGTCAGCGTACTGGCGGCCAGGACGACCGCGGTGACGAGCGCGACCGTGATCGCGCCGGCGGTGGCGGACAGGCTTCGGCGAGTGCCCATGGGATCCCCTTTGATCGGCCTGCCTACGTTCCTAGCCGACACACCGCCCCGCGCGCTGCGCCCGATCGGGGTCAGTTCGCCCCGATTCCGGCCCGGGCGATCTCGACCGCCCGGCGGGTCGCGAGCATCGTCTGCTCGAGTGAGTCCGCCCGGGCCAGGCTCGCGGTCATCGCCGCGTGCATCGCGCCCACCAGGACGCCGATCGTGGCGGCCGCGGTGATCGGGTCGTACCGGTCCGGGTAGGCGGCGTGCAGCGCGGCGGCGAGCCGTTGCTGCGCGTCGACCAGCAACTGCAGCGAGCGTGCCCGCAGCTCCGGCACCGCCATGATCAACCGGGCCTGCTCGAGGTTCAGCTCGAAACCGGGTTCGTCGCCGGTCGCCATGATCGAGGTCAGTAACTCCTCGACGACCCGGGTGAGCAGGTCGGCGGGCTGCTCACCCTCGCCGCGTGCCGCGATCCGGTCCCGCAGCGAGTCGACACGTTCCCTGCGGTGGCCGAAGATGAGTTCTTCCTTCCCGGGGAAGTAGTTGAACAGCGTCTTCGTGGACACCCCTGCCGCGTCGGCGATCTCGGCCACCGTGGTCCGCTCGTAGCCCTTCTCCTGGAACAGGCGCATCGCGGCCTCGACCAACGCCTGCCGCGTGCGCTGCTTCTTGCGCTCGCGCAGTCCGACCGTCTCCACCATCGGAGCATCTTACAACGGCAAAAAAATTACACTCCTTGTAAAAATCAAGCTTGTGATGTTTGGTGGTAACTGTCACGTCGCGCGTCGTAGGGAGAGGCATGACCCGGACATACCCGCACCAGCGCCCCAACCCGTTCGATCCGCCGCCGGAGCTGGCCGAGGTGCGTACCGAGGAGCCGCTGAGCAGGCTCGCCTACCCGGACGGGCACCTCGGGTGGATGGTGACCACACACGCTTTGGCCAAGGCGGTGCTGGCCGACCCCCGGTTCAGCTCGGACCTTGAGGTGCGGCGCTCGGTGGTGCGCAGGCCGAAGGTGGAGGACATCCGGGCGGGCGAGCCGGCCCGGCCGGGCTTCTTCATCGGGATGGACCCGCCGGAGCACACCCGGTACCGAAAGCTGCTCACCGGGCAGTTCACCGTGCGCAGGATGAACCAGCTGGTGCCGAGGATCGAGCAGATCGTGGCCGAGCACCTGGACACGATGGCGCAGGCGGGCCCGCCCGCCGAGCTGGTGCAGGACTTCGCGTTACCGATCCCGTCCTTGGTCATCTGCGAGTTGCTCGGCGTGCCGTACGCCGACCGGGACGAGTTTCAGCGCAACAGCGCGATCGTGCTCAGCCTGGACGCCACCGACGAGGAAGCCTCGGCCTCCGCGCGCTCGCTGCTGACCTACCTGGGCGAGCTGGTCCGCCACAAGCAGGCCGAACCCGCCGACGATCTGCTCAGCGGGCTGATCGCCGGTGGTGTCTTGACCGGCGACGAGCTGGCCACGATCGCCTTCCTGCTGCTGATCGCGGGGCACGAGACCACCGCGAACATGCTCGCCCTCGGTACGTTCGCGCTCTTGCGGCGTCCCGAGCAGGCGGCGGCGTTGCGTGCGGGCACCGTGCCGATCGAAGGGGTGGTGGAGGAACTGCTGCGCTACCTCACCATCATCCACCAGGGGCTGGTGCGCACCGCCGTCGAGGACGTCGAGCTGGACGGGCGGCTGATCCGCGCGGGCGAGTCGGTCGCGGTCGCGCTGCCGGCGGCGAACCGCGACCCGGCCCGGTTCGCGGATCCGGACACCCTGGACCTGGGCCGGGGTGATGCCGGGGGCCACCTCGCCTTCGGCCATGGGCTGCACCAGTGTCTCGGCCAGCAACTCGCGCGGATCGAGATGCGGGTCGGCTACGCGGAGCTGTTCCGGCGGTTCCCCGGGCTGCGGCTCGCGGTGGAGCCGGAGCAGGTGCCACTGCGTACCGACATGGGCATCTACGGGGTGCACCGGCTCCCGGTCAGCTGGTGACCGCCGGCTCGCGATAGGTCAGCAGGTACCGCCAGAACAGCAGGGTCCGCACGGTGCTGCCGGGCAGTAGCCGGGCCGCGTTCCGCCGGACGTCGGTCATCGACTCGTCCCAGTCGCTGACCGGCGCCCGCACCCGCGGCTCGGGCCCACCGTTCAGCCGTTCCGCGGCGGCCACGATCCCGCGGGCCACCAGGTTCGCCGGGGCGGCGGCGATCCAGGTGCCCCAGTCGGTCACCGCGCGGGGCTTGGCCGGCCCGAGGACGACCAGCACCCCGCCGGGCGCGAGAGCGTCCCGCAGCATGGTGACCGTGCCGAACGGCATGTGGTGCAGGGAAGCCAGGCAGGAGATGTAGTCGTAGTACCCGGCGGGAAGGGCGTGCTCGCGGACGTCGGCCCGGTGGTAGCTGATCCGTCCGGGCCCGGGTGAGCCGAGCGCCCTGGCCATGTCGATCACTTCGGCCGCGGGATCGACGCCGTCCACGTCGATCCCGCGCGCGGCCAGCCTGCGGGCGAGGGTGCCGGTTCCGCAGCCGACGTCCAGGGCGCTCCGCGCCCCGGCGGGCAACCGACGCAGTAGCAGCGGGTGGTAGTGATCATTGTGACTGAACGGCACGCACCCCAAACTGCCAGAACACGCGCACGTAGACTCACTCCCGTCCACGAGAAGGCACGAGTTCATGTGTTGGGAGTGTGTGTGCCGTCAGGTGAGTCGTCCGACGACCAGGAGTTTCCCCCGGAGCTCTCGGCCGGTGCCAACTTCGTCGCCGGGCCGCTGCCGGACGACCCCGAGGAGGAGTCCGAGGAACCGGTCATCGGCGAGGCGGCCAGGGCCGAGCAGGCTCGCTACGAGCTGGCCGTGGTCGAGGACGAGCTGAACGAGCGCTGGCCGGAGACGAGGATCGAGCCCTCGCTCACCCGCATCACCGCGCTGCTCGACCTGCTGGGTGACCCGCAGAAGGGCTACCCCGTGCTGCAGGTGTCCGGCACCAACGGCAAGAGCTCCACCGCCCGGATGATCGAGGCATTGCTCACCAGGATGGGGCTGCGGGTGGGGCGCTACACCAGCCCGCACCTGCAACTGGTCACCGAGCGGATCAGCGTCGACGGGGAGCCGGTCTCCCCGGCGACCTATGTGGACACCTACCGCGATGTTGCCCCGTTCGTGTCCATGGTGGACAACGCGGCCGGGCCGGGCGAACCCGCGATGAGCAAGTTCGAGGTGCTCACCGGCATGGCCTTCGCCGCCTTCGCCGACGCCCCGGTGGAGGCGGCGGTGCTGGAGGTCGGCCTCGGTGGTACCTGGGACGCCACCAACGTCGCCGACGCGCAGGTCGCCGTGGTCGCGCCGGTCGGTATCGACCACATCGAGTACCTCGGCAGTGACCTGGCCGGGATCGCGCGGGAGAAGGCCGGGATCATCAAGCCGGGCGGTGTGGCGGTGCTCGCCGAGCAGGATCCCGAGGTGGAGCGGGTGCTGCTGGAGCGTGCCGTGGACGTGGACGCGACCGTGGCACGGGCAGGCAGCGAGTTCACCGTGCTGTCCCGCGAGATCGCCGTCGGTGGGCAGCTGCTGCGGCTGCGGGGGCTCGGCGGGGTCTACGACGAGATCTTCCTGCCGCTGCACGGCGCGCATCAGGCGGCCAATGCCTCGCTCGCGCTGGCCGCGGTGGAGGCGTTCTTCGGTGCGGGTCAGGAGCGGCAGCTCGTGGTGGAGGCGGTGCGCGAGGCCTTCGCCGAGGTGACGACCCCCGGCAGGCTGGAACGCGTGCGGGCGGCGCCCACGGTGTTGCTGGACGCCGCGCACAACCCGCACGGAGCCAGGGCACTCGCCACCACGGTGGCCGAGGAGTTCGCGTTCCGCAGGCTCGCCGCGGTCGTCGGCGTGCTGGGCGACAAGGACGCGCGGGGAATCCTGGAGGCGATCGAACCGGTGGTCTCGGAGATCGTGGTGACCCGCCCCGAGTCGCCGCGGGCGATGCCGGTAGCGGAGCTGGCCGAGCTGGCGGTCGCGGTGTTCGGGGAGGAGCGGGTGGTCGCCGAACCGGCCCTGGACGCCGCGGTGGAGACCGCGATCGGCCTGGTGGAGCAACCCGACGATCCGGAGGAGCCGCTCGCGGGCGGGGGCGTCCTGATCACCGGATCGGTGGTGACGGCGGGCCAGGCCCGCACCCTGCTCGGCAAGGAGCCGCAGTGAGCGAGCAGCAGGAACCCGCGCAGCCGCGGGATCCGATGAGGTCCTTTCGCGGGGTGATGGCGGGTTCGCTGGTGATCGAGGCGATCGTGGTCGGGCTGGCGCTGCCGGTGGTCGGCACGCTCGGCGACGGGATCGCCAGCGGGCAGGCCTGGACGGTCGGTGCGATCGCGGTGGCGCTCATCCTCTGCTGCGGTTTCCTGCGCAGGCCGTGGGTGAGTTGGGCGGTGCTCGCACTGCAGGTCGCGCTGATCGGGTTCGTGGTCTGGCTACCCGCGGTGGCCGTCATCGGCGTGCTGTTCCTGGCGATCTGGCTGTGGCTGTTCTGGCTGCGCCGCGATGTGGCCCGCCGGAAGGCCGAGGGCAGGCTGCCGAGCCAGCAGCAGGGGTAGAGAGCGGACCCTGCGTCCATGGTGACGGTGACCGGCTCGCTAGGCTGCGCGGCAACAGCACGGTTTTCATGTCTACTCGAGGAGAAGCACGGTCGTGAGTGAGCGCACCCTGGTCCTGGTCAAGCCCGACGGCGTCGAGCGGGGGTTGATCGGTGAGGTCATCAGCCGTATCGAGCGCAAGGGCCTCACCGTCGCCGCACTGGAGCTGCGTGAGGTGGAGCGGTCGATCGCCGAGGAGCACTACGCCGAGCACAAGGAGAAGCCGTTCTTCGGCGAGCTGCTGGAGTTCATCACCTCCGGCCCGGTGGTCGCCATGATCGTCGAGGGTCCGCGTGCCATCACGGCATTCCGCCAGCTCGCCGGCGGCACCGACCCGGTGGAGAAGGCGACCCCCGGCACGTTGCGTGGCGACTTCGCCCTGGAGACGCAGTTCAACCTGGTGCACGGCTCCGACTCGCCCGAGTCCGCCGAGCGCGAGCTCAAGCTCTGGTTCCCCGACCGCTGATCCACGGTCGCCCTGGCATCGGTGCGCCGGATGCCGATAGGGTCGCCGACACGATCGGCAACCGGTTTCCGGGAAGGGGTTGGGAAGGTGGGACTTTCACCGATTCGTGGTCGGCGGTGTCTCGCGATGTTCGGCTCGATGCTGCTCGCGGCGGGCCTGATCACCACCGGGCAGGCCTCCGCGGCGGCGCAACCGCGAGTACTGAGCACCAACGGGGCGCCCGTGCCGGAAGTGGCCTGGGATTCGTGCGGCGAGAACTATCCCCCGGGATACGAGTGCGCCGAGGCCGAGGTCCCGTTGTCGTACCGGCAGCCGCACGGGCAGAGCATCACCCTTGCCGTCGGCAGGTTGCCCGCCAAGGACCAGGCGAACAAGATCGGCACCATCCTCTACAACCCGGGCGGACCCGGGGGCTCGGGACGTATCCCGCCGAAGCTCACCGAGAGCCTGCACGAACGCTTCGACATCGTCGGCTTCGATCCGCGCGGCATCGGCTCGAGCACGCCGCTGCGTTGCTTCGGGGACCCGGAGGACGCGCAACTGCTCGGCGGCCAGTTCCCGGTCACGCCCGCTGAGGTGCGGCAGCGGGTCGAGGACACCAGCAAGGCGAGCGAGCTCTGCGCGGAGAACGCGGGGCCGCTGCTCGACCACATGTCCACGGCGAACGTCGCGCGGGACATGGACCTGCTCCGCCAGGCGTTCGGCGAACGGCAGATCTCCTACTACGGCATCTCCTACGGCACGCACCTCGGCGCCGTGTACGCGAACCTGTTCCCGGAGCGGGTGCGGGCGCTGGCCATCGACGCCGTGCTCGACCCGGTGGAATGGACCACCGGCTACCAGCCGCGGGAACGTTTCCAGCCGTTCTCCTACCGGCTCGGCAGCCACAACGGATCGCAGCGCGCGTTGACCTCCTTCCTGGACGCCTGTGCCGACGACGAGCGCTGCGCCTTCCGGGAACCGGGCACGGACCTGCTGGCCAAGTACAACCGGATCCTCGATCACCTGGAGCGCGAGCCGATCACGATCAGCGCGCCGGACGGGTCCACGACCGAGGTCACCTACCAGGACGCGATCGGCAGCGTCCAGGGCGCGCTCTACAGTGCCCTGGCCGCCCCGGCGCTCGCGGACTTCCTGCAGGCCTTGCACCAGGCCATCGCCCCGGACACCCGGTTGAGCAGTGCCCCGGTCGCCGAGATCCCGGAGCCCGCTCCGGGACCCGGTTACCAGGCCCGCCACACCGGGCCGGAGCAGGGCCTCGCCGTGATGTGCTCGGACTCCAGCAATCCGGGGAACCCGTACGTGTGGTCCCGGTACGCCCGCACGGCCGACCGGCAGGCTCGCGGGTTCGGCTCGGCGTGGACCTGGCTCTCGCTGCCGTGTGCCACTTGGACGGGATACGACCGCGACCACTACGCCGGTCCGTGGGACCGGGAGACCGCGAGTCCGGTACTGGTCATCGGCAACGGCCAGGGTGATCCGGCCACGCCGTACGAGGACGCGGTGCGAACCTCGACGTTGCTCGGCGACGCCCGGCTGCTCACGCTGGACTCGTTCGGGCACGGCGCGCGTGGCTACAGCGCCTGCATCGACTCCGCGATGGACAGCTACTTCATCGACGGCAAGCTGCCGACCGAGGGCACGGTGTGCCAGCCGGACCGTGCGCCCTTCGACCCGGTGGCCACCCCCTGACCCACCGCTGTGCGTGGCCCGTTCCGGCATGTCTCGCGGGAACGGGCCACGCACACAGGGACGAGCCTGCGGGCCACCCCGCAGGAGTGAAGGTTCCCCCGCCGTTCACCCGCGGGTCTTCCCCCGTGGACCCGGACAGGGTTCAATGGTCTAGACATTGAGTCTCATGGTGCTGGGGAAGTTTGTGAAGAATTCACGTTCCGTCGCTCTCGGGGCCGTCGCGCTCGTCCTGCTGCTCCCGGTCGCGCCGGTCGCCGCTGACCCACTCGCCGCCCCGCTCGGGCCGCCGCCCGCCGAGTCGGCACCGGCGGCCTCCTCCTCGGGCGAGGGCCCGGCCACCTACCTGCCGGCCGCCCCCTCGGCACGGTCGACCGCGGATGACGGCCTGGTCACCAGCAGTTCGACCACGCCGGTGGCGCCAGGGCTGCGGCTCACCGAGTTCGATCGGTTCGACCCGCGTGGCTGGGTCCGCGGTGACACCGTGGCCGTCGATCTCGATTCCGGCTCGCTGCGGCCGAGCTACCTGAGCCCGGGCACGGTGTCCGCTCGGACCCCGCTGTCCGAGCAGGCCGCCAGTGCCGGCGCGGTGGCCGGGGTGAACGGCGACTTCTTCGACATCAGCGCCACCGGCGCGCCGCTGGGGGTCGGTATCGACGACGGCGAGTTGCGGACCGCTCCCGCGTCCGGACACAACCTCACCGCCACGGTCACCGAGGAGGGCAAGGCGCGGTTGGCCGAGGTGTTCCTGCGCGCCTCGCTCACCCTGCCGGGTGGCGAGCGGGTCGCCGTGACCAACCTGAACGGCGCGAAGGTCGCCGCGGACGGCATCGGGCTGTACACCCCGCTGTGGGGCAAGGCATCCCGGCGCACCGCGGTAGCGGGCGCCGAGCGGGTGCTCGAGGTGGAACTGCGCGACGGCGTGGTGACGCGGGTGCGCGGCGGACCCGCCGAGGGCCCGGTGCCCGCGGGCAGCATGGTGCTGCTGGCCAGGGACGCGGGGGTGGACGCGCTGGCCGGGCTGCGCGCGGGTGACCGGCTCGAGGTGCGCTACGCCCCGCGCAGCGACGCGGGGGAGATCGCGGTGGCCGTCGGCGGGAACCGGGTGCTGGTCGCCGATGGCGAGATCCAACCGGTGGACGCCGTGGCGGCGCACCCACGCACCGCGGTCGGTTTCTCCGCCGACGGCGGCAGGATGTGGCTGGTCACGATCGACGGTAGGCAGGCCGACAGCCGCGGCATGACCGAGCTGGAACTGGCCAGGCACATGAAGTCCCTCGGCGCGCATGACGCGATCAACCTGGACGGCGGCGGTTCCTCCACCCTGCTGGCCAGGGAACGGGGTGAGCGGGAAGCCGAGGTCCGCAACTCGCCTTCGGACGGCCGGCAGCGCCCGGTGCCGAACGGGTTCGGAATCAGCACGGAGCCGGGCAGCGGCGGGCTGACCGGCTTCGCCCCGCGTCCCGCTCAGGAGACCGAGGACGGCGGGCGGGTGCTGTCCGGACTGTCCCGCGAGCTCGTCGCCCGCGGGCACGACGAGACCGGCGCGCCGGTGCCGGCGCGGCCGTTCTGGTTCACCACGAACCCGTTGCGGGGCAACATGAACGGGTCCGAGTTCACCGCGCGGCGGGACTGGTTCGACCCCGCGCGGCATGCCGAGGTGGACGTGTACGCGGCCGGCCGCGGGGCACTGGACCGCACCACGCTCACGGTGCTCGGCAGTCCGGTGCGGCTGGGCGGCAGCACCGAGCAGGTGGCGCTGTCCGGGCCCGGCGCCAGCGGCCGTTTCCAGGTCTACGGCTACGACGCCGATGGGTACGGTACCTGGATCGAGCCCGAGGACGTGCGACTCGACTACGACTCGAGGGTGGTACGGGTGGAACCGGATGGTGACGGGTTCCGAGTCACGGCCACAGCCGAATCCGGCGCCACGGCGATCACCGCCCATGCCGCGGGACTCAGTACCAACCTGGCTGCCTCGGTCGGCAGCGAGAACCGGGTGCTGTCGCCATTGGACGATGTGGCGGGCTGGCACGCCAGCGTGTACCCGAGCGTCGTCGGCGCGGCTCTGTCCGAAGTGGACGGCCGGGAAGGCGGTCGCGGCCTCGCCATGGACTACCGGCTCACCGGTACCAACGCCACTCGCGCCGCCTACGTCAACGCGCGCGAGCCGATCGCGTTGCCTTCCGGGACCAAGAAGATCGGGGTCTGGGTCAAGGGTGACGGCAACGGAGCCTGGCTGCGCGGCGAACTGCGCGACGCCTCCGGAGTAAGGTCCATTGTGGACTTGTCGCTCAGTGTGGACTGGACCGGCTGGCGGTACGTGGAGGGCGCCGTCCCCGCGGGTCTGCCGGACGGGCAGCGGCTGGTCAGGTTCTACGCTGTGGAGACCGCCGCCGAGCGGCAGTACCAGGGCAGGCTGGTGTTCGACGACCTCAGCGCCGGGGTCGCGCCCGCCGTGGAGGTACCCGCCGACCCGCCCGAACGGGACGCCTCGCTGGTGACCGACGGGGTGGCGGGCACGGGCGGTCTGCGGGTCGCGGTGGTCAACGACGCCCAGTTCACCGCCGACGACCCGGACGGTCCGCTGGTGGACCAGGCCCGGCGCTCGTTGCGGGAGGCGGTGGCCGCACGGCCGGACGTCGTACTGATCAACGGTGACTTCGTCGATCGCGGCACCGCTCCGGACTTCGACCTGGCCCGCTCGGTCATCGACAGGGAGCTTGCCGGCAAGGTGCCCTGGTACTACCTGCCGGGCAACCACGAGGCCGACGGCGGGCACGGGCTCAGCGAGTTCAGCGCGGAGTTCGGCGCCACCCACCGGGTGGTCGATCTCGAGGGCATCCGCCTGGTGCTCCTGGACACGTCGCGCGGCAGCCTGCGGGCCGGCGGGTTCGAGCAGGTGCGGATGTTGCGCTCGGCGCTGGACGGCGCCCGCGAGGACCCCGCCGTGCGCGGGGTACTGGTGGCCATGCACCACCCGATCGCCGATCCCGGGCCGACCGGAAACTCGCAGCTGGCCGACCGCAAGGAGGCCGAGCTGGTGACCGACTGGCTGACCGGGTTCGAGCAGCGGTCCGGTAAGCCGGCCGGGGTGGTCACCGCGCATGCCGGCGTGTTCGACCTTTCCCGGGTCGACGGGGTGCCGTACCTGGTGAACGGGAACGCGGGCAAGGCACCCGCCGCCGCACCCGGTGACGGCGGGTTCACCGGGTGGAGCCTGCTGCGGGTCGACCCCGGCGCGCGGCAGCAGGTCCGGATCGAGACGAGGGCACATGTCGACGAGCTCGTGCTGGACGGCCCGAGCGGGCTGGCTCCGCGGGAGAGCGCGCGGGTGACCGCGAGCGTGCGGCAGGGCGAGCGGAGCGTCCCGGTGACCTACCCGGTGAGTGCGGACTGGGTGGGCGAGGGCCGCACGCACGTCGTGGAACCGTCGCCGTGGGGCGGCACCAGTCCGTCGCACCGGGACGTGGCCTCCTTCGATCCCGCTACCGGCATGCTCACCGCCCTGCGCCAGGGGACCGCGCGGCTGCGGGTCACGGTGAGCGGGGAGAGCAGGCTGCTGACCGTGCGCATCGGGTAGCGTCAGGCCCCGGCCGCCGGTTATCCGTTGGATTCTTGTCGGTGGCCGGTCCTATGGTGACCTTCGTGGACAGCGATGGGGGCACCGGCGAGTCACTGGTGCGTGGCAAGGCCCTGGTCAAGCGGTTCGGCGAGTTCGAGGCCGTGCGCGGGATCGACTTCCACGTCCGGCAGGGCGAGGCTTTCGGGTTTCTCGGCCCGAACGGTGCGGGCAAGTCCTCGACGATGCGGATGATCGCCTGCGTCTCGCCCCGCTCGGACGGTGACCTCGCGGTCCTCGGCCGTGATCCCGACCGGGAGGGGCCGCGGATCAGGGCACGGCTCGGCGTGGTGCCCCAGCAGGACAACCTGGACGGTGAGCTGACCGTCCGGCAGAACCTGCAGGTCTACGGCCGCTACTTCGGCCTCTCCCGTTCCTGGGTGCGGGAGAAGGCCACCGAGCTGATGGACTTCGCGCAGCTCACCGACCGCGCGCAGGACGAGGTCGAGTCGCTGTCCGGTGGGATGAAGCGCCGGCTGACGATCGCCAGGTCGCTGGTGAACGACCCGGAGCTGCTGTTGCTGGACGAACCGACCACCGGGCTCGACCCGCAGGCGCGGCACCTGCTGTGGGACCGGTTGTTCCGGCTGAAGTCACGGGGCGTCACGTTGATCATCACCACCCACTACATGGACGAGGCCGAGCAGCTGTGCGACCGGCTGGTGGTGATGGACGGCGGGCGGATCGCCGCGGAGGGCGCGCCCGCCGAGCTCATCGCCCGCTACTCCACGCGGGAGGTGCTCGAGCTGCGGTTCGCCGCCGGGACCCAGCAGGACGCGGCCGGCTCGGTGGAGGGACTCGCGCAACGGGTCGAGGTGCTGCCGGATCGGATCCTGCTCTACACCGACGCGGGGGAGTCCGCACTGGAGAAGGCGCACGCGCGCGGACTGCGCCCGGTCTCCAGCCTGGTGCGCCGCAGCTCACTGGAGGACGTGTTCCTCCGGCTGACCGGCCGGACGCTGGTGGACTGACCGATGGCAACGGTGGAATCAACCGGACGGGTGGTCGGCCCGGTGCGGGCGATGTGGCTGCGGGTCGAGGGCCACTGGGTCTGGTACCGGCGCTACTGGACCTCGAGCCTGTACTCCTCGGGCCTGCAGCCGGTGCTCTTCCTGGCCGCGATGGGCCTCGGTTTCGGCTCTCAGGTGCAGCCGGGGGCGGCCACCGGTGGGCTGTCCTACCTGCACTACGTGGCCCCCGCGCTGCTGGTGTCCGGGTCGATGATGTTCGCGGTCGGGGAGTCCAGCTACCCGGTGCTGTCCGGGTTCAAGTGGCAGAAGGACTACATCGCGGTCACCGCCACCCCGATCACCCCGGGGCAGTTGCTGGGCGGGCAGTTGCTCTGGGTCGGCATGCGGCTGCTGCTCGCCGCCGTGATCTACGTGTTGATCGCGAGCCTGTTCGGTGCCTGGCTCGACCTGGGCGTCCTGCTGATCGTGCCGGTCGGCGTGGGTACGGGGCTGGCCTGCGCGGCACCGGTGATGGCGCTGGCCGCGAGCACCTTCGACGAGGGGGAGCGGTTCGCCGCGGTGTTCCGGTTCGTGGTCATGCCGATGACGCTGTTCGCCGGGACCTTCTTCCCGATCACGCAGATCCCCATGGGCCTGCGCTGGCTGGCCTGGATCTCGCCGCTGTGGCATGGCAACGAGCTGGCGCGCGGGGCGGCCTTCGGCGGCCTCGAGCCGCTGCCGGCGTTGGGGCACGTGGCGTTTCTCGGTGCCGTCCTGCTGGCAGGGGTACTCGTGGCCCGGCACTGGTTCTACCGGCGGCTGGTGGTCTGAGCGGCTGTTCGTGAGCTGAACGTAGCTGTTTGAGGTAAGCGGGAGAACGCGCGCGGCGGAGCCCACGAGTGGCGAGGCCGGGCGCACGATCTGCGGAGGTGGCAGTCGTGATGAAGGCCGAGCCCGGCCGAGCCGATCGTGTCGCGCGTTTGCGGGATAGGCACTGAGTGGCCGTGTCGACTTCCGTGGAATCGCCCACCCGGCAGGGCCTGTTGCTCCGGGTGCTCCCGCCCGCGCTCTACTCCGGCCGGGTGAGTGCGCTGCTCGAGCGCTCCATGCTGGTGTACTCGCGGGCCTGGCTGGTGTTCGCCTCCGGGGTGCTGGAGCCACTATTCTACCTGCTCGCCTTCCAGGTCGGCTTCGGCAAGCTGGTCAACGAGGTGGCCGGCCCCGGTGGCCAGGTACTGAGCTACGTGTCTTTCGTCGCCCCCGCACTGCTGGTGTCCTCGGCGATGAACGGCGCGGTCTTCGACGCGACCTTCGGCGTGTTCTTCAAGTTCCGCTGGTCCAAGCTGTATGAGGCGATGCTGTCCACCCCGGTGGGTCCGCTGGACATCGCGATCGGGGAAATCGGCTGGGCGGTGTTGCGCGGCGGGATGTACTCGGTCGCGTTCTTCGCGGTGATGGCGGTGATGGGCCTGGTCACCTCGCCCTGGGCCCTGCTGCTGGTCCCGGTGGCCGTGCTGGTCGCGTTCGCCTTCGCGGCGATCGGGATGGCCTGCGCCACCTTCCTGCGGTCACCCTCGCAGTTCGAGTTCATCCAGCTCGCGCTGATCCCGATGTTCCTGTTCTCCACGACCTTCTTCCCGCTGTCGGTGTACCCCGAGCCGCTCCAGGTCGTGGTGCAGTGCATCCCCCTTTACCACGGGGTGGAGTTGGCACGCGGGTTCGCCACCGGGGTGCTGGACCCCAGCATGATCGGCCACACGGTGTACCTACTGGCTCTGGCCGGCCTCGGGGCATGGGCCACCGCGCGCCGGATCGGCACGCTGTTGCTGCGTTAGTTCACGGTCGGCTCACGGCATTGCCGGCCGCTGCGAAGGCGTCCACCATGCCGTGCCCGTAGAAACCGTTGTAGTCGCGGTACCCGGCGCAGTAGGCGTCCTGCCTGCCGTCCCCGGTGAGGTCGTAGTCGGTCGGGCAGGGGATCGGCGTGGCCTCCTCGCCGAGCGTGCGGGCCAGCCCGGCCGCGGATCGGCCGGGTGCGGCGGAGGCCATCAGCGCCGCCACCCCCGCCACATGCGGCGCGGCCATCGAGGTGCCGCAGCGTGACGCGTAGCCACCGGGAACGGTGGACAGCACGCAGTGGTCCGCGCTACCGCCAGGGGCTGCCACGTCGACCACACCCAGGCCGTAGGAGCTGTAACCCGACTTCACCCCGTCGCCGGTCACCGCGGACACCGTCAGCACGTCGCGCAGCCCGGCGGGCAGTGCCTCACAGCCGCCGCGTTCCCGTGGCCGCTGGTCCCCGCTTCGCGGCGAGGGGGTCAGGTTGATCGCCTCGTTGGTGGCGGCGGCGACGTTCAGCGTGCCGACGGCGTGCGCGTACTCCACGGCGCGACCGACCGCCTCGCGCGCTACCCGCTGCCGGTCGTCGAGTCGGCAGGACAGTGACCATGGATCGACGAAGAAACTACTGTTGGTGACGGTCATGTCCTGCTCGGCGGCCCACATGAACCCGCATACCGCGGCCGCGGGGTCGACGTGTCCACCATCGTCGATGACCCGGATCGAGGCCAGCCGGACACCGGGGGCGACCCCGCTGATTCCGTGGCCGTCGTCCGCGGCCGCGATGATCCCCGCCACATGGGTGCCGTGTGCGGAGGCACCCGGCTGCCAGGCCGACCGCGCGGTGTCCGGTGTGCCGGTCAGGCAGCTCGCGGAGCGGGCGGGATCCACCGCGGCCCGGAGGTCGGGGTGTGTGGGGTCGATCCCGGAGTCGAGCACGCCGACCACCACGTCCCGCCTGCCGGGGTTGACCCGTCGCGCCCAGTCCGCATGGATCGCCTTCATGTTCCACTGCTCGCCGGTGCGGTCGCCGGTCGGCACCGCACCCGGCCGTGGCCCGCGCGGGTCGTCCGGCAGGGTCGCCGAGTGCCCGCCGGGTTCTGCGGCCAGCCGGTCGGCCTCCGCGCTGAATGCCCTGTCCGGACCGATGTGCTCGGCGAACCGCTGGTCCGCCGAGGTGGCGATGGCCACCCCGATCTCGGGATAGTACGTCGTCATCGCACCGCAGGCCGTGGCCACCCGCTCGCCGGCCGTGCGTTGCGGGGTTGAACGGTCGAATAACACAACGTAGCGTAGGCTGTGCCCACTGTTACTACATGCGGGTTCCTCGTCGGGCGGGGCGCCGGCTGCTGATGCCTGACCGGACAACACCAGTATCGCGCAGGCGAGTGCCGCGTTGGTGAACCGCAGCACGGACACCGGAACCTCCATGGATGGGGCGCTGGGGTGCTGCCTGCACCGGGATGGCCGTTGTCGACCGCCGGTGGGCCGCTCCGAGGCGCACGGTAGCCACCTCACCGGGAGCGGACAAGCGATCGGGCAAAGTTCGCCCGGCCGGTGGTAGGTGCGCGGTCGTGCGGCACCGAGTACCTATCGGTACGCCTCCGGTATGGGATACTCGGTGACGGCTACTGGTCCGTTGGCACCTCGGCAGGCGAGGTGTGCGATGGTCCGATGGCCCGGTGACGTACCGGACGAGCGCCATGACGTCGCCGCCGGGACCACGTGAGGTGCCCGGTGGCTGGACGATATGGGAGGCGGCGAACAGCCGGGGAGTTCGGCCGGTGCATCGCCGAGTGGACCTGCCACCGGGGGCATCCGGGAGTGCCCGGCGCCTACCGTGGTGTGAACAAGGAGGGTTATGCGCAGTCCAGCCGATCGGGTCCGTCCGGACTCGGCCCAGCGTTGCTCGTGGCGGCTGGATGCTGGTGAGGTGGGCACGACCGACGTGCACGGCCCATCACGCGCGCGACTCGAGGACTGACCAGAGGATTCCCGCCGCCGGTGCACACCGGTGGTGGACCAAAACAGGAAAGGGCCCCTGCGCGGCCGCGTCCAGCCGGCCGGTGTCGGTGTCGAGACGGTCTCGACGTCGGCACCGGGCCGGTGGACGCGCCCGGGGGCGGAGGAGATGTATGTCGAACGCGGAGACACCCGCCGAGAACACCGGCGGGACCGCCGCCACACCCGCAGCCGGCCCGCTGGCCGAGTTGCCCGCGCGGATCAGGGTGCACGCCCTCGCCAAGTTGCTCGGTTCGAGCAGCAGGGAAGTGCTGGGGCAACTCACCGAGCTGGGGGAGAGCGTGCGCAGCGCGCAGTCCAGCGTCCCGCGTGAGGTCGCCCTGCGGGTCGGCGAGGCTCTCGGGGTCGGCGGCACGCCCGAGGAACAGAACGAAACGGTGACATCGGACACACAACCGGTTGAGCAGGTCTCGGCCGCCCCCGCGGGGAGCGAGCCGGGGCAGGAGAAGTCGGCGCGCCGCCCGCATGTGCCGGTGTTCGCCGCGCCCTCCCCGGTCTTCCTGCCGCCCGAGCCGGCCGCCGGGGAGAGCCCGCAGCCCGTCCCCGCGGACGAGGAGCCGGCCGGTCAGCCGTCGGATGAGCAGGAATCCGCTGGTCACGATGTCGACGATGACGGGGAGGACGGCGATGCCGACGGCGGTGCCCGCCGCCGTCGGCGCCGGGGTCGCCGTGGCCGCGGGCGCGGCAAGGGTGCCGAGGACGGCTCCGCCGAGGGATACCAGGACGACGGTGGCGAACCGGGTGAGCCCGGTGAGACCGGGCAGGCCGCGAGCAAGGACGACGGCGGCAAGAAGGACACCGCTGGCAAGGACACCGCTGGCAAGGACAACAAGGACACCAACAAGGACAAGAAGTCCGACAAGTCCGACAAGGCGGCCAAAAAGGACGACAAGGACAAAAAGGACAAGGATGCGGCCGCCGGTGAGGGCGCCGATGCCGAGGACAGCGAGGCTAGCCGTCGCCGCCGCCGTCGCCGGCGCCGCAAGGGCGGGGACGGCGACTCGGCCGATGGCTCCCCGCAGGACGACCCGCCGAACACCGTGGTGCATGTCCGCGAGAGCAAGGGCGAAGGCAACGACAAACAGGACAAACAGGACAAACAGAACGACAAGCAGCGGGACGGCGTGCGCAGCGTGCGTGGCTCCACCCGGCTGGAGGCCAAGCGGCAGCGCAGGCGGGACGGCAGGGAGGCCGGGCGCCGCCGCGCACCGATCCTGTCCGAGTCGGAGTTCCTGGCCCGCCGCGAGTCGGTCGAGCGCACCATGGTCGTCGCGGAGAAGGGCGACACCACCCAGATCGGCGTGCTGGAGGACGGGGTGCTCGTCGAGCACTTCGTGACCTCGGCCGGCAGCGGTTCCATCGTGGGCAACGTCTACCTCGGCCGGGTGCAGAACGTGCTGCCCTCGATGGAGGCGGCCTTCATCGACATCGGCCGCGGCCGCAACGCCGTGCTGTACGCAGGCGAGGTCGACTGGGACGCCGCCGGGCTGGAGGGCAAGGCGCGCAAGATCGAGCAGGCGCTGTCCACCGGCGACAGCGTGCTGGTGCAGGTCACCAAGGACCCGGTCGGGCACAAGGGTGCCCGGCTCACCACCCAGATATCGCTGCCGGGCCGGTTCCTGGTGTATGTGCCCGCCGGTGGCGCCACCGGCATCTCCCGCAAGCTGCCGGAGACCGAGCGGCGCAGGCTGAAGGACATCCTCAAGCGAATCGTCCCCGAAGACGCCGGTGTGATCATTCGCACCGCCTCGGAGGGCATCAGCGAGGAGGAACTCGGCCGGGACGTGCGGCGGCTGAAGGCCCAGTGGGACGTCATCAAGGAGAGGGCGAGTTCGGCCGGTTCCGGATCGGGCAAGCAGAAGAAGACCGGGGCGCCCACGATGCTCTACGAGGAGCCGGACCTCCTGGTCAAGGTGGTGCGCGACCTGTTCACCGAGGACTTCGCCAAGCTGGAGGTGCAGGGCGGTACCGCCTGGGAGACCATCAACGCCTACGTGCAGCACGTGGCGCCCGACCTCACCGAACGGCTCAACCGGTACACCGGCAAGGGGGACGTCTTCGCCGACTACCGGATCGACGAGCAGATCACCAAGGCGCTCGACCGCAAGGTGTGGCTGCCCTCCGGTGGTTACCTGGTCATCGACCGCACCGAGGCGATGACCGTGATCGACGTGAACACCGGCAAGTTCACCGGGTCCGGCGGCAACCTCGAGGAGACGGTCACTCGCAACAACCTCGAGTCGGCCGAGGAGATCGTCCGCCAGCTGCGGCTGCGGGACATCGGCGGGATCATCGTGATCGACTTCATCGACATGGTGCTGGAGTCGAACCGCGACCTCGTCCTGCGCAGGCTTACCGAGTGCCTCGGGCGGGACCGTACCCGGCATCAGGTCGCCGAGGTGACCTCGCTCGGGCTGGTGCAGATGACCCGCAAGCGGATCGGCACCGGCTTGCTGGAGGCCTTCTCCGGCACCTGCGAGCACTGCAAGGGCCGTGGCCTGACGGTGTCCACCGAGCCGCATCGCGGCAACGGCAACAGCGGTGCGCAGCAACACGGCGGCTCGCGCCGGTCCCGGGGCCGCGGTAAGGGTGCTGAGGAGCCCGCGCCTGCCGAGCAGCGTGGCGAGGCGTCCTCCGGGCCGACCCCGGAGCAGCGGGAGTCGGTGGCCACCGCCGTGCAGGCCATGGCCAGCGCCTCGAAGGCGGCCGCGGCGAAGGGCCCGGACGAGGACCGGACGAGCAAGCAGGAACCCCAGGCGGATCAGGCGCAGCCCGAGCAGCACGCCCGGAACGGTCACTACCGGGACCAGGAGGTGCCGGAGGCGGCCGCGTCTCCCGAGCCGGCCGGATCGTCGGAGGTGCCGGAGTCCGCGCAGGCCGCGCAGGTTACGCAGGCCGAGTCCGCCGCCGAGGCACCGAAGCCCGCGGAGGCCGGTGCGGCCGTGCCGAGCGGCGGGTCCGCCGCGCCGGCCCCGGCCTCGCGGCCGACCGGCCGTCGCACCCGGAGGGCCGCCTCGCGCCCGGCCGGGCCGCCGGTCGATGCCTCGGACCAGAGCTGATGAAGAACGGTGGCGACCCCGGTTCAACGGCGACCCCGGGCAGCACGTAAGCTGTTATGTGGCCCGCCGGTAGTTGCGGGCCACATTGCGCGACCCAGGACCGCCTGCGGTGGGCCGGTCGTGCGAGCCCTCACCCATTGTCGAGTAAGCAGGAGACTTCCGTGTCGGCGTACGCGATCGTCAAGACCGGCGGTAAGCAGTACAAGGTGGCCGTCGGCGACGTCGTCGAGGTCGAAAAGCTCGAGGGCGAGCCGGGCACCGAGCACACCTTCCCCGCCGTGCTGTATGTCGATGGCGGCGAGGTCACCACGGACGCTGACGCGCTGGCGAAGGTCTCGGTCATCGGCAAGGTCGTCGAGCAGGCCAAAGGCCCCAAGATTCGCATCCACAAGTTCAAGAACAAGACCGGCTACCAGAAGCGGCAGGGTCACCGTCAGCGGCTGACCCGCGTCGAGGTCACCGGTATCAACAAGTAAGGCTGTTGCTTTTAAAGGACTTGCTTTCAAAGGAGTAGTGACCAGCCATGGCACACAAGAAAGGTGCGTCCAGCTCTCGCAACGGCCGTGACTCCAACCCGCAGTACCTCGGCGTGAAGCGGTTCGGCGGTCAGGTCGTCAAGGCAGGCGAGATCCTGGTCCGCCAGCGCGGCACGAAGTTCCACCCCGGTGTGAACGTCGGCCGCGGCGGCGATGACACCCTGTTCGCGCTGTCCTCGGGTTCCGTCGAGTTCGGCCACAAGCGCGGCCGCAAGACGGTCAACATCGTGTCGGCCGAGGCCTGAGCCCGGCCGCTACCCACGCGAGCACCTGACGAGGGGCGGGTCCGGACACACGTTCCGGCCCGCCCCTCGTTTACGTCGCCCGACCACCACCGACCCGCTCCTACGATGGGCGGTGCGGGTGGTGGGAAACTGTCGAAAGGGTATGGACATGGCGTCCCGGTTCGTTGACCGTGCGGTGATCCATCTGGCCGCCGGCAACGGTGGGAACGGCTGCGCCTCGGTGCATCGGGAGAAGTTCAAACCACTCGGCGGCCCGGACGGTGGCAACGGTGGGAACGGCGGCGATGTGGTACTCGTCGTGGACCCCGGGGTGCACACCCTGCTGGACTTCCACTTCCGGCCGCACGCCCGCGCCGGCAACGGCAAGCAGGGTCAGGGCGGCCACCGCGCGGGCGCCGCGGGCGAACCGCTCGAGCTGCGGGTCCCGGACGGAACCGTCGTGCTGGCCGAGGACGGCGAGCTGATCGCCGACCTGACCGGCCCCGGAACCACGTTCGTCGCGGCCAAGGGCGGCCGCGGCGGGCTCGGCAACGCCGCCCTTGCCTCCCGTGCCCGCAAAGCACCGGGTTTCGCCCTGCTCGGCGAGCCCGGCCAGGCCCGCGACCTGGTACTAGAGCTGCGGTCGGTGGCCGATGTCGGCCTGCTGGGATTCCCCTCGGCCGGCAAGTCCTCGCTGATCTCGGTGCTGTCGGCGGCCCGACCGAAGATCGCGGACTACCCGTTCACCACGCTGGTGCCCAACCTCGGCGTCGTCACCGCGGGTGAGACCGTGTTCACCATGGCCGACGTGCCCGGCCTGATTCCCGGGGCCAGCGCCGGCAAGGGACTCGGTCTCGACTTCCTCCGGCATATCGAGCGGTGCGCCGTCCTGGTGCACGTCATCGACTGCGCGACCTACGAGGCGGGTCGCGACCCGATGTCCGATATGGACGCGCTGGAGGACGAGCTGGCCCAGTACACCCCCAGCCTCGGTGGGGAGCTGGCGCAGCGGCCGCGGATCGTGGTGCTGAACAAAGTGGACGTTCCCGAGGCGGCCGAGCTCGCCGAACTGGTGCGGCCGGACCTCGCGGCACGCGGGCTGCGGGTGTTCGAGGTGTCCACCGCCACCCGGCAGGGGCTCAAGGAGCTCAGCTACGCGCTGGCCGCCGTGGTCGAGGAATACCGCGCCGAGCAGCCGGCCGCGGCACCGACCAAGGTGGTCGTGCGGCCCGCGGCCGTGGACGACAGTGGGTTCACCGTCGAACCGGACCCGGAGGAGCCGGGCGGGTTCATCGTGCGTGGCCCGCGCCCGGAGCGCTGGATTCGGCAGACCGACTTCGGCAACGACGAGGCCATCGGTTACCTCGCCGACCGGCTCAACCGGCTCGGCGTGGAGGAAGAGCTGGCTCGCCAGGGCGCACAGCCCGGCAGCCCGGTGACCATCGGCGACCGCACGTTCGAATGGGAACCGTCCACCCCGGCCGGGGTCGCCATGCGGATGTCCGGCCGCGGCACGGACACCCGGCTGGAAGAACACGGCCGGGTCGGTGCGGCCGAGCGCAAGGAGGCCCGCCGGCTGCGCAGGGAAAGTACGTCCGACGAGGATGCCGAGCGTGAGTAACACCCGGCAGGCGATCGCGACCGCGAAACGCCTGGTGGTCAAGGTCGGTTCCACCGCACTCACCACGGCCGGCGACGGCCTGGACGTGTCCAGGCTCGACGCGCTGGTGGACGCGGTCGCGGCCAGGGTGACCGGGGGCAGCCAGCTCGTGCTGGTGTCCAGTGGCGCCATCGGAGCCGGGCTCGCGCCGCTCGCGCTGGGTACCCGGCCGCGGGACCTGGCCACCCAGCAGGCGGCCGCCAGCGTGGGCCAGCTCGCACTGGCGCACGCCTACGCCGAGTCCTTCGGCCGCTACGCGCTCACGGTCGGGCAGGTGTTGCTGACCTCCGACGACGTGGTGCGGCGCGCGCACTACCGCAACGCCGAGCGCACCTTCTCCCGGTTGCTGGCGCTCGGCGCGGTTCCGGTGGTGAACGAGAACGACACCGTCGCCACCGAGGAGATCCGGTTCGGCGACAACGACCGGCTCGCCGCGCTGGTGGCGCACCTCATCGGCGCCGATGGCCTGGTACTCCTGTCCGATGTGGATGCCTTGTATGACGGGGATCCCCGCGACGGTGCGACGCGCAAGGTCACCGAGGTCACGGGGGAGTCGGATATCGAAGGCCTGACCGTCGGCATGTCCAGCTCCGGGCTCGGCACCGGGGGAATGGTGTCCAAACTGGCCGCCGCGCGCACCGCCGCGGCGGCGGGCATCCCGGTGCTGCTGGCCGCGGCCACCGAGGCATCCCGTGCGCTGGCGGCCGCCGACGTCGGCACCGCGTTCCAGGCCGCGGGTTCCCGGCTGTCCGCGCGCCGGTTCTGGCTCGGCTATGCCGCCGGCGCGACCGGGCGGTTGCATCTGGACGATGGCGCGGTCGCCGCCGTGATCGGCCGCAGGCGCTCCCTGCTCGCGGCCGGTGTCACCGGCGTCGACGGCGACTTCCAGGCAGGCGACGTGGTGGATCTGGTCGATCCGGCGCAGGAGGTGGTCGCCCGCGGAGTGGTGGCCTTCGACGTGGCCGAACTGCCTGCCATGATCGGGCGATCCACCCACGATCTCCCCGCCGAGCACCGTCGCGAGGTCGTGCATGCCGACGACCTGGTGCCGCTGCGCCGGTCACGGTCTATGCGGTGAACAGCCGGTCCAGCCGGTAATCGATGAACGCCACCGCTTCCCCCGTGGTGTACGAGCCGATGAGGATGCTCACGGCCAGCCCGGTGGTCAGCGCGATGAGGCTTTGCACCTCGATGAGCGGGTCGATGCCTTCCGGCTGCGACTTCTCCACCAGCGGCACGAGTGGGGACGCGAGTTCCCGTGGGATCCCGCTGAGCAGTTCCCGTACATTCTGGTCGGTCACGGCGTAGAGCACGTAGGCGTAGTACACGGCTGAGGTCTGCCTGCTGTCCTCGTCGGCAGGCAGCTGGCTGACCAGGGCAGCCCGCAGGACGGCCCGGGGATCACCGGAGCCCGTGGCGGCGTCGATGTCCGCCGTCATCCGTGCCACGGCCACCTCGATGATGCCTTCCAGGCCGTAACAGATCAGCTGGTCCTTGGTGGTGAAGTAGTACTGCACCAGATTCATCGACACGCCTGCCTCCGCGGCGACCCGGCGCAGCGTGACGGCCGGTAGGCCGCCTTCGGCGGCGATGCGCCACAGCGCCTGGATGATCTCCCTGCGACGTTTCTCGTGATCCACACGCTTCGGCACGGAATCACTCTGCCATATGGGTGTTGGCAATCTGGCCCCCGCTATTTTATAGTGCAACTGCACGATAAAACCGCGGGGATGCCATGGTGATCAGCGGTTTCGCCAACGACAAGGCGAGGAAGCGCTACGCGGAGGTGTACGACGCGATCCTGGACTGGCCGTTGCCCTACGAGGACCTGACGGTCGAGACGTCCTTCGGGCCGACCTACGTGCGGCGCAGCGGGGGTGACGGCGAGCCGCTCGTCCTGCTGCACGGCTTTACCGTTACATCCCTGATGTGGCAACGGTACGCGGCCGAACTTGGTCGTGACCACGTGCTGTACGCGGTGGACTCGATGGGCGAGCCGGGCCGCTCCGTGCAGACAGCACCGATGCCCGACGCGCGGGCCAACGCGGACTGGCTGGCCGAGGTACTGGACAGCGTGGGGCACGACAAGGTCCACCTTGTGGGGCTATCGCGCGGCGGCTGGCTCGCGCTCAACCAGGCGATCCACCGGCCGGAGCGGGTTTCCCGGGTGACCGCCTTCGACCCGGCTGGCTTCTTCAGGTCATGGCTCAGGGTGTACGGCTACCTCTGGACGGGGTTGCTGACGATGTTCCTGCCCGGTTTCCTGCGCCGGCGGATCAAGGCGGACTCGAAGTACAGCGGGTTCGTGGATCCCGCGATCCGGCGGCTGATGATCGCGCAGCTGCCATTCCGGATGAAAGCGTTCATGATCGGCGACTTCACCGACGAGGGGCTGCGGGGGATCTCGGTACCCACCCGGATCATCCTCGCCGGGCGGAGCCCCCTACACGACGCCCGGGAGGTACAAGCCAGGCTCGCCCGGCTGGCTCCCGGCGTCGAGACCGAGATCGTGGACACCTCGCACGGACTCGACCTGGTGGAGCCCACCTTCCTCCGGGACCGGATCATGGGCCACCCACGCTCGTGACGTTTAGCCGGTGACCACCCGGACAACGTGGTCCGGGTGGTCCAGCCATAGCCATTGTTTGCCGTCGCGGATTTCCAGGCCGAACCGTTCCATTCCGGGTTCGTCGTTGTCGTGCCACCAGTCGTAGGCGGCCTCCACCTCGTCCCACAGCTTGCGCGGTCCGAGCTGCCGCACCTGGTAATGCGTTGGTGTGTTGACGTCCCAGTACATCCGGGCGAAGGAGCGGGCGAAGCCGTCGTCGAGATCCACCACGTGGTGGTAGTCGGCGGGGGTGTTGAAGTCGATGTGCAGGTAGCAGTCCGGGACGAGCGCGCCGATGGCGAACCGGCCGAGTTCGGGGTTGAAGATGTTGTCCCCGTCGCTGCCCCGGCAGCCGGTTTCGGTGAGCGCGGCCCGCTCGATCTCGGATTCCTCGGGCTCCCAGCCGTAGTACGCGGCCCGCTGGTCGCGTAGTCGCATGAAGGCCAGTTGGTCACGGAATCGTCCGGTGGCGTTGCCGTCCTCGTCCTTGTCGAGTACGAGCATGCCGCCGAGCCAGTCGTTGTCCCACGGGCCGACCAGCCGTCCGCCCGGACGGAGCTGCTCCAGCCACGCCGCGGGCAGTACCTCCCGGAACGAGGCGGTGGCGATGATCCGGTCGTACGGCGCGCCGTCCGGGAAGCCTTTCGCGCCATCGCCGGTCACGACCGTTGGTGAGTACCCGGCGCGATCCAGCGCGCCGCGAGCGCGTTCCGCGAGGGTGGGGTCCACCTCGACGGTGACCACTCGACCGGCGTCACCGGCCCGGCGGGAGAGCAAGGCCGCGTTCCATCCGGTCCCGGTGCCGATCTCCAGCACGCTCTGCCCGTGCCGCACGTCCAGCGCTTCCAGCATCATCGCCACGATGCTGGGCATGCTGGACGAGCTGGACGGCCAGGGAAGCTCGCCGTCGGGTGGGTCGGCGCCGAAGTTGACCTGTGTCACCAGGTAACGATCTTCCGTGATGGCCCGGGCCCACCGTTGCGGTTCCGTGCTTTTCGAGACAGCCGACAGGGCCAGTTCGCCATCGGCCGTGTCGATCCAGATGGTTTCCGAGATGAACCATTCCCGGAAAACCTCCGTCAGCAGGCGGCGCCAGACCGGATCCGATGAACTCACCGCTGGTCGTCGTTGCGGTCGCTGTCGTCGTCGCCTCGATCGTCCTTGCTGCGTTTGTCCGGGCTCGACTCTTCGATCGGCTTGGTGTTGCCGTGGGTGTAGCGGCCCTTCTCATGGCCATCGCCACGATCGGCCGGAAGTTCGTGCCTCGCCATGATTACTCCGTCGCATTATCGTTGCGCAACTGACGATTCCCGATGCGAGATGACATGGCAAGGTAGCCGGTGTGAATACCGTGCGGTGTGCGACTACCGAACGTGCCTGCTAGTGACGGGTTGTTCAGGTGTGAGTTACACGTCGAACTCGCCGTTCTTGGCACCGTCCAGGAAGGCCAGCCATTCCTCGCGGGTGAACACGTGCGGGGGCCTGCCGCGATCCTTGGTGTCGCGCACGGCGACCCGGCCATCGGCGGCATAACCCACCTCGACACAGCTTCCGCCGTTCTTGTCGCTGGCGCGGGCCTTGCGCCAGTTGGTGAACTCGTTGGTGTGGGGAACCATGGGACTCTCTTTCGGCGGACGGATCTACCGGAACCGGTCGGCTGTCTGTAGCAGGAGCTCCTGGGAGGAGACCGGATCGAGTGCTGTTCCAAGCAGCCGGTTCCACAACGCATTGTAGTCACGGATGTCTTGCAAACCGTCGAGATAGTGACCGTTGTTGTACTGCTCTACGTAGATGTACTCGAGCGGAGGAGCTTCGCGCCCTGCCGAGGCCACCTGCACATGGGCGAACGGAAACATCGTGCTCGGCGCGGTGCGGCATCGGAACGGCAGTATCTGTAGCTGGATATTCGGGCGCTTTGCCACGTCGGCCAGGTGAGTCAACTGCCCGCGCATGAGTTCCGGATCGCCGATCATGCGATGCAGACTGGACTCAGACAGGACCAAGGTGATCGTCCGTGCGCCCGCCTTCGTGATCACATGCTGCCGGGCCAGGCGTGCCCGCACCATGCCTTCGGTGGTCTCGTCATCTTTGCGAACCTGGGCCTCGGCCAGCATTGCTCGCATGTAGTCCTCGGTCTGAAACAAGCCGTGGACGACCTCGTTCTGGTAGATGTTGATTGCTTGGGCGTCGGCTTCCAGGTCGACCGCCATGCGGAAGTACTTCGGGTAGGTGGAGCGGTAGCCGGTCCACCTACCGCGGTTGGCCGCGCCCTTGTTCAGCTCGAAGTACCAGTCCAGGTCAACCGGGTCGCCGCCCTCGGCGGTGATCGCGGCGTCGTAGTACTGGATCAGTGCCCGTAGGTCGTTCGCCTTGATCCCGGTGATGCCGTTCTCCAGCTTGGAGGCCGAGGTCGGGCTGCGGTCGATGATCTTCGCGGCCTCGTCGAGGGTCTTTCCGGCGCGTTCGCGCAGGTGACGTAGCTCGTTGCCCAGTTGAAGCCGCCGCACGGTTGGGGTGGGCATGGTCGTGATCCCCCGTCTCGGTTCTCGGGCGACACCGGTCGTGTCGCATTGACGTTTCGCAGTTGCGATCCTGCGCTTCATCTACTGCATATCGCAGTTTCGATGAGACGTAGCGGCGAGTAGCGTAGTTTGTCGCCAGAGTGAGAGGGTGTGGTGGAGATGGCTTTGCACTGGCAGACCGGCGTGTCGGTGGAGTCGTGGGTGGAGATCGCCAGCGGAACCGAGATCCGGTACGAGGTGAACCCGTGCGACCGGTCGGCGACGTTGTTCTTCGGGAGTCACTGCGACTTCGTGTTGCACCTCGAGGGCGACAACCTGCGCAGGCTCGCCGAGGTCGCACCGAAGGCGCACGCCGAGCTGTGCGAGGCCGGGTGAGCGTTACCGGAGCTCGGTGTTCCTGGTTTCCGGCAGGGTGAGGATGACCAGGAACCCGACCACCGCCCCGGCGGTCACGTACCAGAAGAAGACCGAGGATGCGCCCGCTTTCGCCAGGGCACTGATGATCAACGGGGCGGTGCCGCCGAAGCAGGCGACGGTCAGGTTGTACCAGGCACCGATCCCGAGCGCGCGCAGGCGAGTGGGGAACAGCTCGCTCATGATGGCCGGGGCGATCGAGGTCATCGCGGTGTAGCAGGCCAGACCCACGCAGAAGACCACGAGCAGATTGAGAAATCCCGGGCGTACCAGGGTGGACAGCGGAACGATGAGTACGGCGGTCGCCGCGGACCATGCCAGTAGCTGCGGTTTGCGGCCGAAGCGGTCGGACAGCGCGCCCATCGGGTACTGCAGGGCGACGAACAGTGCGGTCGCGACGGACAGGGCCAGGAACACCTCCACCTCCCCCACACCACGGTTGTTGACCGCGAACGGGGTGAGCGCGCTGAAGAAGGTGTAGTAGCAGAGGGTGGACAGCATCGTGAAGCCCACGAGCTGCCCCACGGCTTTCGGATGCTGCCGCAGCGTCGTCGCCAACGGGTGCGGCACCCGCCGGGCCGCCTGCTTGTTCTGCTGGTACTGCTCGGTCTCGGCGAGGTTGCGGCGCAGCCAGAGGCCGATCACCCCGAGCGCGCCGCCGACCAGGAACGGGATCCGCCATCCGAAGGACTCCATCTGAGCCTGCTCCAGCGTGCGGGCGAGCACGAAGCCGAGAATCGAGGCGATCAGCACCGCGCCGCCGGTGGAGATGTAGAAGAACGAGGAGTAGCGGCCCCGCCGGTCCGCAGGGGCGATCTCGCCGAGGTAGGCCGAGGCGTTGGAGACCTCACCACCCAGCGAGAGTCCCTGTGCGACCCTCGCCAGCAGCAACATCACCGGGGCGAGCCAGCCGACCTGGTCGAAGGTGGGCAGTACGCCGATCAGCACCGAGCCACCCGCCATCAGCATGATGGTGAGGATCATCGCCGGTTTGCGGCCGCGCAGGTCCGCGAACCGACCGAGCAGCATCCCGCCGAGCGGGCGGAAGAAGAACGCCAGCGCGTAGGTGGCGAAGGTGTTGATATCGGCGAGCTCACCGGGGAAGAAGGCGCTGGCGAAGTAGATGCTGAACGTCGCGTAGATCGTCCAGTCGAACCATTCGAGTGCGTTGCCGATGCTGGCGGCGACCAGCTTCCGGACCGGCAGCCGGTGCCTGGCGGCACGCCGGACCTCCGATTCGACCACGCCGCCCTCCCCAGTGTCGTGCCGCGCCGATGTGGGAACTTTGCCACAGTCGGCCGAATATTCGTAAGGTGTTGACGCGGGCCGCTCAGGATGTGGAAGCCAGTACGAACGGCAGCACGGCCGGGGCGCCTGCCTCCCGCAGCATCCGGGTGGCCAGCGTCATGGTCCAGCCGGTGTCGATCAGGTCATCCACCAGCAGAACCGGCCCGCCCGGTTCGGCCAGTGCGGACCGCACGTCCTCGGGCAGGGTGAGCCGCTCCCAGAGGTCGGCGAGCCGTTGCGCGCTGTTCGCCCTGCGCGGTGGCGGTCCGGTCGGCTCGACCATGCCGAGCAGCGGCAGCCTGCCGACCTCGGACAGCCTGCTCGCCAGGCTCCGCATCAGGTTCGGCCGGGCGCGGGAGGCGATTCCGGCGATCGCGACCGGGCGCACCGGCCACTCCCAGGCCGCGAGTACCGCGAGGCAGGCCTGGAACACCTGCTCGGGCACCGCCTGGTCGGCCGCTCGCGTGCCGACCAGCTCGCGCAGCCGGTTGCCCCAGCCGATGTCGGTGAGCCTGCCAAGGGCCCGCCCGGGGTCGGCCTGCTGCGCCGCGCTGATCTTGCCGGACAGCGGGACATCCAGGGTGCCCATCCCGGTCGGCCACTGCTTGCGCGGCGGCAGTTCGATGCCGGGCCGTCGCAGGCGCTCCCGGGTGCTGGCCGTGGTGCTGGAGGAGACCTCCACCGACCAGTGCCCGCCGGTGCAGTTGTCGCAGCGACCGCAGGGCGCCGCGTGCGGATCGTCCAGCTGGCGCAGCAGGTACTCCATCCGGCACCCCGTGGTGTCCAGGTAACCGAGCATGGCCTGCTGCTCGTCCGCCCTTGCCTGGCTCACTCGCCGGTACCGCTCGGCGTCGTAGCGCCACTCCCGCCCGGTGCTCTCCCAGCCGCCGCGGACCCGGCGCACCGCGCCGTCCACGTCCAACACCTTGAGCACCATCTCCAGCCGGGAGCGGGACAGCTCCACCACCGGTTCCAGTGCCGCGGTCGACAGCGGGCGGTCCGCGTACACCAGCGCGTTCAGCACCTGGGTGACCCGCTGCTCGTCGGGGAAGGCCAGCGAGCCGAAGTAGCGCCAGATCTCGGCGTCCTCGGCTCCGGGCAGCAGGACGACCTCGGCCCGCTCGACGCCGCGCCCGGCCCGGCCGACCTGCTGGTAGTAGGCGATCGGCGAGGAAGGGGCGCCGAGGTGCACCACGAAGCCTAGATCCGGCTTGTCGAACCCCATACCCAGCGCCGAGGTCGCGACCAAGGCCTTCACCCGGTTGGCGAGCAGGTCGTCCTCGGCCGCGTGCCGTTCGGCGGGGTCGGTCCGCCCGGTGTAGGCGGCGACCCGGTATCCGTGCTCGGACAGCAGGCCCGCGACGTCGTGCGCGGCGGCGACGGTGAGCGTGTACACGATTCCGGAACCCGGAAACTCGGCCAGGTGCTCGGCCAGCCAGGCGAGCCTGGCCTCCGCCGTCGGTGGCGTGACCACCGCGAGACGCAGGCTCTCCCGGTCCAGGGGTCCGCGCAGCACCAGGGCGTCGCCTTCGTGGCCGACGCCGAGCTGGTCGGCGACATCGGTCACCACCCTGTCGTTGGCGGTGGCGGTGGTGGCCAGTACGGGCACGCCGTCCGGAAGGTCGGCCAGGAGCGTGCGCAACCGCCGGTAGTCGGGGCGGAAGTCGTGCCCCCAGTCGGAGATGCAGTGCGCCTCGTCCACGACCAGTAACCCGGCGGAGGCGGTGAGCTTGGGCAGTACGGCGTCCCGGAAGTCGGGGTTGTTCAGCCGTTCCGGGCTCACCAGCAGCACGTCCACCTCGCCGGCCGCGATCCTGGCCTGCACCTCGTCCCATTCCTGCGGGTTGGCCGAGTTCATCGTGGCGGCATGGATGCCGGCGCGGGCGGCCGCCGCGATCTGGTTGCGCATCAGTGCCAGCAACGGCGAGATGATCACGGTCGGGCCGCTGTCCTGCCGGCGCAGCAGCGCGGTGGCGAGGAAGTAGACGGCGGATTTGCCCCAGCCGGTGCGCTGCACGACCAGGGCTCGCCGCCGGTGCGCCACCAGCGCCTCGATGGCGGCCCACTGGTCGTCACGCAGCACGGCGTCCTCGCCGGCCAGCGCACGGAGCAGGTCGGCGGCGTGCGCACGGAGGGTTTCGGTGTCCACGGCGCCAGGTCTACCGCATCGGGCCGACGGTCCGCGCGCCGGAGTTGGCGAGCGAGGAGCGACGGGAGCGTTCGTGACATCGATCGCAGCGAACGGGTGATTCACGCCACAGTTCCAAGTCGCGTCATGGTCGGCCCACCCGGGACTCTCCTGGGCATGTCAGTGCTCGCGGGGGAGCGGCTGGCATGCGGCGGTTACCCCCTTGGACCGCCGAACAAAGGCGCGGTGCGTGGGTCCGGCAGGGCCGGGGAGCGGAACGCCGACCCACGCACCGCGTGACCTCGGTGTATAGGGTTGGTTGCCATGTCGCCACGTCGTATCGGGGTTATGGGGGGCACCTTCGACCCTGTACACCACGGTCACCTGGTCGCCGCCAGCGAGGTGCAAGCCCGGTTCGGCCTCGACGAGGTCGTCTTCGTGCCCACCGGCCAGCCATGGCAGAAGTCGGGCCGGACCGTCACCAAGGCGGAGGACCGCTATCTGATGACGGTCATCGCCACGGCCTCCAATCCGGTGTTCTCGGTGAGCAGGGTGGACATCGACCGCGGTGGGCAGACCTACACTGTGGACACCCTGCGGGACCTGCGCGCCGAGTACCCGGAGGACGAGCTGTACTTCATCACCGGCGCCGACGCCCTGGAACAGATCCTGACCTGGCGAAACGCCGACGAGCTCTTCACCCTCGCGCATTTCATCGGGGTGACGAGGCCCGGTTACCACCTCAACGACCACCACCTGCCCAGCGGCAAGGTCAGCCTGGTCGAGGTGACCGCGATGGCGATCTCCTCGACCGGCTGCCGGGAGCGGGCCGGCCGCGGTGAGCCCGTCTGGTACCTGGTGCCTGACGGTGTGGTGCGATACATCTACAAGCGCAAGCTGTACCGCGGTCACCAACCCGGACCGCACGGCGCCTGAGCGCCTGTCCGCGGACCGGGCTCGGCCGCGTGCGGTGAGTGGAGGACGCGCGCGACTCAGCCCTGGGTGGCGAGGCCGGGCGCACGACCTGCGACGGTGGCGGTCGTGACGGAGCCGGGCCCGGCCGAGCCGCTCGTGCCGCGTCGCGGAACAGGCACCGAACGGCCGCGTTCGGGACGGGCGGGTGAAGTACCCTGCTGCGGGCGTACCCATACCCGAAGGAGCACTGTGGCAGCGACGGCCGAGGCACGAGAACTGGCGGTGGTGGCCGCCCACGCGGCGGCGGACAAGAAGGCTATCGACGTGGTCGTGCTCGATGTCTCCGATCAGCTGGTGATCACCGACGCGTTCGTCATCGCGTCCGCGCCCAACGAGCGGCAGGTCGGCGCGATCGTCGACAACGTCGAGGAGAAGCTGCGGATCGCGGGCCACAAGCCGACGCGCAGGGAGGGTGCCCGAGAGGGACGCTGGGTACTGCTGGACTATGTGGACGTGGTCGTGCACGTTCAGCACGACGAGGAAAGGTCGTTCTACGGGCTGGAACGACTCTGGAAGGACTGCCCCCGGATCGAGGTCGAGGGCCTGGAGGCCCGGTCCTCGGCGGCCGCCGAGGACGTGTCGGCCCCGGAGGACGGAACCTCGTGAGTTTGCGGCGGCTCGTACTGTGGCGGCACGGCGAGACCGACTACAACGCCACCGGGCGAATGCAGGGGCACCTGGATTCGGCGCTGACGCAGGTCGGCTGGAACCAGGCTCGGTTCGCCGCGCCCGCGCTGGCCCGGTTCGAACCCGAGTTCGTCATCGCATCCGACCTGCACCGGGCTACCGACACCGCCACGGTGCTCACCGAGGCGATCGGGGTTCCGCTGCGCATCGACAAGCGGCTGCGGGAAACCCATCTGGGGGAATGGCAGGGGCTCACCGGCGCCCAGGTCGACGAACGATCGCCCGGGGAGCGGGAACGCTGGCGCTCCGACCCCACGTGGGCGCCCCCTGGGGGCGAGTCCAGGGTGGAGGTGGCCGATCGCGCTGTCGACGTCGTTGCCGACCTGCGTAGTTCCGGCTCGGACAGCGGGCGGACCGTGCTGCTGGCAGCGCACGGCGGGTTGATCATCGCGCTCACCGCCCGCCTGCTGGAGCTGCCGGTGACGGCCTGGCCCTCGCTCGGTGGCATCGACAACTGCCACTGGGTGGAACTCGGCCGCCGGGACGGCAGGTGGCGGCTGCACGCGTACAACGCCGGGATCGTGGGGTCCGGCCTGCGTTGAGCGCGCACCCGGCCCGGATGATGGTGCTCGGCGACTCGCTGAGCTTCCACGGTCCCGACGGACCGTACCCCGCGGACGAGCCCCGGCTGTGGCCGAACGTGACGGCAGCGGCCCTCGGCGGGCATGCGGACATCGTGGCCAGGGTCGGATGGACGGCACGGGACGCGTGGTGGTCGCTGACGGACGATCCACGGGTCTGGGCCGAGCTGCACCGGGTGGACGTGCTGGTGCTCGCCGTCGGCAGTATGGACGCACTGCCCTCGCCGCTGCCGACCTACCTGCGTACCGGGCTGCGGTACCTGCGACCGCCGGGGTTGCGCCGGGTGGTGCGCCGGGCCTACCTGGCCGCGCAGCCCCGGCTGGCGGTGGCGATGCGGGGCAGACCCGCCGTCCTGCCTGCCCGGTTGACCGCGCACTATCTCGATACGGCGGTCGAGGCGCTGCGCGTGCTGCGGCCGGGGCTGCCGATCGTCGGTTGGTTGCCCGCCGTGCATCGCGCCGAGTCCTACGGCTACGTGCACACCATGCATGCCCGCACCATGGCGGCGGTGGCCGACTGGGCACGCCGGACCGAGGTGCCCGTGCTGGACCTGCCCGAGCTGATCGGCGCGCACGTGCGGGGTGGCCACGGCAACCCGGACGGCATGCACTGGGGCTGGGCCGGGCACGCCGCGGTAGGCACGGCGATGGCCACGCTGATCGCCCCGCTGCTCACCCCCACCGGCAAGTAGGCTTGCGGCCGTGCCGGTTGCCGTTGTCACGGACTCCACTGCCCATCTGCCGGAAGGATTCGCCGACCGGCACGCGGTCCACGTCGTCCCACTGCATGTGTTGATCGACGGCGTCGCCGTGTTGGACGGCGTGGATATCGGACCCGCGGCGCTGGCCGAGGCGCTCGGCCAGCGCCGGATCGTCACCACCTCCCGGCCGACCCCCACCGAGTTCGCCGCGGCGTTCCGGGCCCTGCTGCGAGGCGGCGCCGATGCGGTGGTGTCGGTGCACCTGTCCAGCGAGCTGTCCGGCACCTGGGAGTCCGCCGTGCTCGCCGCGCAGGAGGTCGGCCCGGATCTCGTGCGGGTCGTCGACTCGAGGACGACCGCGATGGGGCTGGGCTTCGCGGCCCTGCGCGCGGCGAACGCCGCGGCGCGCGGCTGCGGGGGAGCCGAGGTGGAGGCCGCGGCCGTGCGCGCGGCTCGGCGCTCGGAGACCCTGTTCGTGGTGGAGACCCTGGAACATCTGCGCCGGGGCGGCCGGATCGGCCCCGCGGCGGCGCTGCTCGGCACCGCGTTGTCGGTCAAGCCGGTGCTGCGGATGGACGAGGGGCAGATCCGGCCGCTGGAGAAGGTGCGCACGATGCACCGGGCCGTCGCCAGGTTGGTGGACCTCGCGGTCTCGGCCGCCGGCCAGGACCCGGTCGAGCTCGCCGTGCATCACCTTGCCTCGCCGGAGCGCGCCGTCGAGCTCGCCAACAGCCTGGAGGACCGGCTGCCCGCGTCCACCGGATGCGTGGTCTCCGAGCTCGGCGCCGTGATCGGGGCGCACACCGGCCCCGGTGTGCTCGGGGTCGTGGTGCAACGTCCCACGGGTCGCTGACCCGCAACCGGCACGGGCCGCCGCGCCGACCGGAACGCGCGGGAAACCCGTTGGTGAGCCGATCCATCCCCATCACCCGTGTTGTCCACAGGCGACGCGGTCGGGACTACCGGTCGCCACCCAGCGACCCCTAGCGTCGAATATGTGTTCGACAATTCACTCGGCCCCGCGGACACCGCGCCGGGCCCACACGATGTCCGAGTCGTCGATTCCGAGACCCGTCTCCGCGAACTGGCCGAGGAGGCGGCCAGGGCGGAGGCCACTGCGGACGCCTCCCGCGCGACGCGTACGGGGAGGCTGGCCGAGCGTTGGGTGCCGGGTTCGTTGCTGTCCGGTGCGGGCGGACGACGTCGCCGGTTCGCGGTCGTCACCACGCTGGTGGGGGTGGCGGGCGTGGTGGTGCTGGCCGTGCTCGCCTTCGGC